>JANQRK010000032.1 GCA_028284585.1 Chromatiales bacterium
CGGCCGCGCGCTGGCCAATCTGATTGGGGCCGGGTTGGTCGATTTGATGAACCTGCTGACCGACCAGGCGCCCTTGCTGGCCTATGCAACGGCATTCAGCGTCGAATGTGGCTTGCTGGCTGTGGCACTGCTTGCGTTCGGGCGATTGCAAATACGGTCCGCCCGTGCACTGATCCAGGAGTGACAGTGATAGACAAGAACGCTTAAGGGCACCTCGAAGAATCGAGGTGCACGAGCGGCACAGGGATGTGCTGCCATTTTCGATCACGACAAGTGATTGAAAATGAAGGAAAGGCGAAAACCGCATTTTGGCCTTTCCGTGGAGAAAAATGCCATGGATGGCATTTTTCGAAGTCCCCTCAATTATCGATCGGGTTCGCCTCGTTCGAGATGGAGTAGACATGGTCCCAGACAGCTTTTCCTGTTACCTCGTCCACAAGACTGACAACGATCGAATCGAATCGGCCGTTGCGCAGCGGCCGATTCGCGACTTGCCGCCAGGCAACGTGCTGATTCAAGTCGCGTACTCGTCACTCAACTTCAAAGATGCCATGGCGGCCCAGGGCCATCCCGGGATCGTCAAGCGTTTTCCTCACGTACCCGGCATCGATGCGGCAGGTACAGTCATTGCCTCGGAATCAAGCGCGTTCAACGTCGGAGACCGTGTGATTGCCACCGGTCACGAGTTGGGCGTCGAACGCTGGGGCGGTTGGGCGGAGTATGTCCGTGTGCCGGCGGCATGGGTGGTGCCGCTGCCGGAATCGATGGCGCTCGAAGAATCGATGGTGCTCGGCACGGCCGGGTTCACGGCAGCGCAAACGGTAGCATCGCTGATCCATCACGGCATCACTCCAGACTCGGGCGAGTTGATGGTAACCGGAGCGACCGGGGGTGTTGGCTCAATCGTGATTCAGATCCTCGCCAAGCTCGGCTATCAGGTCGTGGCGCTTACCGGGAAACAGCATCGACATCAGTGGTTGAAGCGATTGGGGGCAGCGCGCGTCCTCGGTCGCGACGCACTGGCGGACAAGGGTGGACGGCCGCTGCTGTCGGCTCAATACGCCGGCGCGATAGACACCGTCGGCGGGAAACCGTTGGCCACGCTGATCAAATCGATCAAGTACCGCGGCTGCGTCGCTTGCTGCGGTGTCGTGGCGGGCACCGATTTACCCCTCACCGTCTACCCATTCATCCTTCGCGGCGTGACGCTGGACGGGATCGATTCGGCTTGGTGTCCTGACTACCTGCGTGTCTCACACTGGCATCGTCTGGCGAACGAATGGCGCATCCAGCCACCGCAGGACTTCGCAGCCCGGGTTTCGCTGGACGAAGTCGGTAAGATGGCCGAGCGTATGCTGGCGGGGCAGATTACCGGACGGATCGTCGTGCGCCCTGTGGGCGATTGATCCATCAAAGGAAATTACTCCAAGCTCAAGCGATTCGCATACTTTGCAGGGAGGCGAATGCCGCCTGGCTTTCTAAGTCTGGGTCGATGATCAGCTCTAGAACCTTTACTGACGGCAGGTCGACCTGATGCTCTTCGATCTCGAAGATTGCACCGCTCGGGCTGAAGTTCCACTGCTGACGCACGATCTCGCGGCAGGGCTGCCCATGTTCCGGTGCCCACTGCAAGACGTACTCTTGCGTGCGCACGACAGATTTCTCTTCGAAATGCAGTTGAATGTGCGTCACTTTCTGCGCAGGAGAAAACAGCAGCCGGATCAGCTGTCGGCCGGGCGCGTTGGCGCGCCATCCCACATCTTCGCCTGGGATCAACGCCGACTCGATCGGATGCTCGGGGTCCTCGGAGGTAAACTCCACCTCTGCCACCGCACCTAGGTCGAGCCAGCCACCGTCGCGGCGCGGGCCAGGTGCTTGTCTAAGGGGAACAATCCTTTTTCGCATTTCGAAACTTGCTCCTCACTGTTACCACTCCCGCTGTGATTTACGCTTGGGCCTAACACATGCATTCATGCGTTCATTGGTCCTTAATGTCGCTCAATCTCGAACTTCCCTTTCTCTGCCACATCCACAGGAGACTGGCTGGACTATACCTTGCCGAGCAAGTGCCCAAGATTGAAATCGTGCTTAAGCTCGCATCGATCTCGAAAGTACGGCCAGCATCAGCTGCAATCACCTTCGCAGCGATGTATCCTCCGGCCCATATAGTTCAGCTTCGCTTACTTGCCAAACCCCTTGCGGCAGAGTCTCGAATCCGGGTCGGTCGTCGAGCAGTGGGTCTTAATGCTGCGCTTTTCGCCATGGAAGTTCTCGCCGTCGTCGGAGTCATCGTCATGATCTTTCGGCTTGAAGGACCTCAGCGAAGCACAGGCTTCAATGAAGTTGCCGTCCACCGAGAAGTGCTCTTTCGACGTCAGCTTCTTCGCGTATCCCTGCTGCTTGATCGCGTCGAACAACAACTCATCAACGGCAATCGCATCAGGCGACTCCAGTCCGAGTGCATCTGTTGAAACGCCGGCTCCAGCATCGGTATTACCTCGTCGACGATCCCCCGGACCTTGCGGATCGGGTGGTGTTTAGGGCGTCCGTGACGCCAGGTCCACGTAACTGAACATCCTCGCTCGACGATCGGATTCCCCTCGCATGAGCTTCAACCGCACAACGATGCGCTGATATCGCCCCATGAAAAATTTTTCAGCCGGCTGCTAGGCCGCCATCGGTGAGCCGGCCGCCCTGCAATCGATGGATTGCGGGCGCGAAGGACGCACCCGCTAAGCTGACGCTAAAAGGTTTTAGAAACAGAAAAGATCGCGCGGGCGTCGCACTCTTCGTCGCAGGCGTCGCTGTCGATGTCCGTGCCGTAAATGCCTACCGCGAAGTCCAGACCGGCGACGGGAATGTTCAGAACGACGGAGTAATCGATGTACTGGTCGTCGCCGAATAAGCTCTCGAAGTCTTCGCTGCTGTTGTCGTCGGTGATGCTCCAGCCCAGGTGGAAGTCGATGCTCATGTCTGCCATACCCAAAGCGAGGGAATACTCGGCGTAGGGATAGAACCAGTCCACGTCGTCAAGGTTGAGGTACTCGTTGGAATAGTACAAACCGACGGTGAAATCGCCGTAGGTCAAAGAACCGTAGATCTCGTTGTAGTCCAGGTTGGACCCCTCGCTGGGATACTCGAATCGAATGTACCCGAAGTCGTAGCTCAGGTTTTCGTTGATCTCTCCGCCGTAGCCCGCGTACAGATCCCACTCCATAGAGGTGTCGTCGCCGAAGTTCACATTCGACGCCCAGGTGCCGATGTAGAAACCGGAATCCCAGGTAGCGTCGAAGCCTCCTTGAATCGCAGGATCACGGGTGGTCTGGGAGACCCCGCGGAATGAGTAGTCAGACGCGAGGGTCACGTTCGCGGACGTTTCTACCTCTCCCCACGCGGCGGGTGCCCCCAGGCCCAAGGCGAGAGCGGCCCCGGTAAAGGTCATCCCCACCAATTTCTTGAATTCAGTGTGCATAGTTCTTAAGTCCCCTCAGCAGATTTTCGTTCGGTAGGTATCACCCATCTCCTTGTGGTAATGCCCCATGGCCGGAGCAATCAGTCAATCCGGCTGTCTTTAAGAAATAGTGCATTATGCCCATTACTTCAAGTAACTTCTGAGGTGTGTGGTGAGCCAAAGCCTGGCATCACTTTTTGCGAGTTACTGTGATGGGGTCGTGAGCGGGCTGACGCACGCGGATCCGGAAGAGACGGCCCGATGGTGTATCAAGAGCCTGATGCTGCCAGGGCGAACGCAAGAGTATCGAGCCGATGGCGGCGCGGGTGCAGCCGGACAAGGTGCGCTCGGCGCACCAGTCGATGCATCACCTGGTCGCCGACACGCCGTGGAGCAACCTTGCTGGCTGGCGTGGCAAACCAAGTCAAGACGCTTAAGGAACGCACGACGCGATAAGATTCGCTCACCCGGGCCACATCTCCGAAGCTACGCGAAAGCGCCCCAAAGAACGCATGCATCAGAATTGATTGGCTAAAGCAATCGGGTCGTGTCGAGCAAGTTACTGACCTGCTCATCCCATAGCGTCCGTCCATCGCGCAACGTCTGCAGGGGTGTCCGTCTGCAACACGTCTTACCCTGATGTGTCCGTTCCTGATTATAGCCATCGACCCAGACATTCAGGTCGGCCTGTAGGCCATCGCGTTCAGCATAGATCTTCTTGCGGAAGGCGATCTCGTAGAATTCCTCTTTGACCGTCCGATGGAATCGTTCGCAGATCCCATTGGTATGTGGACTGTAGGCCTTGGTGCGCGTGTGCTCGATAGCGTTAGATTGCCAGGAACAGCTGGTAATCATCGCGCTCCGGTCGGCCGCAGAACTCAGTACCACGATCGGACAGGATACGCAGCAAATCGACGCCTTCGGTAGTGGCTCAGTTTGAAAATCGGGATGCTTGAGCGGTCATGCTAAAATGGGCGCATGAGTAAGAAGCCGAAAAGACCACGCGATGCGAATCAGCTTGCCAAATCGATCGTCGACCTGGCGACCGGCGAGGCTGAAGAGTCAGTCATTGACCAGAAAAAGAGTAAAGCAGGAAAAAAGGGGGCAAAGGCGCGGGCGCGATCACTAACGCCTGAGCAGCGCTCTGAAATCGCTGAAATCGCAGCATCTGCTCGCTGGAAGAAGTCCTAGCCAGTGTCCTTGGTATCGGTATCCATCATTTCCAGCGCTTTCCGCTCGTTATAGTCCTCTGTGAAATCCAAAACAAACTGAATCGGCTCATCTTGCGGGAACTGGAAGTTCATGTGTTCTACGTCAGACATTGCGCGGTAGACATCGTTAGCGATCGAGTCGCGCCGCTGTCGAGCTGCCTTCCGCCTTAGCTGTGGTGTGCCACCTTTGTCGACATCGAACCACAGAGTTCGTTGGGCCCCATTTTCAATGATTGAAACACATTGTTTTGCACGATACGTCGTCCCATTTTCGTCTATCTTCAGAGCCTGTCTAAGAGCGGTAGAAACCTGCCTTCGAAAAATCCGTCTGAGGTCTTCCGGCCTTGGAGTGAGCTTTCCGTTAGATATCGCCCAATCGATAAAATCGTTCGGGTTGTTAGCGTCCTCTCCGGTAGCTTCTTCCCATTCATTCCATATTTGCAGTAGTTGTTCATTAAACTTTGCCATGGCGACCTCTTAGAGATTTACGTCTGCAACGCGCCCCCAGCCGTCTAAATATTTCCATTCATCAAAGTATTCGCGCACTTCAATCAAATGTCTGCGCAACCATCTGAATGCGTTTTCGTCTCCTCCCTCATAGCGACGACGTTGAATCTGGCCAATTACGATGGATGGGTGGATACTATGCCTGGCTGCGAAAGAAAGAACGTCTCTCTCAGATATGTACCTACCTTTTCTCCGCATGAACTGAGAAAGCATATCCTGCGGCACCAAAAATTCTGCTGCTGCACGGTTGGCTATCTTTTCCTCATCTGGAAGTCCTTCGATGTCATGATCGGGGTCAAATACATCGACATGTTCGGAGTATCTTTCTTTACCGTCGCCATTCAGTATGTGCTCAATTTCATGTCGTAAAACAAAGCAAAAATTGTCCATACGATTTAGACGAGCAGTGATTCCAATCACTGGTTGATCGTCAATCCACGTACATACTCCATCGATTTTTGATCCAGATAGTGCTTCTACGAAAACAACACGAACCCCACAATCTGTAAGTATCTCTGGAATCATTGATATATCATCGATATCGGCCATGTGCGCGCGAACGATCGGTAGTGCACTAAGCAGATTCTCTTTTCTGTACTCGGGGATATCCATGGTTTTGGCAATTAAGCGAACACGCTGCAGCCAAACTAACTGGATAGGTGTTATCTCCTCGTAATCAGATTTCTTGGCAGCGTGCGCTTCTACCTCTGCATTACCAACAAACGGTATATCTTCAATGTTTTCAGCAGAAAAGAATCTCTTCATCTGAAGATTCAAAAGATCTGCCTCAGTATCTTCTATCCACTTCCGTTGAATCATTTCGCGAATAGGGAACGTTTTTACCCAGTTTGCGCGAGTTTTAACACCGGGGTCTGGTCGCTTCGCTTTGCTCAAATCGAAAAGCTTCTGCAGGTTCGCAAAAAACTCAGGAGAAACTCCGAACGCATCACCAAGCGCAATAGCTGTCTCTGGAGTTATGTCGCGTTTCCCATTTAAGAGGGGGCTAAGTTGTTGAGAACTCATGCCAAGAATGTATGCAAGATCGACTTGTTTCCAGCCGCGCGCAGCAAGTTCTTCACGGATGAAGAAACCCGGGTGCTCAACATTAATTCGTTCAGCGGTCGGCATTAGTGATAATCCTCTATAGCCAAAATCGTGATCTTTTTAGGCGTCACGTCGTCATCTAGCAAGAACACGACTCGATACTGTTTATTCACGCGAATTGATCTCTGGCCCTCTCGATCTCCTGTGAGTTTCTCGTAATGAAGACTTTTCCAATTACGCAGCGTTCGGTCATCTGGTGCAGCGCGCAGAACAGTGAGCTTCCTGCGTACTGATTTGATCACTGAGACCGGCAATCGAATCTGCCCGACATCCTCTGACTCGATCAGCGCCAACCTTGGGTCAGCAAATTCGATTTCCATAACTCCTTTTAGCTGATGTCGGGTAAACGGTCAATCTTAATTTAACGCATCTCGTTAAAGTGAACAATATGCTTGACATATTCGATTTACAGCATAAAATTAAACTGAACAAAATGCCAAGCAAAATGGAATGAACAAGCTAGACACCAAGCAGCGCGCCCAGATTCTTCATATGTTGGTCGAGGGCAACTCACTCCGAGCAACTGCCCGCATGGCGGACGTGTCCCGCAATACGGTCGATAAGCTGCTACGTGACGCTGGCGAGGCCTGCTTGGACTACCAGGATCGCGTGCTGCGTGATCTGCCTTGTAAGCGCGTGCAGTGCGACGAGATTTGGAGCTTCGTCTACTCGAAGCAAAAGAACGTACCCGAAGGCATGGAAGGCGAAGCGGGCGATGTCTGGACCTGGACCGCAATAGACGCGGATACCAAGCTTGTGCCGTGCTGGCACGTTGGTAGCCGCTCGCTGCGGGACGCTGAAGACTTCATTGCTGACCTAGCTGGCCGTCTGGCTAATCGTGTTCAGCTCACCACGGACGGCCATAAGCCGTACCTAGAGGCGATTGAGAACGCATTTGGCAATGACATCGATTACGCCCGCCTGATCAAGATCTACGGCACAGAAGGTAAGGGAGGCCCGGAGAAGCGCTACAGCCCCGGAAAGTTTGTGCAGGCTCAGTGCGGTGTCGTGGCCGGAGACCCTGATAAGAAGCATATTTCGACGAGCTACGTCGAGCGCAACAATCTAACCATGCGCATGAGCATGCGTCGATTCACGCGCCTAACGAATGCCTTCTCGAAAAAGGTCGAGAATCACATGCACGCGATTTCTCTGCACTTCATGCACTACAATTTCTGCCGT
The DNA here is from genome assembly GCA_028284585.1 of Chromatiales bacterium. GTDB lineage: Bacteria > Pseudomonadota > Gammaproteobacteria > Chromatiales > Chromatiaceae > Thiosocius. The sequence continues at coordinate 7,456 of JANQRK010000032.1, forward strand.
ATCCACAAGAGCCTGAAAGTGACCCCAGCAATGGAAGCCGGCATTGCTGATTCAGTCTACGATCTGGAATTCATCGTTGGCCTAATCGACGAGCGCGAAGCGGCCAAGCCGAAGAAGCGTGGACCATATAAGAAGCGCGCAGCGGCAAATTCAAAGTGAGCCACTACCACGCCTTCCGATTCCAGCAACGGCAACACGCGATCATTGAGCAGGTCTGCCACTGTGATCAGCGTCTTTGTCGTCTACAGCTTGCACGCAGCCACCTTGCTGTAGGTATCGACAAAGGTCTGCTGATAGATCCGACCGATGCCCTTGATCGTGCCGACGGAGTAGGTATCTTGCGAGCCAAGGAAACCCGGGTGCGCCGTCTCGATCTCGCCATGGGCCTCATTCAGCGTCTGCTGATGCTCCAGAGCGATGACCTGGGCTTCGGTCGGCCTCATTTGCCCTTTGGGTAAATCCGACCTAAGTTACTGCGTAAGTCCGCTCTCCCTTGGAGGGAGAGGGAGACCAGTGCCCGACGGCTGTTATCCGCCCAGCATCACTCTCGCACCATGCCCCGCCCTTTCCACCACGCGTACTCCGTGAGCTGGCGGTGTGAACTCCTACCCTTGAGATACTGCACCGCCTTGGATACCGACAACTGCGGTGGAATCCCAAGCAGCATATGCACATGGTCACGATTAATCGACCCGGCTTAGATCAGCATCTCCTCGCTACGCGCAATCTCCCGCAACAACTCTCGGCATCTCAGCCCGATATCACCGCCCGACACCTGATACCGGTACTTCGTAGTCCACACCAGGTGGTACTTGCAGTCCCAGACCGTATGACTTCCGCTCTTGCACGATTCCCTCCACCGAGCTTATCTCACCGGACCTATCCATCGCCTAAAGGCGAGGGGTTTACGGATCCCCTATCGGGGACTCTAAAAACCCAACCACCGAATAGATGACAAGGGACCCAATGAACGCGTCAACTATGTAGTGATGCGCCTCATACTTGCCGACCGACGACCTGAGAGCGACCACTTTCAAGAATAGAAAGCCTGGCAATAGTGACGTCAGGACTTCGACCGCCTCTTTCGATGCATCCATGGGTTCACGTGCCCCATTGCCAACCGAAGTTTGGTTACAGAGTCGTGCCCGCTAAGTCGGCCAGAAGATCTTGGTTAGCAGCATCAGGCTCTGTGCTTCCATATACATTTCGCCACAATCGCGGACTATCTCACTCGACTGATCAAGATCCAACAAGAATACCGGAATACTGCCCCGATCGGCTTCATACTTCGCATCCTTTGTGAAACCTCCGGTGCTCACGTAAAGGCCGTTGTCATCTCCGCGTCGACGGCCGCAACGTGGATTTCGCCCATCGAGTCCTCATGGTAAACGCGAACCCCGATGAAGCCAGCCACCTCGCCTTCAATCAGCGCCAACCAGACGGAGGTCCCGCCGTCTTGACAGATCGCTGAGATATCCGCCCGTTGGCGGGCCTGCCAGCCATGCGGACAGAACGCATCGAAGACATAGTCGGGAATCGCCCACTCCAACAGCGGGAACACTTGATCCCAGGCCTCGACCGAGAGCACCAGGATCTCGACGAAACGGTCTGCGATACAGGGGACACCGTTCAGCTTGGGTTCTGGCATCTCGGGTATCCGGGAGGCCGGACGTGGCAGGTGGTCGTACTCGGATTCAGCACAGCAGGACGATGCCAATGGCCGGTCGTTGGTCATCATGCGGTAATCGGGATCAGTTCGATTCGCCCGGGATCGTACGCCTGGTGCTCCATAACGTACTCGACACCCGCGCCGGCCGGATAGCTGACAGCGCGCCGGAAGCGCATGCCGAGCCGCCTCATCACGGCAATCGACGCGACATTGGGCACATCCGCACCCGCCCAGATGCCTGCGACCCGGCCGGTGGCAAAAGCCTGCCCCATCACCGTATGCGCCATCCGGGTAGCCAGCCCCATGCCCCACAGCCCGGGATGCAGCAGGTAGGTCAATTCGAGCTCCCGCTCCGCACCTCGGGACAGCCTGACGATGCCTTGGATGCGACGATCTGTTTCATCCGTCAGCCCCCAGAGACCACCACCATGGCATTTGGCATCGTCGACACCATCGCTGATCCAGCCCGTCGCAACACTCGCAGGCGGCGACTCGCCATCGGCAAGATAGCGGTACACCTCGGGCACACAGAACAGGGCATGGACATCACCCGCGTCCGACGGCCGGACGATTCTGAGGTGGATTTTAAGATCGGGTTCCATCGTCACCCCCCTGGTCTGGCAGAACCATTTTCGACCGCGCCGCTGTGTCTGGTTAAGCCGGCGGTTCGGGTCGCGATAGCCTGCCAGCATCACGGCTTGCACGGCAACACGGGGCGGGCCACACTCTACGCAGGCCGTAGAGGCGGCCACCCGGTCCGCGGAAAGCTGTCATCGGCACCTCTGTTTGAGACGAAGATCAACCATCGGTTTTCTCAGCCCGGCGTAGCGGACTATCGGGCAACGGAGGGAAACCCGATGACCAAGTCACTCGATCAACTGCGCCGTGACGCCAAGGCCTTGGGCAGAGCTTTCGCGGGGGGCGATGAAGGCGCGAAACTGCGCATCCATCGCATCCTCGCCAAGCCCAGAAACGGCCGTTACCGCCACGCAGATTTCCTACATGTCATTGCGCGAGAGACGGGCTACGCAACCTGGCCTGCCCTGAAGCTCGCGGTGGAAACACTGGGCATGGACCGAGCGCAGAAACAGGGACGGCTGCGCTGGGCACTGTTCAACGGCTCGGCGGAGACCGTGACCCAACTGCTCGCTGATGCGCCCGATCTCGCCCAGGGCGAGGTGCCGCTGCTCGTTGGACTCTACGATGTCGCGGCCATGCGCGAGGTCCTGGCACAGGATCTGGCGGCCGCCACCCGCGACTATCCTCCACGGCGCCCCATGTGTCATCTCGCATTCTCGCGACACATCCAGTCAGCACCGGAGAAGGCGGCGGACATGCTCACCATGGCGGAACTCCTGTTGGCGCACGGTGCCGATGTGAATGACAGCTTTGCGTTCGAGCCGGGTGGCGAGCATCGTTTATCCGCGCTCTACGGTGCCATCGGGCACGTCGACAACATGCCGCTCGCCCGATGGCTGCTGGAGCACGGCGCCGATCCCAACGACGACGAGTCGCTCTATCACTCGACCGAGCTGGGCCATACCGAGGGGCTGCGGCTGCTGTTGGAACACGGCGCAGAACCGGCACGCACAAATGCACTGCCACGGGCGCTCGACTTCAACAACATCGAGGCGGTCCGGCTATTGCTCGAGGCCGGCGCAGACCCCAACGAGGGCATCGCGCCACATCCATCCGGCGAGCCATCGCTGGTGATTCCGGCACTGCACCAAGCCGCGCGACGCTTGGCCTCGGGCGAGATCGCCCAACTCTTGCTCGAGCATGGCGCCGACCCGTCGGCTGTTAGCCGCGGTCACACGCCCTATGCCTTCGCCCGCATCTTCGGTAACCGCGCTGTCGCCGGGGTCCTGGAAAAGGCCGGTGCCGCGACCGCGCTGTCGTCCGTCGAGGCGCAGCTCGCCCGTGCCGCGGACGATGCCTGTCGGCCCGACGACCGGATCGACATGGCCCGGCTATCGGAAGAGATGAAGTACCTGCTGGGCCGACTCGCCTGGCGCGAGGGCACCCTGCCACACATGCAGCGCCTGGTGGCAATGGGCTTCGATGCCAACCTGCCCGATGAGATGGGCATGCCACCGCTGCATCTCGCGGGTTGGGAGGGCATGCTCGATGTCATGACCTTCTTCATCGACCAAAACCCTGATCTCGACCATACCAATGCCTATGGCGGGACGCTGCTGTCGACCATCGTCCATGGCTCGGAAAACTGCCCTCAGCGTGCTCGGCGCGAACATATCGAATGTGCCCAGTTGGCACTTGGGCACGGGGTGGACCTGCCCAGGAAGGCGCCCCAGTTTGCGACGGATCCAGAGATGTCCGCGTTCCTCGCTGATTGGGCAGAATCACACCCAGATCAAGTCGCAGAACATGGCGTCGTTTGATCGGGAATTGGCGGGGAATCCGGGTACAGCGCTTTTGCGGCCAACTTGAGCAGGCGGCTAGCCGGTCTCCGCGACCCGCTCCTGATGGGCGTATGCTGGACCTAGATTCTGAAGCGACCAGTCACCCAAAGGGTACATGCGCTTAGATTGCGAAGTGAGCAAATTCGGATAACCCTCAAAAGAGACATATCGTTTGATTCGAGCCCGAAACTTCAGCGCCGCCGTCACGATTCCCTTTAGCCACGGCGACGGCGCCGAGTAGCCAGCCGCAGCCAGGAATCGGGGGCGCAGAAGGCACGCGGCGACCGGCTGCAGCAACGGGCGCAACAGTCGGGGCAGCCAGTTTTCCATGATGGTCACCGTTGCGCTGGCCAGATCCCTACTCGCCTGGTTGGGGAGCATCTCGCGCATTTCGCAGTCGTCGACAAACCGATCAGAAGTCGCTTTGAATACCGCTGGCCGATCCTCGAACGGCCCCGGCAATAACCTCCGATCAGCTTCCGCGAAAAAAGAGGGCATACCCGAGCACCCAGCGATTAGCATCATCCCACTCTCTTTTCTGACCTGACTCAATCTTCGCTTGCACCAAAGGTGCAGTCGGTGTCGGAGCGCTTGAACACGGTTTGCCTCCAGACTTTACGGTTTTCATCCGTTTTGACCTGCTCAGCCAGAGGATAAATCAGCAAAAGATAGTCGCCACTGTTCACGTCAGTATCATCAAAGGCCGGCTTCTTCGGATCAGCTACCATCACCGGCTGAATCACCGCAATCTCGCTGTCGCGACGAAGTTTGACGCGCTCAACGGTTCCCAATCTGGCTGCAGAGTGGAAATGTCCATTGAGATGAACCAGCTTGTAGCCGGGATTGGCCTCCATCGCCATATGAATAGATTCAGCCATGGTATCGTCGCGAACCACCTGAGCATGGTAGCTTTTTAGCGCACGCTGGCTGAGCTTTTTCTGACCTTTTGTATCAGCCTTTACCTTGGCGGGACCATGGCGCATTTGTCTTGTATATTTTTCAAAGTAAGCCCCCTCTTCAGGGGTATGGAACCAATCCGCCACTTGATCTCTACGTCCTGTCGGCAATTTTTCCAGAACCTGCAAACCCTTGCGGCCGGTACAGACCACAGCATCCTTTGGCGCATTGGCTGCAATCACGGGGAGTCCACGCTCTTTGGCCATTTCAACCAGTGGACGATAGCTGCTTTCATAGTTATCCCAAGCACGACCAAAATGGCGCAAAGACCACTCACCGATCTCGCCTGCCAGGTAAGCATCAACCGTTTTCTGGGTATCACGCTCGAACTGCTCAAGAGATAAAATGATCTTCGGCTCGCTGGCGAGCAGACGCTCGTAAATCATTGCTTGGGCGAAATGATTGCCCGGATGACGATGGTTTTCGCCGATAAACACAATGTCATAGCTCAGAAGACCACCATGGGTATTCTCCAGGTCTACGACTGCGGGTCGGTCTCCACGAACATCCACCAACTGAAAACTGTAGAACGTCGTCAACGGTTCACTGGTATGCCAACCACGATCTGTGCGAGTCAGAGATATCTCCGTGGGCTCATTAGAAGATATACCCTGCGCAGCTTGGCATGTCGCCAATGCGACCATCGTAGTCGCGCCCAACATAACCCCTCGTATGTCAAACATTACTCTCACTCGATTGTGAATAAACTGTCTTTATCTCTTTAACCAAGGATTTATTCTCCTGCTTTATTGGAAAGGTCATGAAAAATATCATGCTCAGGAAATCCCTCAAATTGGCAAAAAAAATGCCGGCCGACTGCCGGCTCCGTGGTATTCAGCATTCACTTTGGTGGCTCGCTGTCCGCTTCGTTTCGTCCTCATTTGACCGGTGTAACACCAAGCTGTTGATTTGCGCTGAAAACTGACCTGGGTTTTGCATCGAAAATTTACCCTCCCCGGATGCCGATAGCTCAAGCGACGCAGCTGGCTCTTGATAGCGGCACGGGTTAGCTTTTCAATACGAATACCCGCAACACGGGAACCATATAATCATGCAAATCAACACTCGATTGCTCCAGATGGGCACGAACGGCCTTGGAGCGGTAGTAGCGGACGTTGTAGCAAAACACAGTAGGCCTACCCCAAGCTTCATTATCGGTAAAACCGTGCCCGATGAGATCACCAGCCAAGTTATTGTCGGTGACCAGCCCATCAGAGAGTTCGATCTCGCCATCAGCAAGGCATTGTCCAAGGGTGCTGCGCCGGTTAAGGCAGAACAGCCCAAGAAGGCGACACTGGAGAAACCGGCAGGATAAGGATTGGTCGAGTGTCCAACCGCAGCTCGGGTTAGCTGCACGGCACCGTAACCCGACATTGGCAGTACCGCATTGTCGGACTGCAGCCTTCAGCCTGGTTTGCCTTTTGGGTAAATCCGACCTAGGTCGCTGGATAAATCTCCTCTCCCTTGGAGGGCGAGCGAGACCAGTGCCCGACGACTGTTATCCACCCGGCTCACTCCCGCGCCATGCCCCGCCCTTTCCACCAGAGGTAGAGCACGGGGATCAGCAGCATCGAAACCAGCGGCGCAGTGACCATGCCGCCGACCATGGGTGCGGCAACACGGCGCATGACCTCCGAGCCGGTACCCGTGCCCAGCATGATGGGCAACAAACCAGCGATAATGACAGCAGCCGTCATGGCCTTGGGCCGCACGCGCTGCACGGCGCCCTCGGTCAGCGCGACCCAGAGTTTCGCGCGCGTATCCGGGCGGTGGCGTTTCACTGCCTCGTCGAGATAGACCATCATCACGACGCCGAACTCCGCCGCCACACCGGCCAGCGCGATAAAGCCCACCGCCACGGCCACCGACAGGTCATAGCCCAGCCAGTAGACCAGCCAGAATCCGCCCACCAGAGAGAGCGGGAGGGCAGCCATCACCATCAGCGCCTGGATAAAGTTGCGGAAGCTCAGATACAGCAGCAGTAGGATGATCACCAGCGTCAGCGGTACGATCCATGCCAGCCGCTCTCCGGCGCGCTGCATATACTCGTACTGTCCGGCCCAGGTCAGGGTATAGCCCGGTGGCAGGCTGACACCCGCGGCCACGGCCTTTTGTGCATCGTCGATGTAGGAGCCCAGGTCACGCCCGCTAAGGGTCACATAGACACGGCCGTTCAGGCGCGCATTCTCGCTGCGGATCACCGGTGGCCCGTCGATCAGTCGTACCTCGGCCACATCGCGCAGCCGAAACTCCTCCTGGCTTTCCGTGACAATGGGCAGTTCCCTGAGCTTGTCGATGGAATCGCGCACGCGACGCGGGTAGCGCAGGTTTACCGGATAACGTTCGCGCCCCTCCACGGTAAA
>JANQRK010000035.1 GCA_028284585.1 Chromatiales bacterium
CACCAGGGAGAGCGGGAGGGCGGCCATCACCATCAGCGCCTGGATGAAGTTGCGGAAGCTCAGGTACAGCAACACCAGGATGATCAGCAGCGTCAGCGGTACGATCCATGCCAGCCGCTCTCCGGCGCGCTGCATTTACTCGTACTGTCCGGCCCAGGTCAGGGTATAGCCCGGCGGCAGGCTGACACCCGATGTGCTGATTCAAGTCGCGTACTCGTCACTCAACTTCAAAGATGCCATGGCGGCCCAAGGCCATCCCGGGATCGTCAGGCGCTTTCCTCACGTGCCTGGCATCGATGCGGCAAGCACCGTCGTCGCGTCGGAATCAACCGAGTTCAACGTCGGTGCGCGCGTGATTGCCACCGGTCACGAGTTGGGCGTAGAACGCTGGGGCGGTTGGGCGGTTGGGCGGTTGGGCGGTTGGGCGGAGTATGTCCGCGTGCCGGCCACCTGGGTGGTGTCGCTGCCGGAATCGATGACGCTCGAACAATCGGTGGTACTCGGCACGGCTGGGTTCACCGCAGCGCAGGCGGTAGCATCGCTGATCCATCACGGCATCACCCCAGTATCGGGCGAGTTGATGGTAACCGGAGCGACCGGAGGCGTCGGCTCCATCGCGATTCAGATCCTTGCCAAGCTCGGCTATCAGATCGTGGCGCTTGCCGGGAAACAGTATCGACATCAGTGGTTGAAGCGGTGTCGTGTCGGGCGCCGATTTGCCCCAAACTGTCTACCCATTCATTCTTCGCGGCGTGACGCTGGACGGGATCGATTCGGCTTGGTGTCCTGACGACCTGCATGTCTCACTCTGGCATCGTATGGCGAACGAATAGCGCATCCAACTGCCGCTGGACTTCGCAGCCGGGGTTTCGCTGGACGAAGTTGGTCAGGCGGTCGAACGTATGCGGGCGGGACAAATTACGGGACGGATCGTCGTGCATCTTGCAGGTGATTGATTCATCACCCGAGGGTTTCACCAGGCTGTTGCCGCCGTTGCGGAACAGGTCTCGCCGCTGGCATCCAGCCCCGTCTTCGTCATGCTTCTCACAGGCCGGCAACGTCTGCAGAGTGAACAGCTCGCGGCCCAGCTGCGCGCCAACGGCGATGCGGTAGGGGATCGACGCACCCAATACCTGCTCGATCGCGCCGACCACGACGCCATCGCCAGCCAGGTAGCTGTTCTCCATGTCCCTTTCTAGCAGGCCCTTGCGTTCTCGCTTCCGACCAACACGCTTTGCCAGAGTCTGAGTCTGCCGAGTGAGTTCGGCGCTCGTCGGCGCCTTAACCCGACGGAAACGCTGCACGCCGCCGGGACATTCCACATACACGCCAGCTTCTACTGTACATGCTGGCGGATTAGATGGCCGCCGCGGAGTGCAGCTTTGGTGGCCTCATCCTGTCGACGATTCCCAGATCAAGTCTGGCGTACTTCAGCTTGCCCAAGAGCGACAGATCACCGACGGGCACATCGCACGATCAGATCCTCTGGCAACTGTTCCAGATCGATTACATTGCGCTGTCCGCGAATTCTCTGCACGGAGTCTTCACGAGCCATGTAGAACTGGCCTACGTTGAGCCCGCCGATACGCTGCATGGTGTCGCTGCCGCCCTGGCTGAGCATAGGCTTTAATTTGGCAAGTGCGGTCGTTTCCTTGATCTTGCCAACAAACCAGGTACGGATATTTTCCTTGCTCTTGTAGTCGAGGTCACCTGGGCTCTGGGTCGCCAACATGACGCCCAATCCTCCAGAACGCGCTCGCTTTAGAAGATCCTCCAAGGGTTCCTTGGTGGCCGGCTTCCGCGTCGCTGGCAGATAGATGTCCGCCTCGTCGAATAGGACCGCGGCCTGCAGCGAATCGGAGGGGTGCTTACTTATCATTCGCCCCAGCTCAAGCAACACCTGGGCGATGAAAAATTCGCGGTCCAAATTGTCGCCGAAGAACTTGGTGCTGATGATCGACAGGCGGGTCTTATCGGGGCGTTTGTACCGACCCAACCCGAACAGCAAATCCGCACTGACTCGTTCGCCCTCGGCGTTCAGCAGATGACCGCGGGTCGCCCGAAGCGTCAGCAGACTCTCATACAAGCGCTGAAAATAGCGCCCATCAAAATCTCCGACCAGGTTAACCAGCGCCGGGTCCCGCTCACCCACTAATTCGATAATCTCTTCGAGAAGCACTTCTTCCGGGTCATTAATCTCAGTTAGAAGATAGATGGCCTTGTCGAGTATTGCGCGGCTAACTCGATCGGTATGCGAAGACCGCAAGCCCATAACATCCGCCAGGGCCGAGCCACTGAACTTCGCGATTCGCTCGCGTTCGTAGGGCGGCAACAGGTGAGTGCCATCAGGTACGATTGTAATCGCCAACGGCCGGCCATTAGGGTTACCGGGCGTGAATAACTCGACATCCACCCTTGCGCGAAGTTCGGCGCGGAGTGCGATGCGACCTGGGTCGTCTAGCAACTTGTCCCAGCTCTCCGCGTTTGCATAGTTGGCCAGGTCACCCTTCCTATCGATCAGCAGGACAGGGATTTCCAACAACAGTAGTTGCTCGATGACATTCATTGCCAATGTCGACTTGCCGCTGCCGCTACCGCCGAGAAACGCGGCATGGCGGACCAACTCTGTGTCAACTTGAATATCTACAGGAATCGCCTGCCGATTGTCAGAGACGCCGGCGGTGATCAAACCCGGTTTCACGCGTGCATCGTCAGATTGAAATGGCTCGGTCACGTCTTTCGAAGTAGGTTTTTGTTGGATGTCTGCTGTGCGCGCTGCGTCCGTCAAATCCGGCTCAACCACATCGGAGGAGACGGGAGGCAGGATTCCGTTGACCTCCGAAACCCCCATCATGCGCTGGATACTGCGATAACGTGTCAAGGGCCGCATCTTTTGTTGCCACAGGGCTATTGCCGGTGATTGCGGCGAACTATCGAGAAATTCGGGTAACGCCATCAGTGAACCCCAGTCCGGGTCCTCGACCTGAGCACGACGCCCGCCCCTAGCAATGATCTCGCCGATACGGATGGAGACTTGGGACTTGGCTGATTTTGGGAATTCACCACTGCGAACGATGACCATCGGCCGCTCGCCGGCCTGGGTCTCGAGTGCGCGAATCTCTTTGAGCAAGCCACCGCCCTGAGGACGCTTGTTGCAGATGCCAATGAGAAACGCGGCATCTGTCCCCGATACGCTGAGATAGTCTTGCTCGCGGTTCACCTCCAATGGCATCGAGAGATCGAGTTCCCGACCGACATTGGGCAGTCCTCGTTCCAGTATCTCAATCAGCCGGGCATTCTCGATGGGAACCTCCTGGTCGTTCTCAATCAGGTATTGTTGCCATCTCGCCTCCTGCTTTTCGATGTCTTCCACATTGTCTGGCTCTGTGTTTGTTACCAGACTTCTTCTTGGGATCTTTCCGTGGGCCACCGCCTCCTGGTGAAAACGTGCGCATAGGCTCAGGATTTCGCGTGGCATCAAACCGACAAGTTCACCCAAGTCCGATGGCCTAAAGGGGAAGCAAGGCTCACAATTGACGATCGGCACATCCATTGAGTCATAAAGAATGCCAAGCCGCTTGCCTACCAAAGACTCGATTTCTTCCTTGGTTTCCAGCTGGGCACGCAGACTTAGTGGGCTGGGGGGCATCTGGATCTTATTGCGCACCGGCGCCGATAACTTATCGACGATCTCATCGTAAACGGCCTCCAAGCAGGATACGACGACGATGGACGAAGGGATGGCAGCCGAGACGTTCACCAATGCCTCAAGTGCCCGATTGATATACTGGCCGTTGTCGCCTAAGGAAAGCATTTCATCCAGTTGGTCGGCGCAGATCACCAGGATCTTTCCTTGTGTCGCCCACATCAACTTAGCCAATTCTGCAACCACTTGTATCGGGGTCAGTGTGTCGTCGATGCTGCTCAGCAGCGGAACGATGTCCGCCAATCCAGGTGCGACTCTACCGGTACGCAAATAGGTCAGGACGATGTTCTTAACGAATGGATCTTGCGCCTGCAGGTACAGCATGGCGGCTAGGATGTTGACGTCGACCTGTTGAAACCGCGCATCCGTGAGCAGTCGTTTGACGATGTGGCGCACCAATTCAGCGAGTTTCTTACCTTCGATATCCCACTCCCTGAGCGCCGTCAGCAAGTCGTTGGATCGTGATTTGAAACTGACCCGTCCACTCTGGCTGACGCTGGGCATCTCTGCCACTGCATTGGATAGACGCATCAGCCCAGTTGTTTCGTCATTGCCAGACTGTGGATGGTTTAGCGAGTCGATCAAATGCGCCAGGATGAAACGGCCATAGTCCTGCGAGGGCGAGGAAAGTTGCAGGTAACCAAAGTAGCCTAGGTCGGATCCGTGCAGCTGGGTGCGGAAAGCCCGCATCAGATGCGTTTTACCAGTTCCGGAACGACCCACAATGGTGAGAATTCGTCCCGACGTTTGCTCGTTGGTAGCACTGTTGGCCAGCGACGAAAAGGTCTCGCGCGCGGACTGATGCAATGACTTGACATCGAAGGGATCTTCGCTCCAGATTTCGGTAGCACCCACCACGCCATGGAAGACATCAACACTGTTCGGAGAGCAGAATGCAATCGTGCGAGGGTCTTTGTCGGTGGAGGTCATAGCTCAGCTCCTTCTGAACGGATGTAGTGAAAAACCGTATTGAGAAAAGGTGTGGCGGACTCATCAATATCCGTGCGGTTACGCCGGAGGGGTAGGTCTTCGCGCACCAACTCTAGCAATTGCTTCTGGTGCGCCTCGACAAGGCACCGCTTGAAGGTATCCAAATCGGGGATGCTGTCAGGCGAACGTCCCGCCCAATTACTCCACACATGCGAGATGAACACTTTGTTTTTGCCAAAGCGCCCGGTGGCCGTGGAGCTGGCTACTCGAACCACTCGGTCGGCGAAGTCCTGCAACGGCTCCAACTTTGCACGAACCGAAGGTGGTTCCACTGCAGGCTTGTCAATTTTGGACCCGTCCCCAGGCAGCGGCGACATACCCAACCTTTCGATAAGCGCGACCTTCAACGCTGCGGCTTTGTTGTTACGCGCGCCAACGAGGATCGCCGCCATCATAGCTTCGTTCATGTGTCCGCGAAGACTCCGGTCCACCGCATCGAAACTGGCACCAAGGAATGGGAAGGCCGCCTTACCAGTGAATTTTTTGTCCGAAGCGACGCCGATAGCGGCCCAACAAGCAGCATCGCGCGCTTGGGCGAGTGTCGGCCAGTCTCCCAGAGGGAGCTGCAGGTGCTGCTTGAGAACCAGGGCGCTGATCGTGCCAGCGGTCAGCTTCTTGTAGTCGACTGCCGACCGGATCACGATGCCCAGCGACTTTGCGACCAGGTAGCGATCCCGCATCTGTGACCAATTCAGCCTAGCGGGAAAGTACTGGGTGCCCAGGAATCTTTGCAGTTGCTCGAGACCCGCTTCATACAGCTGATAGCGCTGCGTTGTGCCATTGCCCACGACTACTGGCTTGACGGCTTTGTTCGACGTCACAGCGGTCAAGCCTTCATCCAGCGCTACATCCCAGTCGTTACCTTGTAGATGATTGGCAAAGAGTGGTTTGATGGCCTTACTCAGATTGGCGCGGGTCTCCGTTCGGTTCTTGGCAACGAAGAGACGTGCCAGCAGCAGTGATTCGATGAACGCCATCCTTTCGGTTGTCATGAGCGGCTCCTCGCCAGGTGATTCAATAGCGTGTCATTGGCGTTGTGCGATCGCAGCTGAAATAACATCCAGGTTGTCCTGTAGATCACTCAAGAGGTCATCGGCATGAAAGCGGACAACAAGATATCCCTGTTTCTGCAGCAGGAAGTCCTTACGGCGATCCCTCTTGTAGCGATCCTTGTCCAAAAAGTGATAGTAACCATCAAGCTCTACTGCAATCTTCAGCGATTCGCAGAGCAGGTCGATTTCCATTTGCGACCTGAACCAACCGGCGACGCTGATTTGCCGGTTGAGTTCGAACAGCCCGCTGGTAGCAGGGCAGATCTCCAGCAAACGAAAAAAAAGCCGCTCTGCCTCGCTACGGGCGGCGTCTAACGCTTGCACCTGCGTTTCTGGATCACGACTTTTTGCACGCCGATACTCACTATCGGCGATACCCTCAATTAGGTCGTTGCTAGCCCCAAATTGCACAGCATTACGCAATATTGGCGCAATCAATTCGGAAGATTCCTGGTCCCAGGCCTGGACTAGAGATGTCACATCGTCGAGTGTAGCTGGTGCCAACGGCACCAGCCCCTCGGCAAGAATCGCCTTGTTGTGGCTGCTTTGCGAATTTGCAACATAGATATGATAAATCTCCGCTGGCACCGCGAGCCCAACAGCCAACCAAGGACACGTCTCGACTATGGGTGCCATCCAACGAACCGCGCTTTCAAGTCCTTGCTCACTATGGCTCCAATCCTCATGCATGATGAACAGCAGAGCCGGCGTGTGACCTCGAATCAGCGTCAGCAGCGAGCACAGTCGAAATTGGTGGCCGGGAAGTGTCGGATTGATATCCATTGTTGCAATGACTTTGGCAACTGCGTCCTGTTCGTCACCCAAGAGCAAAATTTCTCGGCAAAAGGTATGTGCTCCTTGGTCTAACCAATGCGGAAAGACTTTCTCCAACAATGCGTTGCGAGTAGAACGGGGACGTTCATTCAGATGGGATAACGCTGCTTCAATCGGGAGTCGCAGATGCTGCGCGAACTCTCGCAGCACAACCTGCCACGCATTACCGAGCTGCAGGGTCTTGCTCATCCAAGCTTTGGGCTGCCGAATCGCCTCATGGACATGAATTTCCAAGACAGGCAAGCTGGCTTCGTCGGCCCAAGACCGCCAACTGTCTCTCGCCAACAGAGCGGGCCCTGCTAGAACACTGAGCGTCGGTATCTCCAATTCGCGTCGGTGCTGATGGCGTTGCAGATCGTCCTTAGTATGCATTCCTGTCGTAATATCCTGGTGGCGCGTTCCACTACTCGCTACCCGACGGCCCTTGAATGCCAATCACTCATGAAACGGTGCAGGCCAATAGAGATTTTCCAAGTTGTAGCAGCCGCTACCCGATCTGACAGTTCCCGATTCTGAAGTCGGTGCCGTTGTTGTCAGATCAGTTTAATTAACTGACCTTCTCACCCCATAGCGTCCGTCCATCGCGCAACGTCTACAGGTGTGTCCGTCCGCAGCATATCTTGCCGCGGTGTGTCCGTTCCTGATTGTAGCCATCGACCCAGGGATCAGGTCGGCCTTTAGGTCATCGACTTTAGCTATCTGCCCAGCATCACTCCCGCGCCATGCCCCGCCCTTTCCACCAGAGGTAGAGCACAGGGATTAGCAGCATCGAAACCAGCGGCGCCGTGACCATGCCGCCGACCATGGGTGCAGCAATACGGCGCATGACCTCCGAGCCGGTACCCGTGCCCAGCATGATGGGCAACAGGCCCGCAATAATGACAGCAGCCGTCATGGCCTTGGGCCGCACGCGCTGCACGGCGCCCTCGGTCAGCGCAGCCCGGAGATGTGCGCGCGTATCCGGGCGGTGGCGTTTCACCGCCTCGTCGAGATAGACCATCATCACGACGCCGAACTCCGCCGCCACACCGGCCAGCGCGATAAAGCCCACCGCCACGGCCACCGACAGGTCATAGCCTAGCCAGTAGACCAGCCAGAATCCGCCCACCAGGGAGAGCGGGAGGGCGGCCATCACCATCAGCGCCTGGATGAAGTTGCGGAAGCTCAGGTACAGCAACACCAGGATGATCAGCAGCGTCAGCGG
>JANQRK010000005.1 GCA_028284585.1 Chromatiales bacterium
GGCAAGGCGCGAGGAGAGAGGTTTAGTGAGCCTAAATGAACGACGAGCAACGCCGCGTGGCGCGTTTTGGGGCGCAACCCGAAGGGACGGGGCCGTCGCTGCGCCTCGCGGAGTGTGAACAGGCCCTAGATTGGCGCAGACACAAGCGGCAGCACCACCTGCCCGATCAGGTACAGAACGCCGACAGATAGTCCTGAAGCACTTGCCGGCGGCGACGTAAGCTCTCACCCTGCGCCGGCTTGTATCCACGACGCAATTTTGCTCGGACGGCATCTAACTGATGGCGCTTGCGCCGACAGCGATAGGCCTGCTTTTCGGCCGCCGCACGCCGCGACGCCGCCTGTGCTTGCGGCTTTTTTCGATTGCTCCGTTTAGCGCGCTGACGCGCGCGTTCTTTCAACCACCGCTTCTCGCTAGCACGCAGACCGCGCGACGAGCCGGGCGAACTGGGTTGCTGCTCGAGCACGACCACCGCATCGGCGCCGCAGGGCCGCCCACTGAACTGGACCTCGCCCTGATCACCCAGGCAGCGGTATACCTCGACAGTCCAGCCGGCCGGACTGGCCAGCAGCAGAGCCACGAACAAAGAAAATCGGACGCGCATCTTCCCTCCCTGGAATGTGCGTTGTTTGGAACACGCAATATAGCGCACCGGCGCCGCGGACGGCGCACTCGCGGCAGATTTTAAAGCTCGCAGCAAGGGTGCCGATGCCATAGGAATGAAAAGGCAGTCCCTCGCCCAGCATCACGCTCCCAGCTTGCAGCAGGAAAACACCATGCTGCGCGGCTTGCTGGAGACGTTTAGCCGGGACGCAGCCCATAACCATGAGGTCATGCAGCGCTTCCAAGAACGCCAACTCGCCTTGCTACGCGCCGAGGACCTGATCGCCCTGCTCGACTGCCTGACCCGCGACATGCGCGAGTCGTTCGACCTCGACTGCGTCAAGCTGGTGCTGTTCGATCCGTTCCAGGTGATCAGAGACCTGCTGGTCGCCGCGGCGCCGGTCGACAAGCGACTACTGCGCAGCATCGACCTGTGCAGCGACATCGGTGCCACGCGCACCCGCTTCGACGACTTACACGACCCCTGGATAGGGCCCTGGAACCAGCAACGTCACCAACCAGTGTTCGGACGACGCATAGGTGGCAGTGTGGCACTGCTACCGCTCCGCCAGAGCGACGGTCTAGCCGGCTTTTTGTGCCTGGGTAGTCGCGAACCCACACGTTTCCAGCCCGAGCAGGCAACCGACTGCCTAGCCCACCTCGCGTGCCTGGCCGCGGTCTGCCTCGAGAACGCGGTTAACCGCGAGCGCCTGCGCTTGGCCGGCCTAACGGACAGCCTCACCGGCCTCTATAACCGCCGCCATCTGCAGCACCGCATCGCTCAAGAGGTCAACCGGGCGCAGCGCTATCACCAGCCCCTGGCCTGTCTGTTCGTCGATGCAGACCACTTCAAGCAGATCAACGACTGCCATGGACATGCCGCTGGCGATCAAGTCTTGCAGGCACTGGCCCAGCGCCTGCGTGCCCGGTTGCGCGCCAGCGACTTGGCCACCCGCTATGGCGGCGAGGAATTCGTTGTGCTGCTGCCGCAGACCGATTCCGACAGCGCCCGGACGCTAGCCAACGCGATCTGCAGCGCGGTCGCCAGCGAACCACTAACGCTGGACTGCGGCGCGCAGCTCAATGTCACCGTTTCCGTGGGGGTGGCGGCCTTGACCGGTGAAGAAACCGGCCCGTCACAAACCGTCGGCGCGACCTTGCTAGGGGCCGCCGATCAAGCCACCTACAAGGCCAAACAGGCCGGGCGCAACTGCGTGGTGTGTGCGACGCAAACCAGTCATGACTAACCGCCAGTAGCGGATTCCCGTAACAGCTAACTGTATATTAGAGCTATAGAAAATGTTAAATTTCCCATTCATAAGCGAACCCAAGGACCGAAAAATGGCCATGTTGAAGAGCCTGGGCAAGGTGTCACTGTTGTTCCGATTCGGTCGCCGGGTCTGCGTCTGCCTGCCTAATGAATATCTCGAGGACGAGCTCCGCGAGCGCATCCGCCCGCTGGTCGTCGGCCACCTGGCCTGCTGGTGCGATAAGCAACCCGCGGACTGACCCGGGGCGCGCCAGGTCCGGAAATGCCGCCGGCCGGGTGACCTTTCCCGGCTGACGCACGACTATCGCAGCACAAGGACCAGCGCTGCCAGTGTCCACCTGAAAAAGAAAAGCTTAAGGCTCGGTCTCTCTAACCGTCAGGGCAGTCAAACGCCCCTACAACAACGGAGGAGACCCAGATCATGAAACAGCTTTTTATTGCCGGCCTATTCGCCGTCACTGCCAACGCCAGCGTCGCCATGCCTTTCGACTACCAGCGACAGATAGGCTCAGTCGATTACGTGCCGGACGCAGATGTCGCGCACATCGACTTCGCCCCGGTAACGCCCAGCAATACCCCATCGTCTCTTGAGCTACTCATGCTGTTGTCGAGTGACGACGGAATGGCACCGAATCAGTTCTCGGGCCAGATCCAACGCAGCGGACCGACTCAGATCAGCCTGTACGAGGTCTACCGGGACATCGTCGATTGAATCGCCGCGCCAGGGGGCAGCCGCCCTCTGGCCCACCCCATGCCGATTCAGGGTACGGCTAGGACATCTGCCAGGTAGCCCGAGCCGCCAAGATTACGCATCTGCTCTAGGATCCACTGGCGTCGTCCGATGACATAGGCCGATGGCGCATCGATCCGATATTCCACTGGATTCGGCAGCACCGCGGCCACCAAGGCCGCACGATGGCGACCCAGCCGGTGCGGCTCCACACCGAAAAAACGCTCACTGGCCGCGGCGACGCCGAAGGTGCGCTCACCGGTCTCTGAGAAGTTCAGATACATCTCGAGGATGCGGCGCTTCGGCCATAGGATTTCTATCAGGCCCGTAAACCACGCCTCGAGGCCTTTGCGCAAATAGCTGCGACCTTGCCAAAGAAACAGATTGCGCGCGACTTGCTGGCTGATCGTACTGGCGCCGCGCAAGCGCCCGCCCTCGAGGCGGCGCTCCAGCGCCGCGGCAATCTCCACAGTGTCAAAGCCCCAGTGCGACGGGAAACGCTGGTCCTCGGCTGCAACCACGGCCAGCGCCATCTGCGGGTCGACATCGGCCAGATCGACCCAACGCTGGTGCAGTGGTGGACCTTGAGCCACCAGCCGCTGCAGCATGACTGCCGAGACCGGCGGTTCCCACCAGCGCAGCAGGATGACCAGGCCAATCGAACCTGCGACCCAGGCCCAACACACCAGCAAGGCTATCCGACGCAGCCGCCCTTTCTTTTTCTTCCGGCGTCGCGCTGGCTTGCGCATCGCTGTCTAGGCCCCCTGGTGCCGTGGATCTAGAGCACGATTATCGCCTTGGGGCTCGGCAATGTCCCGGCACAGTTCAAGGTTGCCATCATGGACGAACGATCCTTAGCTGGGCACTTTTCTTGCTGGAATCCTGCCCTACAAGTCCTGGCAATAGTCCCGCAGAAAGGCTCGTATCGGTCACGGATGCCGATTCGCATCATCACCCCTCCCGTATCTGGCCGGACGATGACACCATAACTTTGGTTCAACTCCGACGCTTTCCTGCCTTACTACAAAGTGCCAAGCGAACCTCGCCTCGCAGCGATGAATACACCGGCGTCAGCGACACAGCTCCCGCCACGCCGACGCCTCACCTCAGCCCGCGACACCCATGGTCTCATGGATCTGCTGGACCACTACCGGGTGCAGCCCGGTTCGCTCCGCCAGTTGCCGCAGATAGTCACGCTCAGCATCCGTATCGACCTCCACGGCGAGCAGTGAGGCCGCATACACCTCGGCTGCAACCTCATGATTGGGGATCTCAGCGGCAAACGCCTCCAGGTCGAGCGGACGTTGCATCTCCGCCAGCACCCATTGTTGGCTAGCCTCGTCGGTGCCGGATTCCGCCATTCGTCCGACAATTTTTTGGGCCTCGGCTGGACTAATCTGACCATCTGCCTTCGCCGCATTGATCATGCCTTTGAGGACCAATTGTGCTGTGTGTTGCAAAGCCTGCTCTTGCGCCGGCGTCTCCGGCGGAGCCAAACCGAGCGGGATGTCTCCGCCGGACCAATTCGGCGTCTCGGCGCCACCCTGCGCTCCACCCTGTGCCGAGTTCATATAGGCCTTCATGGCGACACTCGCCAGCATCGCCAGGGCCCCACCGCCGAGCGCACCCTTGACCGAAGCCGACCCGCCACCGAGTACCGAGCCCAGTACCGCCCCCAAACCACCGGCCGCCGCCGGATTCGATGCCGCGCTGCTCAGCCCGCCCTGCACCGCGTTGCGCAGGTTGCCCAGCAGATCGCCGGCTCCCTCAGGGAGATTGAACTGTGAGCGCTGCACATTCTCGATCGAATTGCCGACGCGTTGGTTACCGGATGATGCCATTGCGTTTTGTAGAAAACCGCCGATAAGGTCGCCGAAATTAGCCATCTCGTTTCTCCTTATATTTCTGCAGGTTGGAGCACTGCTGTAGATATCCGCCACCGACTCACCTAGCCGGGGCTACCCAGGATCCGCAGCATAAGGTTAGTTTGCGGCCAAAGATACAATCGCGCTGCCGATCACAGCGGCAGGCTGAGCAGAAGGCCGCAGATTGCGACAGTCGCAACAGCGGCCTGAATCCAGACGCACCCTGGTCTTGTGCGCATTACCCGTGTCGGCAAGGGGCTGGCCTGACAGTATTCGACAGCCTAGAAAGACCGCCGGTCGGTGAGTGGCACCGCGCCATCCCGCCTATACTCGGTCCCTGCGCGGACGATCCGCGACCAAGACAACCTCGACTGACAACAGAGCAAGACAGCGAACCAGGGGGAGCCTGTAATGGGAAGGATTACAAAAATAAGCAGCGGGCTGCTGCTGGCACTGCTGCTCGGCGCCTGCAGCAATCTGCTTCCGGGGCGCAGCGACAGCCGATTCATCAGCAAGGAGACCCATCGCCAAGGGCTGCTCTCAGAGCAGACCGTGACCTTGAACGCGAGTGGCCAGGCGCTGCCGATCGAGCGCGCTGTATTACTCACCGACAACGACGATGCCTTCGACGCCAAGCTCGAGCTGATCGAATCGGCGCGTGAGAGTCTCGATCTCGCCTATTTCATCTTCGCCGACGACTACAGCTCCTCGGCCCTGGCGGTCGCGCTGATCGAAGCGGCCAAGCGTGGCGTACGGGTGCGGCTATTGCTCGACTATCACAGCAACTATGCGCGACTCGACCAGTTTTCGATGATGGAGCTGCGCGGCAACTCGGGCAAAGGCAGCCTCGAGGTGCGCTTTTTCAATCGCCCGAGTAAGAACATCGTCAAAGACGCCGTTTTTGTCACCATGGGTTGTGGCGAGTTGGTCGGCCCAGAGCCGGAGGGCTGCAGTAGCGCCAAGTTCGCCGCCATCGAAGAACACTTCGCAGCGGAGACCATCGCCGGAGAACCCGTGGCCGAGCGCAACGTATCCAACCTGAACGTCGGCGGTTCGGGACTGTTCCTGTCCGGGCTGTACGGCAAGAACCCACGGTTGATGGCCCTCGCGATCTCGGCCGGCCAGGGAATCGACCCCAGCGAGCTGCAGAGTTCGTCTTCCAACCCGGAAGACATCGAACGCCTGAAAAAGCTCGGCGAAACCTACTTTCGTGCCAACTACAGTAGCGGCCTCGATCGAGCCATCGCCCAAGTCCAACTCTCTGTGGCCGGCGTGGTTTACTCCGAACAGGTGGATCCGATCTATGACACCTTCACCAGCTTGCTACCTGTCGAACGCGAGACCGGAACCGATCAGGCGCGGCGCGACTGGCGCTACCTCACCGAGTACCTGCACCACAAGCTGCTGTTGGCCGACGGTCACGACTTTCAGCTCGGTGGTCGCAACATCGAAGATTCGTATCACATGGCACCCAACCGGCTGACGCAAAAGTATGTGTTTCGCGATACCGACCTGCGGATAAGCTTGCGCGAGCCCGTGCCTACGCTGCGCGCCAGCTTCGACCGCCTGTGGGACTTCGATCTGATGGTGGCCCGCCTGGCCGAGGTACGCAGCCATGCACCAAACGACTTTCTGGTTGCCACGAATGCGGCGAGCAAGGCCTGCAAGGGCACGCAAGGACGAAAGGCCAAGGCGGCGTGCCTGGAGCGTGCGCTCGCCAAGGCCAAGCAGCGGACCCTCGCACAGCGCCTGGCCAAGGAGCGCCGGCAGATGCTGAAAAACGCCCGGAAATTCAAGACAGGCTATCGGCCAAGGATGACCGCCGAGCGTTCCCCGCAGTTCACACTGGATGCTAGCGCAGTCGTGCACTATGTGGAGAACCTGCCGTCGCAACGCACCCCAGACAGCGGCGACCTCGAGCGCAGCTATGGCGCACGTAACGGCCTCGAAGGCGACTCGGGGAAGCATATCCATGCCCTTTGGTTGGCCGCGTTACGCGAGACCTGCACCCTGGCAAGTGCCGAACGCCCGCAGCGGGTGATCCTGCACAATGCCTACTTTTTCCCGCCCACCAATCTGCTGGCGCAGGTCGCCCGCATGGTCGATGGAAGCCAAGACTGCGGCGACGTGACTATCACTGTGCTGACCAATTCCGTCGATACCACGGACCTCAACGTCGTCAACATCGCCGCGCGTCATCAGATCAAGGCCTTTGCCGAGTTCGCGCAGACACAGCGCGACCAAGAGCGCGGCGCCCGCTTCGAGTATTTCGAGTATCGCGCGCCACAGGGCGCCAAGGGATCACGCGTGTCACTGCACAGCAAGGTTCTGATAGCCGGCTCCAATATGTTTGTCGGGTCAGCAAACGCCGATGTACGCAGCTACATGATGGATACCAACAACGGGCTCCTGATCCGTAATGCCCCACAACTGGTGGCGACCTATAGTCGATGGGTGCAGTCCTTGTTGGACGACGCCGCGCTGACCACAGAGATGGGCAACTACTTTGTCGTGACACCGCGCCTGATCATGCTCTAGGAAGACCGCCAAACCCTGCGCGCCGAGCTCGCGAAGTACCGTGCCGAGCGCTGGATCAGAGACCCTGCGCAAGAACGACGGTTGGAAAATGGCGTGCTGCGTATCCTCGACGAGATCTACTCCGAAACCCAGGCCGGCTTGAGCAGTGGCGTCGACAGCGGCGAGGCGCGCGAAGACTTCAACGAGCCGTTCAAGACGCTGTGACCTAGGGCCTGCTCACACTAAGTGAGACGCAGCGTTGCTGCCCCAAAACGCGCCAGGCAAGGCGCGAGGAGAGAGGTTTAGTGAGTCTAAATGAACGACGAGCAACGCCGCATGGCGTGTTTTGGG
>JANQRK010000053.1 GCA_028284585.1 Chromatiales bacterium
GCCTTATCCTTGGTTGAAGGTGCCGCGCTCCCTTGCGCGCCAACAAATTCGAACCCTCGGTTATTTGCCGAATGCTTAAGTCAGTGCCATTGCCCTTAAGGGTAGAGACGTGGTACACCCCCATAGCCCACAAACAGACGTGCGGCGAAGTTGTGAGAGATACCAAATTCGCCTACAGGCAATGTCGGTCGCTGATAGCGGGTTGCGCGAAAGGGGCTTGGTCAGTCTCCGCGCAGCGTGCGCGGATGTCGAACTTTGTTCTGCCTCGGATAACGTGCAGCCGAAACAGGCCCAGTGACTGGGAGCTTGACACGACGAGCAGAAACTGGGCCGCACGGGCTAAAAGCGCGGTGGGTTTGGCTCTCGTATAATGGTGGACTTAAGCAACTGACTTAGAGAAGCGGTGCTGAAAGATGCATCGTCCACCCCCATGCAGACACATATCGACCAGGCGCCCGATACCAAGGCGCATGAGCCCCCGACGTTGAAGTACGATCAAGCACTGGAGTTGCGCTCGGCTAACAATTCTCATACGCAGCTCTTAGCAAGGGTACCCAACGGTGCTGAGGTACTTGAGCTAGGCTGTGCTACAGGTTACATGTCTGCTCACATGACAGCCGAAAAGGCTTGCCAGGTCGTTGGTGTGGATATCGATGCTGCGGCCTTGCGAAAAGCAGCAGTGCATTGCCGACGCACACTCTGTGTGGATGTCGAGTCGAGTGACTGGCAGGCCGCACTGGAGGGCGAGCGCTTCGACCGGGTGTTGTGTGCCGATCTCATCGAGCACCTCAAAGATCCGGAGGCTTTCCTTGTAGGCTTGCGCGGTTTGATCAGTCAGGACGGCCGTTTGTTGGCATCGGTACCCAATGGGGCCCATGTGTCGATTCGGTTAGAGCTATTGCTTGGTCAGCTGACCTATGAAGACACTGGTCTGCTCGATCGCACCCATTTGCACCTTTATACGCAGCAGTCGCTGATGGCGCTGTTCGCGCGCGCTGGCTATCGGGTCGAAGCTTTGAGCTACACCTTCCACGAAATTCCGGACGAGGTGCTCAGCGAGCGGTTACGTCAGGCGGGGCTCGAGCCAACCGATGAGGCCTTAGCACACCTGCATGCACCAGACGCGGTAGCTTACCAATACATTATCGAGGCGCGACCGCTTCGCGCTGACGAAACCCTGGCTCCGGCGCCCGAGTTGACGGAAAAACCGCTGCGCGATTCGGAGGAGGCCTACCGCGCTGTGCACAAACGACTGTGTCAGGCCCAGTTACTGGCGCAGCGCCGTGCCGAGGTGATTGAAGCCAAGCAGAGCCAGATCGCAGGTATCGAGCAGAGTTTGGCAAAGCAAGGTGGCCGCATCCGCGAACTTGACCGGCAGACGAATAATCTAAACCAGCGGCTCGCCAGTGCGCATGCTCATAACGCCCGACAGCAGTTGGCGCGGCAGCAGTTGCAGGAAAAACTGGTCCGCCAGCAACGGCATGCAGCGAGTCTGCAGGGGCGAATGAAGCGGCTGCAAAGCGATCATGCTCGTCTCAAGGCGATGCTAGAAACGCGGTCTTGGCGGTTGTATCGGTTGCTAACGTTGCCTGCAAGGGCCGCGGTTCGCTTGACGCCTTATGGTGTTTATCTGGCTCGCCACCCGAGCGCTGCACCGCGTTGGATGGGTAAGGCCGTTCGCTTATGGCGTGCGGGCGGAGTTGCGGCTTTACGCAGCCATCTCGCCGGGACAGGCGCCGACGGTCCCATTGCCGTGATGAGTTCGGCCTACCAGCGCTGGATAAGGCAGTGCGAGGCTCGCCGCGAACCTGGTGCTGAGGCCGTGCAGCGTTTTGTCGCCAGTCTCGATCAAGCCCCAGTGATCTCGGTCGTGATGCCAGTCTTCGAACCTCGTCCCGAGTGGCTTCGCGCCGCGATCGACTCGGTACTCGTGCAGAGCTACCCACATTGGCAGCTGTGTATTGCCGATGACGCCTCCGGTTCGGTTGCGATCCGCGAGATCCTTGAGGGTTATGCTGAACGCGAGCCGCGCATTCGAGTGACTTTTCGAGAATGCAACGGCCACATCGCCGCGGCGAGCAATACAGCACTGGCCTTGGCACAAGGTGACTGGATCGGTTTCATAGATCATGATGACCTACTGCAACCGCATGCCTTGTATCACGTTGCGCGAGAGATAGAGGGGCATCCGGGCGCTAGGCTGCTTTACTCGGATGAAGACAAGATAAACGCTGCTGGTGAGCGCTCCGCGCATTACTTCAAGCCCGACTTCAACCCTGACCTGATGCTGTCGCATAATCTGTTGTGCCACTTTTGTGTGTATCAAAGGGCACTGGTTCAGCAAGTGGGCGGTCTTCGCGAGGGCTTTGAAGGCGCGCAGGACTACGACCTTGCACTGCGGAGTCTCGCCATCTTGCGCCCCGAGGAAGTTCGCCACATACCCCGCATCCTCTATCATTGGCGCGCCGTGCCGGGAAGTACCGCTAGCGGACCCGAGGCCAAGCCCTACGCGTTGAATGCAGCGGTACGTTCGGTTACCGAGTACCTTCACAGCCAGGGTTCGTCGGCTGAGGTAACGCCATCGCCATTGATCGATGGAATGCTGCGCGTGCGTCATCCACTTCCGAATCCGGCCCCTCTGGTGAGCTTAATAATCCCAACCCGCAATGGTCTGTGCCTGTTGCGACAGTGCATCGACAGCGTAAAGACCAAGACGGACTACCCGAACTACGAGATCCTGGTCGTCGATAACCAGAGTGACGAGGCGGAGACAATCGCTTATCTGAGAGAGCTAGACGATACTGGTTTGGCCCGGGTTGTGTCTTATGACCAGCCGTTCAACTTCTCCGCGATAAACAACTTTGCTGTGACGCAGGCTGCTGGCACTTACCTGTGTTTCTTGAACAACGACATAGAGGTGATCGATCGAGGTTGGTTAGCCGAGATGGTGTCGCAGGCGGCACGACCTGAGATCGGCGCGGTCGGTGCTCGGCTGTTGTATCCGGATGGACGGTTACAACACGGTGGAGTGATTACCGGCTTAGGTGGGGTTGCTGGACATGCCATGAAATTTCTCCGAACCGGCTCAAAGGGCTACAATGGCCGCGCGGTCATCGCGCAGAATTACTCTGCGGTTACCGCCGCCTGTATGGTTGTTAGACGTCAAGTGTTCGAGCGAGCCGGTGGTTTCGACTTCCAAAATCTTGGCGTAGCGTTCAACGATGTCGATCTGTGTCTACGCATCCGGGAGCTGGGCTACCGCAACCTTTGGACTCCGTATGCCGAGCTCTATCATCACGAGTCGGCATCTCGCGGACCGGAAGACACGGCCGAAAAGCAGCAGCGGTTTACCGGTGAGATCGCTTATATGAAGGAACGCTGGGGTGACGGGCTGCTGCGTGATCCGGCATACAATCCGAACCTGACTCTGGATCGCGAAGACTTCTCTTTGAATTGGCATCGATAATCAGGCGTTATAGTGAACGACGAGCGCAATACCGATAGGCAGACAGCCCTCGAATCAGTCCAAGAGCTTGCGACGCGGTTTGTGGATCTGGCCAACGCGATGAAGGACGAGGGGCATTCCACCGCAAGGGTAAATGGTGGTCTGATGTTCGCGTCCTGCATTTATGCGACCTACAGCGCGGCGGGTAACGAGGGTTATCTGCAAGATACGGGCGTCAACAAGGTCACTGCTGTGTACAGGCGAAACTTGATGACGCTTCAGAAGTTAAAAAGGAACGCCCAGTCACCCTGATGGGCATCAGCGTCTGAACTGACTCCGCTCAGCTGACTTCATGAAGTTTGGCAGGTGCTCTCGTTGAGGGTAGTACCCTGCTTCCTCTATCTGGTGCAGGCTCGCTAGGCGTTGCGCTGCCGGGCACCCCAGGAGTAACATGCCGGTATTCGCGAAGATTGTGATTTATTTCGCATAAAGCATTGACCTTAAAAGCGAAACTCTAGCTAGCGATCTGTTTCTACGGAGAACTCCAATCGCCGTTCTTACCGGTTTTCGGCCCCTGGGTTTTCCCTGGGCT
Organism: Chromatiales bacterium; assembly: GCA_028284585.1. Taxonomy (GTDB): domain Bacteria; phylum Pseudomonadota; class Gammaproteobacteria; order Chromatiales; family Chromatiaceae; genus Thiosocius. The sequence continues at coordinate 4,038 of JANQRK010000053.1, forward strand.
GACCTAGGACGATTACTCCGCCTGTGGGAGAATAAAAAGCAGCCGCTGCGACGGATGGAGCGGTGCCGCGGCCGTTTCGTGCGACCTCTTGACCTTTTGAGCCCGTGCGGCGCCGGTCTAGACCACCTTTCCCAAGCGGCACAGAAGAACGATAGAAGCGATCAGGGGTGAGATGAAAACGACCGCATTGGACCGTATGCGCAGCCGGATCGCTGCTTTTCTCCACGATCTATTGATGATCCCGGTGGCCTGGCTGGGCGCCTACTGGTTGCTTTTCGATCTCGGTCCCGTCCCACCATCCACGGGCCGCGATGCGCTGCTGAGTCTGATCCTAGTGTGGCCGATGCAGGCTTCGGTTAATTGGTACTTTGGGTTGTACCGCGGCGTGTGGCGCTTTGCCTCTTTGCCGGATTTGGTCCGTATTAGCAAAGCATTGATTGCTGGTGTTCTGATAAGCACCCTGGCCTTGTATGTCGCGGGCTTGCTCACCGGCATGCCGCGTGCCGTGATCATGCTCTACGCGCTGCTGTTACTCGGCTGTTTTACCTTGCCGCGTTTCTTCTATCGCTGGTCTAAGGATCACCGTCACAACTTCCGTTCTGCCCAGCGTGTGCTCATCGTGAACGCTGGTAAGGCGGGCGACATGTTGGTGCGCGATATGTTGCGTGACCCGCGTCGCGCCTTCCAGCCGGTTGCCTTCGTCGACGATGATCGTGCCAAGCGCGGAAAAGAGATCCAAGGCATACGCGTGGTAGGCCCTTATGCGGTCATGCCGAGAGTAGTCAAGGAGCTGGCGATTGACGTCATCATGCTTGCTGTTCCGACCGCCAATGCCGCGCTGATGCGCCGGCTGGTGGCCCTCGCTGAGCGCTGCGGTGTGCCCTTCCGCACGGTTCCGAACCTGGAGGACCTGATGAGCGGGCAGATTCGTTTGCAGGAACTTCGTAAGGTGCGCATCGAGGATCTACTTGGCCGCGAGCCTGTTAGCCTGGACTGGCCGCGTATCCGTGAAGGGTTGACCGGGCGAGTGATCATGGTGACGGGCGCGGGTGGTTCTATCGGTGCCGAGTTGTGTCGGCAGATCGCCAGTTTGAATCCGGCGGCCCTCATCTTGCTTGAGAACAGCGAGTACAACCTGTACAGCATCGAACTCGAGCTGCGCGAACATTTTTCCGAGCTGTCGCTGCATGCGCATTTAGCGGATATTACCGATGAAGTTGCCTGTGACCGACTGTTCGCGCGCTACCACCCGCAGGTCGTCTTCCATGCCGCCGCCTATAAACATGTCCCCATGCTCGAGACCCAGGTGCGCGAGGCAGTAAAAAACAATATCTTGGGCACCAAGGTCGTCGCTGAGGTTGCCGATCGGTATGCCTGCTCTGAGTTTGTGTTGATCTCCACCGATAAGGCTGTGAACCCGGCCAATGTCATGGGTGTTACCAAGCGGGTGGCGGAAATCTATGTGCAGAATCTCGATGCGCAATCTGACACCCGTTTTATTACGGTGCGATTCGGCAACGTGCTCGGATCGGCAGGTAGTGTCGTTCCACTATTCGAGAAGCAGATAAATGCCGGCGAGTCCGTCACCGTGACTCACCCGGAGATGGAGCGCTATTTCATGACGGTACGTGAGGCTTGCCAGCTGATCATGCAGGCCAGCGTGCTCGGTCGGGGCGGTGAGATATTCGTTCTGAACATGGGCAAGCCAGTCAACATCAGCCGGCTGGCCGAGGAGATGATTCGACTCTCTGGGAAGGTGCCGGGTCGCGATGTAAAAATCGTATACACCGGACTGCGACCCGGTGAAAAACTGCACGAGGAGTTGTTCCACGAACGCGAGCGTCTGATGGACACCGGGCACGAGCAGATCCGCCTGGCGCGGTATCGAGAAGTGGGCTGGGATCTGTTAACGAACCGAATGGATGAGGTTCACAAGGCCTGTGTAGCTTATGACACTTCACGGCTAGGTGAACTCCTCAATTGGTTTGTCCCAGAACGCAAGCGTGTCAGGACGGCACCCGAAAAAGCTGGTGATGTCGTAGCATTGGTGAAGAACGACTAAGCGCGGTCTAGGCTGCTCGCATTGTCCATGGCGTCGTCGACACCAATTCCCGATCTAGCGCACCAGGGGGCCGGCACTATGCAGGATATCGGCACGCTGCTCACCGAGCAGGGTAAGCTAGACGATACGGATTTGCCACGCGCCCGGCGTCTGGCCGAAGAGTCTGGTGATGCCTTGCATGTCCTGCTGGCGCGTCTCGGCCTGGTCTCAGAGCGCGACCTGGCAGCGGCCCTGGGCAAGCTGGCCGGGCTCGACTTGGTCGAGCCATCGGAATTCCCCGATAGTCCAATCCTTGAAGATCTGCTCGCTGTGCGATTCATGAAAGAGAATCACGTCTTGCCGCTGTGCCTGCAAGACGGGACCCTCGTGGCGGCTGTGGCTGACCCTCTACAACCCTTCGTAGCCGAAGCCTTGCAGGCAGCGGCTGGCTATCCGGTCCAGCTGCGGGTGGCCTTGCCCTCGCACATCGATGATGCCATCGAGGGTCTGTATGGCGAAGGACGCAGCGCGATGGGTGAGATCAGCGGGGGGCTCGAAGAGGCCGAGGGTGCGGATGAGGAGGATGTCGAGCACCTCAAAGACCTGGCCAGCGAAGCCCCGGTCATCCGTGTGGTCAACTTGATCATCCAGCGTGCGGTTGATTCCCGCGCCTCGGATATCCATGTCGAGCCCTTCGAGAACCGTTTGAAAATCCGCTATCGCATCGATGGGGTGCTGCGCGACGTCGAGGCTCCTCCAGCGCACTCATCGGCCGCGGTGATTTCGCGGATCAAGATCATGGCCAAGCTCAACATCGCTGAGCGGCGCCTACCCCAGGATGGCCGAATCGGTGTCCGTATCCAAGGTAAGGAGTTGGATCTGCGGGTATCTACGGTACCCACCCTATTCGGTGAGAGTGTGGTCATCCGTCTGCTCGACAAAGAAAGCGTTAAGTTTGATTTCGCCGCACTGGGCTACGATGGCACGGTGGTCGAGCGTCTCAAGCGCGTACTCGACTTACCAAATGGCATTGTGGTGGTGACAGGCCCAACCGGCAGCGGCAAGAGCACCACGTTGTATACGGCGCTGCACCGGCTGAACACCGCAGAGCGCAAGATCATGACGGTGGAGGATCCGGTCGAGTACCAACTGGATGGGGTCAACCAGATCCAGGTCAAGCCACAGATCGGTTTGAATTTCGCCGGGGCATTGCGCGCCATCGTCCGTCAGGACCCTGATGTGATCATGGTAGGCGAGATGCGCGATGCCGAGACGGTGCGCATTGCCGTACAGTCGGCATTGACTGGGCATTTAGTCCTCTCGACCCTGCATACGAATGATGCAGCTGGCGCTATTACACGTTTGCTGGACATGGGCGTCGAGGATTACCTGCTTACCTCGACGATCAACGGCATCGTCGGCCAGCGACTGGTGCGGCGCTTGTGTGATCATTGCAAGATATCAAAGCCGGTCTTGCCGGAGTTGGCCGAAGAACTGGGACTGGCACGTTTTGGCGCTCCCACCGATGGCGAGCCGCATTTGTACGAGGCCCGCGGGTGTGAGCACTGCGCCGATACGGGCTATCGTGGGCGCTTGGCGTTGGCAGAGGTCCTAGTCATGAGCAATGACCTGCGCGCGCTGGTAATGCGTCACGCTGATGCGGTGGAGCTGCAGCGCAAAGCGGTCGCCGAAGGAATGCAGTTGATGTACCACGAAGGGCTGCGTAAGTGCGTGGCCGGGCTGACGACCCTGGATGATGTGCTGCGTGTTTGTGAGCCCGAGTGAATCTTGTGCTTAGCATTGGTGCCGTTGCGAATCTAAGCCACGGACTAGCACTGGCGTCGCCTTATCTTTCAGTGATACCTAGTCGTGGCATGGGTCAAATCAGGGCGCTGCGCGCCTGCTGAGGTATTAGGGCCTGTTCACACTAGGTGAGATGCAGCGTTGCTGCCCCAAAACGCGCCAGGCAAGGCGCGAGGAGAACGATTTAGTGAGTCTAAATGAACGACGAGCAACGCCGCATGGCGTGTTTTGGGGCGCAACCCGAAGGGACGGGGCCGTTTT
>JANQRK010000007.1 GCA_028284585.1 Chromatiales bacterium
AATGTTCAATCGGGCTGCAACATGGATAACCTGGTGCAACAGGTTGTGGGCCCACACTAATCGCTTTGGTGCTGGTTTTGGAACATACAAGTAGTTCCAACGGACCCCGAACACCGCGCGCCTTTTTGGGCATGCCTTCGGCATTGTTGCCCGAGCAAACGCTCCATGCTGAGTGCTGCTTACCTTAGCGTTGAGACTGTCGGATTTGTCTTGAAGCCGCTGAAAAATCGGGTTGTCGTGAAGTAGACTGGTCGCAATAACGGTTGGTAACCCAGGAAAGAAGGATGCCCCGCCACAAGTCTGCCAATCTTCAGCAGGATGCCTTTGTACCGATCGGCTTCGATAAACAGATCCTTCCCTGGACCTTCGAGTACGCGCTGCATCATTTGATGGAGCACATAGTCGGCCTGTCGGCCTTCGATGTGCACTACACCAATGACGAGCTCGGCGCATGGGCCTATCGTCCGAAGGTGCTGCTGAAGATTGTGTTGTTGGACTATGCTCGCGACCTGATCGGTTGCCGACGTATCGAGCGGGCTTGCTGCGAGAACGTGCAGTTCGTGGCGCTCTCGGGGGAAGTCCTTCTGTGAGAAAGAAGGGGAAAATTACGTCCTGGTTTGATGAGAAAGGATACGGCTTCCTTTCCCCAATGGAGGGTCACGGCCAAGTATTCGTGCACATCAAGGCTTTTTCGAATCGAGGCTGTCGGCCAGCCGTGGGCGATGTCGTAACCTATACGATGTCCACCGATGCACGCGGTAGGCCTTGCGCCAAAGGAGCCACGATTGCGGGCATCCCCAAGACTTCGAAGCCCAAGCAATCAAACAGCGCCGCTTCTTACGGGATTGCGGCGGCATTTTTGCTGATCGTTGTTGGTGCGGTTGTGGCATCTGCGATTCCGCTGCCAATCCTGCTTTTCTATGTCGTATTGAGCGCCGCTACGTTTGCCGCATATGCTTTCGACAAATCCGCAGCAATAAAAGAGAGTTGGCGTACGAGCGAGGGTACGCTGCATCTATTGGCTCTCGTTGGGGGTTGGCCAGGCGCATTGATTGCGCAAAATGGTTTGCGGCACAAATCGAAAAAGCAGCCATTTCGAGCGATTTTCTGGGTAACCGTTGTACTGAATTGCACGGGGTTTATTTGGCTGTTTACGCCAGAAGGTGCTGCGGCATGGCAATCTGTGGTTTCCGCGATTGGGTAAGGCTGTTAAGGCGTTGAGGTGGAAATGCAACCTGACCAAGGGCTCGTATCGGTGGACAAGCTCCCTCGGACGGGTTTGCCCGGGTCGTCTGCTGTTGCAAAGGTCACCGCGCTTAAACCCTCCGCACCGCGTTAGCACTATGTGTTCGGTCTAGTGTCAGACCAAAGAGGTCAGTGTCAGTGCCATGAAAGCGTATCTGCAGAAAGTGTTCTCGCCGATCCTCGATGTATTCGAATCAGGTGAGGGCGAATTCAGGTACAAGCCCTCTTATCGCACTATTCTTATCGCTGTTGGCGCTTTGTTTTTTCTTTTGTCTTTTGTTTCGCTGGTCGCCGCTTTTTACACCGCGCAGCTCGGCGCTTGGGTGCCATTCATCGTTTTCTTCGTTGTGGGCTCTGTCTGTGAGATCGTGGCGTTGCTTGGCTCTGATAAAGCTGTGGCGAAAATATGGGGCAACAAATAGCCCGAGCGAATGCTCCGGTAGAAGTCATGCAGAGCAAGGCGGTAAGGCCGCTTGCCAACGGCTCACTCGGACGCTCAGCACTCGACGCCTGCTCGGTCACGGCTTCGCCATGGTTGGCCAAGCATCCGCTCCGTACGGGCCAACATCTCTAGTCAATTCTTCGGAGGCTCCCCGTTAGCATGGCCTTGGATACGATGGTCCATCTTCGTGTTTATCAAGAATCCGATATTCCGCGGCTCGTCGAGCTGGCAAACAACAAGAACGTATCGCGCTATCTGATCCATACCTTCCCATACCCGTACACTGCCCAGGACGCGCAATGGTGGGTGACCGTGGGTGCAAACCAGAACCGGGCCGTCACAAAGGTTATAGAATTCGAGGGTGAGTTTGTGGGCTCGGTCGGAATCCAGCCCCAGAGTGGATGGAAAGACCACAGCGCAGAGATTGGCTATTGGATCGGCGAGCCATACTGGGGCAAAGGCATCGCCACGTGCGCGCTGCGGGAGATGACCCGGATTGCATTCGGGGACCTCGGTTTCCGCAGGCTCGTAGCCCCGGTGCTGTCCCCGAATGGCCGATCAATCAAAGTATTGGAAAGATGCGGTTATGAACTGGAGGGTATCTTGAAGGCCGAGGTGCATAAAGATGGTGAGTTCTTCGATATCCATCACTACGCAAAAAATTGCCTCTGACTGCGGGCACTGGGCCGGCGACTGCGATGAGTGAGTTCGTCGATAATCTCGAAGAGGTGTTCGCCATGTTTGGGCCGGTGCAGGCTCGAAGGATGTTCGGCGGCTACGGCATCTATCATGAAGGCTTGATGTTCGCCCTGGTAGCGGACGACGTGCTGTATCTCAAGGCTGACGAGGCTTCCATCCCGGCATTCGCCGAACAGGGGTTGCGGCCTTTCGAGTACGAAAAGAATGGCAAGAGAATGAAAATGTCCTATTACATGGCCCCCGAAGAGATCTTCGATGATCCGGACCAGGCCAGAGAATGGGCCGTTCGGGCGTTCGAAGCCGCATTGCGAGGCAAGAAACCGAAAGCGAAGACTCGGAAAAAAAAACGGTGACTGTGTTGTGGCGCGGTTATCCTGGGAGCTCTGGCTTAAGATGCACGGGCGGCGTCGATCGATGCACTCGGTCGTAAAGGCAAAGCGAATAGGTGCCGGCAGCACCTTTAAGTTCCTGTTCATTGGCTCTGTCGTATTTCATATCACGACCACATTTCTGGTGATGCTGTTGACCCTGGCTGGGGTCGTGCCGCTGGAGAGCGCATACGTCGATTCGGACATCTCGGTTTCACCGATGCTCTTTCTTCTGGCCTATTTGATCGCCGGCTTGATGCTTTCCCCCGTCTGGGTTGGCGCCCTTTGGCTGTCCATCTGGCCCGGCCTATGGCTGTATTCGCTCGTCCGTTCTACGCAAATCGGCTATGTTGCAGTCGATGCCGAGCGGGACCCGTGACTGCGCAGGCAGTGCGGCCAAGTTCCACCAACTTGGTCTACAGCATTCGGCTTCAGGGGTATCGCGATGGGTCACATCCGATTAAGCGATGACATTTGAACTCGATCATGTCTTTATCATTACACAACCCGGCGCATCGGAAGCCGACCGGCTTGTCGCGAACGGGTTGCAGGAGGGCTCGCGCAAAACACACCCGGGTCAAGGTACCGCAAATCGACGCTTCTTTTTTTCGAACGGCATGCTAGAGCTCTTGTGGATAGCGGATCGAAGTGAGGCGGCCCAAGGTCCCGGGGCGGGCTTGGGTCTGTTGGAGCGAAGCGAGCGTGTCGATGCGTGTCCGTTCGGTTTGGTCTTTCGAGCGGTCGGCCCCCATTCGGGCGAGTGTCCGTTTGAGGGTTGGTGCTATGCACCCAGCTATCTTGCTTCACCCAATCATTTTCACATCGGTGCGAATTCAGATCGGCTGGACGAGCCGCTCTTGGTCTTTGCGCCTTTCTCGATGGCTAGCACCAACCCAGTATTCGGATCTCCGAATGGAGAGATTGTTGAGGTCGTTGTTGCGATCCCGGAACAGCGGCCTTCGGTTGAATTGACTCAGGCATCGATGGCTCGCGGTTTGAGGCTGGAGTGCAGCGCCCCCTATCTGATGCAGGTTTCCTATCGAAACGCATCGACAGAAGCAATCGACCTAAGACCCGATTTGCCATTGGTCCTTCATCGTTGATTGACACTTGGAAACCCAACTAGGCACTCTGGTACCCCTTTTTTTGAGCGCGTCCATTGTGTCGGCGCGAGCGGTGGTCGCAACCCGTCGTATTTTCCACCGAGCGGGTCGTATCTGGACGACGTATCTGGGCGGCGCCTCACTTTCTTGACGTCACCCGTTTGGCACTATGCTGTCGGAGGGTGGGGTACCTAGCCCATTTCGTTATCGTAGCCAACCAGATAATGCGGTGGCTGCAGCAAGTACTAGGCATCATTAGCAATGGCTGAGATAACCAACAATCTAACCATCCTCGCGGTAGAGGACCTGGCTAGGTCAAGGGACTACTACATGCAAAAGATGGGATTCGAGGAAACATTAAGCACCGGAGGCTGGTCCTTCTTAAAACGCGGCAGTCTGCGACTGCGCATCGGCCACTGCCCTGGCATCGTCCCGATGTCCGCCTGCCAAGACCATTCCTTGATCATCCAGGCCGTTGTCGATGACGCGGATTCGCTCTACCAGGAGTTCAAGTCCAAGGGCGTGGATGTTTCCGAACCCGAGGACAAGCCATGGGGCCAAAGAGAGTTTGGCGTGCTTACGATTGACGGTCATAGATTCATGTTCACTCAAGCCATCGAAACGCGTCATGCCGAGGGCAGCTAGCAAGCGTCTGTCGCTGGATTTTCCCCAGCATGCCCTTGCTAGTGCGAGAGCCGTGCCCGTGTATTGTCCACAGATGGGGGTTTCGGCGCTTAATGGAGAGGTTGTTGTAGGAGCTAGCCGTGACTGAGTTGAAGACCCGCCCAAATGACAAGAGCGTGCGGGAGTTTCTCGAGCGGCTGGAGTCCGAGCAGAGGAGGGGAGAGGCCTTCACCTTGCTGGCGTTGTTTTCCCGTGTTACCCAGCGCGACCCGGTGATGTGGGGCGATTCGATTGTCGGCTTCGGTAGTTACAGCTACACGAATTCTCGGGGCGAGTTTTCGTGGCTCATGACTGGCTTCTCGCCGAGAAAACGCAACATGACCCTCTACGTCATGCAGGGCTTTGACGGGCTGGAGGACGACTTGAAGGGCCTTGGCAAGGTAAAACATGCCAAGTCGTGTCTCTACGTCAACAAGCTCAGCGACATCGATTTGGGAAAATTGGAGGGCTTTTTGACCAAGGTGGTAGCGGATATGGAATCGAGATTTGACTGCTCTTGAACATGGCGGGCCATAGATGAAAGACATTGAGGAAACCCTTGCCGAATATTCGGGCAGGCCGCTCGAAACCCGTGCCAACTGGTATTCGCCGGCCGCCCTGAGCTATAGCCGTGGGCGGCCGGGCTATCCCGATCCCGTCATCGCCGAGGTGGTTGAGCAAACCGGGATCGATGCCGCGTCTAGGCTTGTTGAAATCGGCTGCGGCCCGGGAACAGCGACCGAGAGTTTTGCGGCGCTCGGTTGTGCGATGGATTGCGTCGAGCCCAATGCTGAGTTCATCAAGATTGCACGACAGCGCCTGCGAAAATACCCGAAGGTCCGGCTCCATCAATGCAGCCTCGAGCAGTATGAGGTTGCCAGCGGCGAGGCCGATGCAGTGCTCGCCGCAACCTCGTTTCATTGGGTCGATCGGGACATCGCCCTCTTGAAGTCGGCCGACCTGTTGCGGCCTTCGGGGTATCTGGTGTTGCTCTGGAACAAGGAGCTGCAGCCCAGCCAAGAGGTCGCTGACCGGCTTCGGCCTGTCTACGAAAGACTGGTCCCCGAGCTTAGCCATCGAGAAAGCCTGCAGGAGCAGCTCGAAATCCTCGAGTCGCTCGGCCATATGGTCAATGAGGGTGGGTATTTCTTGGAGCCGATGCTCGGTCACTCGGAGTCGACTGTGCGTTATCCGACAGCGCGATATATCGATGGGTTAAAGAGCTACTCGCCATACTTGAAGCTAGAGTCGACGCTCAGGGAGGAGTTGCTAGGCGAGCTGTCGGCCACCATTGACACCGAGTTCGGTGGCTTTGTCGACCTGAGTTATGTCACCGGCTATCAGATCGCACAGAAGGCCTGACGGGTCTCCTGTATGGATCTGACATTTCACCCCGTCACCCAATCCCACTGGCCCGACTTCGAGCAGTTTGTCGAGGCGCGCGGTGGGCCCCACTATTGCTGGTGCATGGCGTGGAGACGTAACGAGTGCGCCGGATCGATCCCTGGTAAGGCGGGGAAGAAGGCCGCCATGAAAGCGCGCGTGGATGCCGGGGTTCCCATTGGGCTACTGGCCTATTTCGAAGGCAAGCCGATCGGCTGGTGTTCGGTTGCACCTCGGGACACCTACAAGCGACTGGGTGGTGATGAGAGTAGACAGGGCGTGTGGTCGATAGCGTGCTTTTTTATCAAGCGTCCCTTCAGAAAGCAGGGCGTGTCCCGCGCTTTGCTTGATGCGGCAATCGCGTACGCCAAGCAGAACAAAGCCAACTATCTAGAAGCCTATCCTCCCGCGGCGGACTCGCCGAGTTATCAGTACATGGGCAGTCGATCAGCATTCGAGCAGTCGGGTTTCGAATTCGTGAAAATGGCAGGCTCGCGGCGGCATGTGATGTTGCTGTGTATCCAATAGTGGTGGCTTCGTTGATGTTGATGGCAGGTGCAAGGCATCTGTATTGAGTGTTGACGGGCTCAGTGCAAAGAGAAAATCGAGATGAAGCCTATCGAAACACATCAATTCAACGAAACCTTCGCGGTCCTGAAACCGGACCTGTCGGTAGACACCGTGGCCCCGTCGCCGACCCTCTATGAACGCTTGAATGCCGACTACGGTGGCTTCAAGGGCCATACCTTGGTATCGGTGCATGAGTTCGGCGAGCCCTGGGGGTCGTGGGAGCGGCATCCGGCCGGGGACGAGGTCGTCGTGTTGCTCTCCGGTAGGGTCACCTTTCGAATTCGCCTGGACCAAGACGAGGCGCGGGTGGAGTTGAGCACGCCCGGTGCCTACGTCGTGATCCCTTGCGGGCAGTGGCACACGGCCGAGACCCAGGTGCCAGCGCGGCTGTTGTTCATCACGCCGGGCGAGGGGACGCAGCATGAATCGGCCAGCTGAGGCGGCCGTCCGCCCTTAGAGGGTACGGCCATTGGCGGCTAGCGTAGATTAGCCGCTGACAAGGCCAATCGCCCGATTGATAAAGTTTTTCTCGTCACGCGATAAGTGATCGCGCTATTTCCGGGAACCTTTTTCAGACTCGCCCGCACTCCCAGGGTATGGCGACACACAATGTGATGGATGTGACGGCGCTGCGCACCGAGTTGCAGCCGGTCGCAGCGTTTACCGACGGCCAGGTGGTAGCGGGTGTGGTGGCGGGCGATCACCCGTTGTTCGAGTTCATCATGCGTCGCTACAACCGCCGCCTGTACCGCGTGGCCTGGAGTGTGCTGCGTGACGAGGCGCTCGCACAGGACGTGCTGCACAAGGCGTACATTGTGGCCTTCACCCAGCTAGCGCAGTTTCGCGGCCCGCACGGCCTGGGTGCCTGGTTGTCGCAGATCCTCAGGCGCAGCGCGTTGCGGGTGCGCGACAAACGACAACGCTTGGAATCGGTCGACGATATTGCCGATCATCCCGCGGCCGACCAACCGGACCGGCAGGCGGCCAACGACGAGGCCGCACACCTGATTGAGGCTGCGGTGGCCAAGTTGGCCCTGCCTTTTCGGATGGTGTTCATCCTGCGAGAAATCGAAGAGCTGAGTTTCGAGGAAACCGCCGAGTCGCTGGAGATCAGCACCGGCACGGTGAAATCTCGATTACATCGGGCCAAACGCAAGCTGCGCCGTCTACTCGGCAAAGACATGTTGGATGGAGAAGCAGGGACGACACCTGAGCCGTTCGCCTTTGCCGGTCGTCGATGCGACGCCATCGTGGGTTGTTTGCGGTACTCAACGCGAACTGATTCATCGACGGTTAGCCGTCTCACCGTCGCCGTAGCAGCACACAAGTACCCCATTGTTAAGGAGGGCTAACATGCTATCGATACCATCAACCAGGGACGGCATCGCACACGGGCTGCTTGCGGCGGCCTTGGGTGTACTGGCGTGGTCGCTCAGTCCGGCGTTGGCCGTTGCGTCGGATGGGCACTTTCGATCTCACTCGCTTTTCCAGGTCGTCAGAGATACCACCAGGGCGGTGCGTCGTGGTCGTGAGACCTTCCGCTACGACACCTTTGGTGACGAGGCCTTTTGGACGGATACCCTGCGCTTGCACGAGGCGATCGCCGGCGCCGACCTGGGCGGTGTCGGCGATGGGGTAGATCCGCTGACCGCGCTGGCGGTGGGTCTAAAGGTCGATGTGCGTAAGCTGCCCAGGTCACTGCGCCGGGCCCTGCGGCGTGGGGACGTGGATTTGACCAGCCCGGCCACGACGCTGGCACTGTTGCAACTCGATGCAGTGGTCGGCCTGCGCGGCACCCTAAACGGGGACCAGTTGACCTCGATCGGTATCACCTGTGCACTGTGCCACAGCACAGTGGATGACAGCCTCGCGCCGGGCATCGGCCGCCGGCTCGACGGCTGGGCCAACCGTGATCTCAACCCTGGCGTAATCATCGCCCTGGCACCGGATCTGTCGGCCTTCACCAATCTGCTCGGCGTCGATGAGGCCACGGTCAAGGCCGTGCTCAACAGTTGGGGTCCGGGAAAATTCGATGCCTCGCTGTTGCTCGACGGTAAGGCATTCCGTCCCGATGGTGGAAGTGCTGCGGTGTTGATCCCACCCGCGTTCGGGCTGGCGGGGGTGAACCTGCATACCTGGACCGGCTGGGGCGGTATCTCGCACTGGAACGCCTTTGTCGCGACACTCGAAATGGGCGGCCAGGGTACGCTCTACGACCCGCGCCTGAATGATTTCTCGCGCTTCCCCGTGGCGGCCGCGAACAACTTCGGCAATGTACGACCCGAGGTCGACCGCGTCACACCGAAGCTGGCCGACCTGCAGATGTACCAGCTCGCATTGCAGGCCCCAGGTGCGCCGCGCAACTCCTTCGATCGGCAGGCCGCGGAACGCGGCAAGGCCGTTTTCTCCGGATCCGGGGATTGTGCACGCTGTCATGTACCGCCATTGTTCACCGAACCCGGCTGGAATCTGCATACCCCGGTCGAGATGGGCATCGACGCCTTCCAGGCGGAGCGTGGACCAGAAGACCGCTACCGCACGGCGCCGTTGCGTGGCCTGTGGACCCATACCAAGGGCGGCTTCTATCACGATGGGCGCTTTGCCACGCTGCTCGATGTCATTGAACACTATGACGCGCACTTCGATCTGGCGCTGAGCGGCGATCAGAAAAACGATTTGGTCGAGTACCTGAAATCACTTTAAGTGGCTTGAGGGCGCCTCTAAAAATAGAGGTGCCCGAGCGGCACAGGGATGTGCTGCCATTTTCGATCACGACAAGTGATTGAAAATGAAGGAAAGGCGAAAACCGCGTTTTGGCCTTGCCGCGGAGAAAAATGCCATGGAAGGCATTTTTGGAGGTCCCCTTGAGTGAAACCGGCCCGCGCCGCGGGCCGGTGTATTTTGCATCGATCAATAGGCCGGTGCCGTGGCATCGTACTTGAAGCCCTTGGCCGCGGCCTGCTCACGCACTGCGCCGTAGATACGATCGTCCAGCGAGGCGGCTGCACCACCGCGCTCCTCGACCTCTTTGGCGAGAAAATCCGCGCGCTGACGTGACAGTGACTGGATCTCGGTTTGCAGTTGCTTACGTTCCTCGGCCTTTTTCAGGATCTTCGCCTTGACTGCGGCCGGGGCCATGGCCTGCATCGGCTCGGGCAGCTTCTCGGGTTCGATCCGATCCAGGTCGAGCTTGCCGCTGGCGACGTCTTCGACCAGTTCCTGATCACCGAGCAGATTGGCGGCACCGCTATCCGAGGCATTGAACGCGGCGCGGCGGGCGCGTGACTCGGTCGAGGCCGATGCATGCAACTTGCGTGTCGCATCCAGCTTGCGGGCCTTCTGGGCGCGTGTCTCGCGGTCGCCATAGTAGACGCGAGTGTCATCGAGTTCTTTTGACAAGCGAGCCAGCTTCTCGTCATAGGGTGTGGCGATCGCGACCGCGCTGCCGGACGACGGGTCGACCTGGAAGTAGTCACCCCCGCCCAGTGCCGCGATCTTCTGCCATTCCTTTCCGGTAACCGGTAGCGTACCGGCCTGGATAGCGTTGACGCGGATGCCGCGGGCGCGCGCCTCGGCGATGATCTCGGGATATTGCATCTCGCCTTGATAGTCCATATGGGGCGGTGCATCGCCGACTAGGAAGATCGCCTGGTAGGTGTCTTGGGCGTTGCTCCAAGCGACCTTGTAGAGTGCGTCGTGCAATGCCTGATTGACGCTCTCCGGGGTATCGCCGCCGCCCGCCGCCTTGTAATCCATCAGGGTCGCGTACAGTGAATCGAGGTCCGGTGAGAGACCGCTGACCTGGGTCACATAGGCATCGCCGCGATCACGGTAGGCGACCAGTCCCATGCGGATCTCCGGTGCGGATTCGGCCTGTGCCAGCGAACTGGCGATCGACCAGATCTTTTCCTTGGCCGCATCGATCAGGCCGCTCATGCTGCCGGTGGTGTCGAGTACAAAGACCACCTCGATCTTCCCGGCCCGCGGTATCTGGGGCACTGGGTCGATCGCTGGCGGTTGAATCGCGCCGGTCACCGGGCGTGTCGGTAGCAGTGCGACCGTGGCCGCGGTCAGGGCGAACAGGGTTAGTCCAATGAGTGTTGTCTTCATGAGGGTTTCCTCTGAGTTGCGTGGTTGTCAGAAAGGGTCAGTGACGGGCCGCCAGTTTGCGCAGTGCGATCTCGGCGCTGCGGTAGGCGACTTGAAAGCGATCGACGCCGGCGGTGGTCTCTTGGGTGCCTTGGTTATGCCGTTCGGCACGGCGTGCCGCGGGGATAGCGACGAACAGTGCCTGGACCAAGAAGAAACTCCAGATGCCCAGGGCGGCGCTTTCGGTATGCAGGAAGGCCGCCAGTCCGGCCAGCCCGGCCAACAGATTGAGTCCCAGATCGAGCAGCGCGGCCAGTGGTCCAGGTTGGTGATACAGGGAACGCGTCAGCCAGATCATGCCGAGCTGAACCGCCATGAGTGACAAAGGATCGACCGACACTAGCCAAGCAACGCCGGTGATCGTCAGCCATGCCAGGAACACAACCAGGCGCCCACTGCGCTGTGCACTACGCCACAGCAGATAGACTAGATAGCCCAGACCGAGGCCGGCGATTAGTGCGTGTTGCGTCCAAGCCAGACCAAACAGCGCGGGCAATAAGGCGAAGCACAGGCCGCCGATCAAGGCTGTGATCAATGCAACGCCGACGCCTTCTAGGAAGCTGGGCCGTTTCATCGTGCGGCCCTCCGTTGACGCTCTTTGAGTAGCGCGATCTCGACGTCTTCGTCGCGCACCCGGATATCCAGGCCCGGCCAGGCCTCTGGGCCATCGGCTTCGCTGTGTTGTTCGTCGAACAGCTCTGCCTGCTGGCGCATACTTTCGTAACGTGCGCGGTTGTCGTTGCGGCGACGGGTCAGGCGTTCCTGCTGCGTGCCCAGGGCCTCACGCCGTCGACTCAGCAACTGCAGGGCGCGCTCGGACTCGAGCCGGCGGCGGATCAGTGAACGCGCGAGGTCTTCCTGGTCGGCGGCCAAGCAGAGATCCAGCTCTTCGCCGAGCGAGGTCTGCAGTTGGTGGCATTCGGCCTCACGCTTGGCCAGTTGTTCGCGCTCGCGTTCGAGGCGCCGGTGGTGTTGCTCGTCGCGTGCCAAGTCCTCTTCCATTTCACGGATCGCCTGCCGCAGCAGAATGTCGGGTTCCTCGACGCGGTCCAGTACGGCATGCAGATCTGCACGAAACAGCTGCGATATCCTGCTTATCAACGCCATGATCATTTCCTCCGTTGCGGGTTGATCGATCGGTTGCACCCAGTCTAGGAAGACGCCCTATGCGATCGTAGGCAGGGTTTGGTAAAACCTTGCGCGCGTTGTTTACAAAGGCTTTACATGAGGGAAGTGGGCCGAGCTGTTAGTCTGCGTTGAGTGGTTGCCTTATCAACTGATCGGGCAGCACGGCTCGGCTTGGAGGACAAATGTCAGAGAAGGCGCGCATCTTGATCGTCGAGGACGAGGTCGCGATCCGAACCGGTCTGATCGATGTGTTGACCTATCACGGTTTTGCGACCGCGTTTGCGCAGGAGGGACCGGAAGGCCTACGCATGGCGCTCAGCGGCGACTATGATTTGGTCTTGCTCGATGTCATGTTGCCTGGGATGGACGGCTTTGCGATCTGTCAGCGCATCCGTCAGCAGCTCCCGGATCAGCCGGTCATCATGCTGACTGCAAAGACCGATGACGAGGACATCGTCCAGGGACTCTCTTTGGGTGCCGACGACTATGTGGCCAAGCCGTTTTCGGTCACCCAACTGGTATTGCGGGTTCGGGCGGTGCTGCGTCGCACCCGGCCGGCGGAGCCCGCCGACCCATGCATCCGGCTGCGCGACGGGCTGGTGCTGGACACGCTCAATCTATCAGGCGTCCGGGACGATGAGACTATCCAGTTTACCCGGCGTGAGATGGCGGTATTGCGCTATCTGCACGCGCATCGTGAGCGCCCGGTGCCACGCGAAGAGTTGTTGAGCAAGGTCTGGGGCTATGCCAACGAACTCGCCATCGAGACCCGGACCGTCGATATCCACATCGCCAAGCTGCGGCGCAAGATCGAGCCAGATCCGAAGTCGCCGCGCCTTCTATTGACGGTGCGTGGCGCCGGCTATCGTTTGGTCGCCGATTGACGTGGCACGCTTCGTCGATAGTGTCACCAGCAAGGGTCGCTTGCGCTGGCTGCTCGGCCTGTTCTTCGTTGCATTGGCGATCCCCAGCGCGGTCCTGGTCTGGCAGGCGCACAGTCGGTTGAAGTGGGAGAGCTTCCATCAATACCAGGCATTGGCGGAACAGCTGCTCGGCCGCATCGACCGGCGCATGCGCAGTGCGATCGCCCGCGAAGAGGCGCGTGCGTTCACCGACTACCGCTTCTTGGTCGTGCAAGGGGATCCTGCGGTCGGTTACTTGCAACGCTCGCCCCTGGCGGCGTTGCCGATCAGCAGTGATGTGCCGGGCCTAATCGGTTATTTCCAGGTCGATGCCGATGGTCGTTTCAGTACCCCACTGTTGCCAGAAGACCCCGGCGTATCGCCGCTGGCCTATGGTATTGATGCCGCGCAGTTGGAGCGGCGTCGCGCGCTACGTGCACGGTTGCTCAGGATCCTCGGTCAGGAGGGGCAGTTGGTCGCGTTACGACCGCATGAACAGGGCCTCAAGAAAGAGGATGCCGGACGACCGGAAGGCTCGGCCATGCTGCCTGCGCCGACCACATCACGCGATGCGGCGCCAACAGACACGGCGCGGTCGTCGACTGCGGCAGTCGCCCGGCAAGCTGCGGAGTCGGCGTTGCCGGAGCCCGAGGCGCGAACCGCAGTGCGCGAACGCAAACTCGGGCAAGCGGCCTTCGATCGTCTCAGCAAACAGGTGCCGCGCGAGCCGGCGTACGAGAGTTCATCATTGCAGGCCGGCAAACTCGGGCGTGTCGATCAACTTCAATTGGAGCGAGCCTACGATGACGACCGGGCGCAAGTGCAGGCGCGGCGCCCGCTGCCACGTTTCGAGGAACGGGTCGAGCTGGATGTAGCGGGCAGCAGCGAGCAGACCAAGGCGAAAGTCGCCGACCTGGCCGAGCGATCGACGCTGCTGGATTCCGATGCGCCCCGCCCAGCGGCACCGCATGCCTTGGCGCGCTTGCTCGAGAGTGAGCTCGACCCGTTCGAGTTCGGCATGCTTGGCGACGACTACTTCGTGCTCTATCGCAAGGTGTGGCGCACCGGACAACGACACATCCAAGGCGCGGTGATCGAGCGCGCGGCCCTGTTGCGTGAACTCATCGAGGAGCCGTTTCGCGATACCGCTCTGGCCGGTATGAGCCGCTTGGGGATCGCCTTCGATGACGAGATCCTGTCGGCGCTAGGAGGCGAACAGGGTCGCGGTTATCTCGCCAGTGCAGAGGAGCTGTCAGGCACCCTGCTATACCGCGCGCGTCTATCGGCGCCCTTGGACCGCCTGGAACTGATCTATTCGGTGACTCACTTGCCGTCGGGCCCGGCCGGCGCATTGCTGGTCTGGGTAGCCTTGACCCTCGGGTTGGTGCTGAGTGGCGGTCTATTCTTACTGTATCGACTCGGCGCGCAGCAGATCGAGTTGAGCCGTCAGCAGCGCGACTTCGTCTCTGCCGTCAGTCACGAATTGAAGACGCCCTTGACCTCGATCCGCATGTACAGCGAGATGTTGCGTGAGGGTTGGGCCGATGAGGCACGGCGTCGTAGCTATTACGAATTCATCCACGACGAGAGCGAGCGTCTGTCGCGCCTGATCGAGAATGTCCTGCAACTGGCGCGGATCAGTCGCGATAAGTTGCGGGTGGAGCTGCATCCGGTGGCCGTGGGTCAGTTACTGGATACGGTGCGATCCAAGGTGGTGACACAGGTGGAACAGGCGGGCTTCGAGTTGTGCTTGACTTACAGTGACGCGGTCGCGGCTCGGTACGTGGCGGTCGATGAAGATGCCTTCGCGCAGATCATGATCAACCTGGTGGATAACGCGCTCAAGTTTTCGGCCCGGGCCAACGAGCGTTTGATCGTGCTGCGTGCCGAACTTACCTCAGACCAGCGCGTGGTGTTTGCCGTTCGCGACCGTGGTCCGGGTATCCCACGCGATCAGTTGAAGAAGATCTTTCGGCTGTTTTATCGCTCGGAGAATGAGCTGACCCGCGAGACCCTGGGTACCGGCATCGGCCTAGCACTGGTGCGCCGGCTAGTGAGCGCCTTGGGCGGTGAGGTCGATGTGGTCAACAGCGAACCCGGTGCCGAGTTCCGTGTGCGACTCCCGGTCACCCATGGTCCCGCTGCGGGCTGATTGATGTCGGATTCTGTTTGACCGGACCGGATCAAACGATAGCTATGGCCATCACTATTGTTCCAAACCGGCGCTGCAACGGCTACAAACTCCGTCGGCCCTCGGGATGTTCGTGACAGGTTCGGGCCAGACCGGTCGGGCGTGAGCCGACGATCTCCCCCGTGGTGAGAGCGCTATGCGGCTCCGCTGCTGTGCGCCCGCGCCGCAGAGGCACGCAGCCGCAGCCGGCGAAACAACGACAGGCGATCTACGAAGAGCTTACCGACCAGGTGATCCATCTCGTGTTGTACGCAGACCGCGTGCATGCCCTCGAGGTTGCGCTCGAAGATCTCACCCGCGCGGTCTTGGGCACGTATCCGGATCTGGGTCGCTCGCACGACATTACCGACCACGCCAGGTACCGAGAGGCAGCTTTCTTCGACTAGGCCGGGTACGGATTTGGCGAGGATCTCTGGGTTGATATAGACCTGTGGATCAGACGCATTGCCCGACAGGTCGGTCACCAGGACTTGGCTAAACACATTGGCCTGGGGCGCCGAGAGCCCAATGGCCTTGGTTGCGTGCAGGGTCTCGATCAGGTCATCGACCAGTTGCCCTAACTCGGCGTCAAAGATCGCCACCGGTTCCGAGCACTGACGCAGACGAGGATCTGGGTATTCGATGATGGGCAGGCAGGCCATGATGAGTGTCCTACGAGGTTGGGCGACTGCGGGATTCGCCTGAGTTGGGACGGGCCGATACATCTCCGGCGACCGCCAGGTCGACTGGTGTGTCGCCGACCCGCGTCCGCATTCCGCGAATCAGAGGAATCGTGGCGACGATCGTCACCAGCAGTAAAATAATTTCGAGCGCGTACACTGCGATGTAGCCATTGGCGACCGCGGCATAGCCCCAGAGTCCTTCGGTGGCGCTCGTGGCCGCATTGACCAGATCGCGGATGACCCCGCTGAGTGCCATGGCCACGCCGGCGGCGGTTGCCTGCACGGCCCCCCAGGCCCCCAGCGCCAGTCCGGCTTGGTCCTTGGGAGCGCGATTCATCGAGGCGGTCAAGGTTCCGTGCCAGAATAGGGCACCGCCGAAACCAATCAAGAAGTTGCCGACCAGAAATAGACCGGGCAGGCTGAGTGGTGCGGCGATGATTACCAGCACGAATGCGGGCAATCCGATCACTGCGCCGTTGCTTGCCATGCGATAGGCGTTGCCGCCATAGCTCAGCGAGTTAGCTGCATACATGAAGCCGAGGAGTCCGCCCAGTGCGAGTAGGGCGGTCAGCTTGGTCGTGGAACTAACGGTAAAGTTCAACACCTGACCGCCAAAGGGCTCGAGCAGGATATCGGCCATCGCGAACGCCATGGTGCCGATACCCACGATGACTAGACGGCGTATGGTGCCTTCGCCGGCGCTGAAACTGGCCCATGATTCAAGGAAGTTGGGGTCTTGCGCCGGCAGTGCACCGCGCCGCGAGTGGCGCGGCTCCTGCTTCCACATCGCGATCCCGTTCAGCAACATGGTTACGACCGCCGCCCCCTGGATTACCTGGACCAGTCTTCCGGGCGTGAAATCAACCAGTGCGGCACCAAATATCAGCGCGCTCGCGATCATACCGACCAGGAGCATCACATACATCAGGCCGACGACCTTGGGGTGCGATTCGGGTGGCGTCAGGTCGGTTGCCAACGCAAGGCCGGCGGTCTGTACCGTGTGCACCCCCGCACCGACTAGCAAGAAGGCCAGTGCGGCTGAGGAATGGCCGATCCAGAGGGGGGCGAATTCGGCCTCTCCCTTGCCGGCGAGCACCAAGAGGGCAAAGGGCATAATCGCGAAGCCGCCGAACTGGGCCAGCGTGCCCTTCCAGATGAAGGGGGTGCGTCGCCAGCCTAGCGCGCAGCGGTGGTTGTCAGAGCGAAAGCCGATCAGCGCACGAAACGGCGCGAACACCAAGGGCAGCGCCAGCATGATGCCGACCAGTGACGCGGGTACGTCCAACTCGACGATCATAACGCGATTGAGAGTCCCCACCAGCAGCACCAAGGCCATGCCGCACGAGACTTGGAACATCGAAAGCCTGAGCAGTCGACTCAGAGAAAGATCCGGGGTAGCGACGTCGGCAAAGGGCAAAAAGCGCGAGCCGAGGGAGGCCCACGACAACATCATTTTTCGCCCCAAACGGTTCAAGCTTTCTCAACCCCCATTGTTAAATCCCCGCCACCATTGCTGCTCGAACCACCTATTGTCAGTGCGATAGCGCAGGCGGCGGGGTGTTCTTGCAACGGTGCTGAAGCTCAGCCGCCCCAGTAGGCGGAGAACCAACTCGTGTTTGAAAGCACGGCGTCGTGAACAATCAACGCAATCACTGCGACCGCACCCAAGAACAATGGTAGGCCAACGGACGGCTTAACAACGCACCAGATCCTTGCTTGGTTCATAACATTGTCTCCCTAGCCGAGCCACGGGCTGAAAACCGCAGCGAGAAAATGTGCAAAGACCGCGATTACCCCGAATACTCGGGCGCCGTCGATCACATGCTTGTGCAGTTCTTCAGACTCACTGATGGTCAGGCCTGTTGGCCATACCCGGTCTGGATCGTCCAAATCTGCCATATGTTGTCTCCTAATTACGTAATCAGACAATTGAGGTCTTTTGCATTTACCTCAGCTTCGTGCTTACCCCGCACGGGGGATACTTCTTGCCACGCTGCATCGACAGGGAAGACCATTCCGGGTCGTGGAGGGCGGTTAACACTGGCAGGGCCAAGTGTTGGAAGTATTCCGGAGACGTTTCCTTTTCAGGAAACCCCTTAAACTCTAAAGATAAAGTCTACAGTCGGCAGCGAGCTTGTCAAGCTGGTTTGTCGACGCGAAGTATCAAGTAAAGTTGACACCCGAATCCGGGTAGGGTTTCAGAGCGGACACAAAAAACGCCTGCACGACAGGAGCGGGCGGGCCTGCAGTGGCAGTAGAAGGTTAAGCGTGCGGTGGGGAGACGCTATGTGGTCGTCCCTTCAGCGGCGCTGGACCAGTCTTTGCGGATCAGTATTGCCGATATCAGTCATTATTCGACGACAGCGTCGGGTAGATATGGCGCAGGCGGTCAAAACTCAATACTTTGTGGCTAACAGCCACCAGACTGGCTGCTCTTCAGCGGGATCCTGGAAATGTACGACAAGGGTGCTGGATTGTGGCCAATTGGACTGGATATTCCAGAAAAGGAGGCCTTCGAGTTACTGATCTCACGAGAAATCGGCCCGCTCCTCTCGGTTTCCTAGCACCAACGACAAAACAGGGAGGTCGCTTATCGCAGCGCCTTCCATCCGAAGGCATGCGACAGCGGAACCCGGACCTACTTCGGCGTGAACTAAGAACACGAAAGACTACAAACTGCTGTGCAGCCTCGCTAAAAGGGCGGGTCCACTCGGACCATGGACTGGCCTGAGTGAGGTATCTAATATTTAGGCCTCGGGGGGCTAGACAAACTTGAATCCCAAGACTTTCGTCGCCAAGGTGTTCCGCCGAAGCCCGTGCTCTTCGAGTCTATTCGCGGCGCCCTGCGCCTTCTGTTCGGATGGATGGACCAGTGCAACCTTCGCAATTTGAGCAAGTCTTCAAATCCCCGCCGCCATTGCTGGCCGAACTGTCTATTGTCAGTGCGGTAGCTCAGGCGGCGGGGTGCTCTTGCAGCGGCGCTGAAGTTCAGCCGCCCATAAAAGTGTTAACCCAACCTGTGCTGGTTAACACGCAGTAGTGAACAATCAATGCGATTGCTGCGACCGAGCCCAAGAACAGCGGCAGGCCGACGGACGGGTTAACAACGCACCAGATTCTACCTTGGTTCATGCTATTGCCTCCTTATCCAAGCCACGGACTGTAAGCAGCCGCGAGAAAATGAGCGACCACTGCGATCACCCCGAATACTCGGGCACCGTCGATCACATGCTTATGGAGTTCTTCAGACTCATTGATGGTAAGACCCGTTGGCCATACCCGATCTGGATCGTCCAAATCTGCCATGTGTTGTCTCCTACATTTAACAGAACAAGAATTGAGGTTTTTTTATTACCTCAGCCTCGTGCCTTACCCCGCACGGAGGGATACTCCGTTACGCACCACATCGACAGGGAAAATTTACTCCGGGTCGTGGGGACGCTGATCACTGGCAAGGCCAAGTGTCGGAAGTATTCTTTGGTAGTTCCCGTCCTAGGAAACCGCTTGAACCTTCATACAAATTCTACAACCGCTCGCGCGGTTGTCAAGATAACTTGTCAATTCAAATCTCTAAGTAAGTTGACACTTTTCTGGACAAAGGTACGGCAGGGCACAAAAAAGCCCGCACGACGCATCGTGCGGGCCTTTAGGCAGAGGGGGCGCTCAGAAGTGGCCGGTTTTTGTTAAGCCACCTATGCAGCGCGAGTGCTTGTCTTATCAGCCCTTGCGGCCAGAAAGCACTCTCCAGCCAAACTTGCTGGACAACGGCGTCGGGTTGTTGCGGATCAGCAGATCACGACCGAAGCTTTGAGACCAGCTACCGTCTGTCGCACCGCGCTTGAGGGGGAAGTTGAAGGCGTTTGACAACGGTGCTGGATTGTTGCTGATTAGCCCGAACATGCTGGTGGTGTAGGAGTTCCCGACAATTGGATCACCGAAAGTAAATCCGTTTTTCAGGGTTTCCCAACCCCACTTGTCAGATATCGGGGTGGGGTCATTCTGCCGCAGCAACTTCCAGCCGAAGGCGCGCGATAGAGGTGCTGCATCGCTATCTGCATGCACCACAGAGACATCGGAGGAAGAAGAGGAAGAAGATCTTGCCGGAGCCGATCTCTTTCTGGTTGTGGACGGCGCCGTGGGGTTGTCGTTGGTCGGGCCGAACTCCTGCATGACATCTTTGGCTGATGCGGCCTTACCGAAGGGAGGGTCGACTTCTACCACACACTTGCCGTCGCTCAGGTACTTAGAGTACCCCCGGGCGCTCGACGAGCCTGCGTCGGATGGGGTCAGCACTGCTACGCTGCTGGCACCGAAGCCGCTCTGTTTAAGTTTGTTCGCGGCGTCATTTGCCTGCTGTTCAGATTGATATACCCGTGCAATTTTCGGCATAACTGGCTCTCCAAAATGAAAATGTGGGGGACGATTCGCCTACTTGGGCGCGGCGCACCCATCCCCGGAATACGCAATTCTTAGAATAGTCCCCAAGGGGCGGCCAGGGAAGATACTACGGGAATTTCCATCACCGGGGTAGGGCAGTCGCGGGTGAGGGATGCCCTGAGGCGGGTCGAATTGCTGGATTTCTTATTAATTGTCGCGGTGTTAGTGCGCCAAAAAAAACCGGTTCAAGCCGCGTTGTCATCTAGCGCGGCAACCAAATCAGCAAAGCGCTCGCCCTGGATCATTACGTGATCTTTGGCCTTGGCTTCGGCTGCGCATTCGTCCCCGGCCAAGATGCTGTCGACGATCACTCTATGTTCCTCAAGCGACATTGCCGGGCGGTTGCGGGCCCCGAGCTGAAGGCGCAGATAGGGCTTGAGTCGTGTGCGCAGTTGCCTTGTTTGCTGAATGAGAAAACTGTTTTGGCTCGCCTTGTGGAGGCCATTGTGGAAGCGTTCGTTGTTGCGAAAATACGCGTCTAAATCGCCCGACTTTTTGGCCTGAGCGCAATCCTTGAGCAACGCGCGTAACTCATCGGCTTGGGTGTCGGTGACCCGGCGCGACGCCAGTCGGGCACACATGCCCTCGAACTCGGCTAGCACCTCGAACATCTGCACCAGCCGCGGCAGGCCGATGCGCGCGACAAAGCAGCCACGCTTGGGAAGAGTTTCAAGCAAACCTAGGCCGATCAAGAAGTTGAAGGCCTCTCGAATCGGTGTGCGCGATACCTGAAAACGTTCCGCCAGCACGGCCTCGTCGAGCCGGTCACCTGGTTTCAGCACGCCATTGATGATCTCTTCCTCGAGCGTGTCACGCAGTTTCATCGCCTGAGAAACTGGCTCTTTCGCGCTCGCGATAGTGTCGAAGACGGCCACCACTATCGATGTGCCTCGCAGCAATCTGTCCCAGTTCGTAAGAGAATCGGGACCTCGAAGGTATATGTTCAAAGATAGCATACGGCGCTCATGCACATGCATGCGCTACGCACTTTATTTGGATACCAAATAGATAGGTTATGCATACGAAAAACCGGCACTACATCGTCCCTACTTGCCCATTGCCGCAGGATTTGTCGTGATGGATTTGCCAACGCTGTTGCTGACCGGTGCTGTCGCCGGCACCTTGGCCGGCCTACTCGGCATTGGCGGCGGAGTGATCATCGTACCGATCGTCACCCTGCTGTTTGAGCAGTACGGCGTGGTCCCAGCGCTGGCGATCAAGATGGCGCTCGGGACGTCGCTTGCGACCATCTCGGTGACGGCGCTTTCTAGCATCTATGCCCACCACCGCAAAGCTGCCGTGGACTGGGGGTTGTTCCGCGTGATGGGATCCGGCGCCTTGCTCGGTTCGCTGCTCGGTGCGGGTCTCGCCGATTGGTTACCTGGCGCCTTGCTGTATTTGGTGTTCGTGGTGTTCTTGACCGTTGTGGCGTTGCAGATGGCAATGCAACGCGTCAGCGCGCAGCGTGACCTACCTGGTCCTGTTGGGCTTGCTGTGACGTCAACCGCGGTCGGTGCGGTGTCGGCGTTGCTGGGCATCGGCGGTGGCACTATGCATGTGCCCTTTCTCAGCTACTGCGGTGTGCCGGTCAAACGGGCGATCGCGACCGCTGCGGCGGTCGGACTGCCGCTGGCGGTTAGTGGCACGATCGGCTATGTCATCGGCGGACTAGATGAAGTGGGCCTGGCAGATGGCAGCATTGGTTACGTGAATCTGCCCGTGTTCGCTAGCGTCGTCCTGGCCAGCCTGGTATGTGCACCACTCGGTGCCAGGCTGGCGCACTGGTTACCAGACCTTCTGCTGCGGCGCTTGTTCGCGCTGTTCCTACTGCTGTTGGCGATGCGCATGGCCTATGGCCTGCTGTGATTGCCCTTGCTGAGTCTCGGCGCATCTGGCTGGCCCGGTCTGCACAGTGGCTGATGGATTGCGCTTGTGTGAAGGCGTTCAATGTTCCTCGATGTGACACGGGTTTCGTGCGGACGCTGGGCACTAAGATCATGTCATTGGGTCGCATGCCCGATGGAGTGGGACCCTTCAATCGGGTCACGATCACCGGGTGCAAGTACTGTTTGGGCTGGATCAATGCCTGATTGGCCGAGGGATCGCGGCTCGGGGGGCACGATCTTAAAAAACCTATCGGGACAGGAGGGAGGCGACTATGGGCAGTAAGAAGGCTAGGCCAACTAACCAAACCGCATCGACGGCTCGGGGATATTGTGCAGAGAAGGCCGGGCGCAAGTTTTGCGATATGCCGGAGATGGCGACTCGGCAGCTACCACCGGACATGGATCCACGGCGCGCGAGTTTCGTCATCGGGCTCAGCGACATGTGGGTGAATGGCACCGTCGTTCACTACTGTTTTTTCGAGCACAGTAAGCATGATTCGCCATCGAGCTGGACCGGCAACGCCGCCGACAAGCGTCAAGTCAGAAAGAGCTTTCAGGCATGGAAGGACTTGGGGATCGGGCTGGAGTTCGTCGAGGTCACATCCCCAGACGAGGCCGATATTCGCATTGGTTTCGATCAGAACGAAGGCTCTTGGTCGTATCTGGGCACCTACCCGATCAATCGCCTCGCATCATCACAGCGCACGATGAACTTCGGTTGGTCGCTGACTACGCGACATGGCCAAGACACGGCCTTACACGAAATCGGCCATGCACTTGCCGCGAAGCACGAACACCAAAATCCGTTTTCCGGGATCGCGTGGAATCGACAAGCCGTCTATGAATACTTCAGTGGTCCGCCGAACAACTGGGATGAGGCAAAGATCGGTCACAATATCCTCAACAGCTTGAACGAAAGCGAAGTAGAGGGTTCGACTTGGGATGGGGATTCGATCATGCACTATGAGTTTCATGCTGACCTGATCGAAGGACCTCCACCCTATGATTCGACCGGCATCCATCCTGCCGACGGTTTGTCAGCGAAAGACAAGGCTTGGGCGAAGAGATTCTATCCGTCGCTGAAGAAGAAGGACTACGTCGAGCTGCGTCCGTTCGAATCCGAGGTCATCCAACTCGCTGCTGGCGAACAAATCAATTTGCTGATCAAGCCCAAGGTCAGCCGCAAGTATACGATGCAGTCCTTCGGCGAGTCCGATGTGATCATGGTCCTGTTCGAGGGAGACAGTGGGGGCGAACCCGTCTACCTGCAGGCCGATGACGACAGTGGTACCGACTCCAACGCCAAGATCACCCAGCGGTTGATGAAAGGTAAGACTTACGTACTGCGGGTTCGGCTGTACTATGCGACCGCGACAGGTGAGACGGCGGTGATGCTCTGGTAGCCGTGGCCCTGGTGCGAGGTCGCTGGGCAACCCACCCTGAGTTTTTCTTTTGCGGTGCGGGCGGGCTAACCTGCATGTTGCGCCAGTCGATCGTGAACGGGCACGACCGGGTGGTCAGAGAGGCGACGAATGCCCTATTGGGGGCGTATTCTTGCAGAGACAGTTTGTGCCCCGTTCCCGCTCTATCCGGGCCCTCACTTGTCCAGTCGCGCTTGTACTTGCCCTTCACTCAAGCCATAGCTATGACTATGGTTTTCTCTCCAGGGCGGCGTCCAAACGCATCTGGCCGGCGTGATCATCCCGGATACTGGTGGTGCAACATGCAGGTTAGGGTTGGAGTTGTGTACCGCGCCGATGCATCCTATACGCATCAGGACGCGGTGTCGGGCGAATTGAGGCGGTAATCATGAATAACGAATGTCTCGAAAAGACACTGTTGGCCGATTGCAAAGAGCAGCAAAGTCATCCTACCGAATCTAGGGTGGAGCTTGCGGCGGCGCGCGGCACCCAGCACGTCGTGTCCCATGGGTGTCGTACCAATAATCATGGGTCGGGGGCCGCGTGAAGGTTGCCGCCGAGACGCTGAGCGTCATCACGGTATTCCGTGACCTGGACATCGCCGACCGACAACGCCTAGCGGCCGCTATGCGCATCAAGGCATTCGATGCACGGCAGTTGGTGATCGCGCAGGATGATCAATCGACCGATGTCTTTTTCGTCATCAATGGTCAGGCCAGGGCGACCTTGTTCTCTGCGAATGGCAAGGAAGTCGATTTTCAGGATCTCGGGCCTGGCGAGATGTTTGGTGAGCTCTCAGCGATCGACGATCGGCCGCGCTCCACCCATGTCGTCACATTGACCAATAGCCTGATCGCATCGATGTCGAAGGAGGCATTTTGGAATGCGTTGCTGAGCTACCCCACAGTGACGCGCCATACCCTGAAGCGATTGACTGGGTTGATCCGCCTGCATTGCGAACGAATTTTCGAGTACGGCACGCTGGGGGTTACCAACCGCATCCATGCCGAGCTACTGCGATTGGCGCGCGATGTTACCGATCAAGGCGGCGAGGTAGTCATCCCGGATCCGCCAACCCACGCCGAGATCGCCAGTCGGGTCGCCACCCATCGCGAAGCGGTAACCAGGGAGTGCAAGCAGTTGGAGACCTTGGGGGTCATCGAGTGGCGCCGCGGCCGGCATGTCATCAAGGATGTCGAGGCACTGGAGCGCATGGTGAAGGAGGTACGCGGTCACTGATGGTCTGGTGCGCCGTTACCGAATCTATACTAGTGCTACTCTCTGGCCGCCACTGCTGCCTCGGCCCGGGTCAAGAACTTGCCCTGTCGCAGGAAACCGGAGACCAGCGTTGTGTCGGTCGCTGCGGGTTGCCCGGTGGCGTGGGTGCGACGCAGCAAATGGGCAGGTAGTCCCTCCAGAAGGTGTATGGGTGCAGGTCGACCATCGGCGAAGCACGAGCGATAGACTAGCCCGGTTTCGATGTCGAGAAAGGCCGGCACAAAACCTTTGGACCAGTTTTCTTGACTGATACCCCCGGTGCCGCGATAGACGCGGTTTTCGCTAAGCAGTCGGTGCTCGTTCATCGCGCCCACCGTCAGACGGATCAGTCGAGACAGAGTGTGTAGTTTGGCTCATGGCGTTACCTCAACATACGCATCGCTCGCGCTTGGATCGTTTCTCATGTGTTGTCATTAGGCAGCGCGGCTTGTCTTTATATCTTGCAGTATTGTCGTGTTTGCTAGGGTGTGCAGATGCCTAGCGTGCGACGTGTGAGAATGCGCACACCGCTAGTGACTTATTGCACAGCTACAGAGATCTCGTGCACACCGACAGGAAGCAGGGCGTGCTTCGGGCCGGTGCTGGCAGCGCGTGCCGGTGCATGCCCCGTCCAGCCGAGGGGTATCGGCCGTGCTAACATCGGCACGGTGTCCCAGCGAGCGCAAGCATGCCTGCCATCACAGCGTGGTGGTGCGATTCTCGATGCGTGATCTCGGCGGGACGAGGGTGATTAGACGGATGCGCATCGCGCTCGTGGCATGAAGCGATCGACTGCACCGGTCGCCAAAGAGCTGGTATTGATCGGCGGCGGTCACGCCCATGTGAGCGTGTTGAAACGCTTCGGCATGCAGCCAGTGCCCGGGTTGCGTTTGACGCTGATCACGCGCGATATCCATACCCCGTATTCCGGCATGCTGCCCGGCTTCGTCGCCGGGCACTATGCCTATGACCAGTGCCACATCGATCTCGGGCCACTGTGCCGCTATGCGGGGGCGCGGCTGTATCACGCCGAGGTCGATGGGCTGGACCTGGCGAAGCGACGGGTCCATGCCCAGGGGCGTCCGCCAGTGGCCTATGATCTGCTGTCGGTCAACAGCGGCTCGCGCCCGGATCGGGTCGCTGTGCCCGGTGTCGACGACTACGCGCTGGCGGCCAAGCCGATCGATATCTTCTTGCGCAAATGGCAACAGGTACTGCAGCGCGTGAAGGACCACACCGGAGTGTTTCGGGTACTGGTGGTCGGTGGCGGGGCCGGGGGCGTGGAGCTCGCGCTGTCGACTCGCCAGCGGCTGCGCCAGGCCCTGCGGCAGGCCGGGCGAGATCCTTCGATATTGCACTATCGGCTGTTGACCGCCAGCGACGGCATCATGTTTGGTCACTGCGCTTCGGTGCGCCAGCGTTTCGAGCGGGTCTTTGCGCAACGCGCGATCGCAGTCGAGACTCGCTGCCCGGTGGTGGCTGTTGCGGCCGATCATGTGACGACCGCCGACGGCCGGACGGTTGCGGCCGATGCAGTAATCTGGGTGACCACCGCGGCTGCGCCGCGCTGGCTGCAAGACGCTGGCTTGGCAGTCGACGAACGCGGCTTCATGCGTGTCGATCAGTACCTGCAGTCGCCGTCCCACGCGGGACTGTTTGCCGCTGGCGATGTGGCTGCACTGCCTGACCCACGGCCGAAATCCGGGGTGTTTGCGGTCCGCCAGGGGCCTGTGCTGGCGCACAATCTAAGCGCTGCGGCCAGCGGTCAAGGGCTGCACCCCTATCGGCCACAACGCCGATTTCTGGGTCTGATCAGCACGGGGGACCAGTATGCGGTTGCCTCCTATGGCGAATACTCACTCGAGGGCGCTTGGTTGTGGACCCTCAAGGACTGGATCGATCGGCGCTTCATGCGCAAGTTCAACAAGCTGCCGGAGATGACACCGGCAGCCGCTGCGGCACCGGCGGCCGGTCTGGCCGACGACGCGGCGATCCGCGAGCTGTCGGCGATCGCGATGCGCTGCGGTGGCTGTGGCGCCAAGGTCGGCGCCAGTGTGCTGTCGCGGGTCATGCAGCGTCTCCCGGATACGCCTCGCGACGATGTCTTGATCGGGCGCGCGGCACCCGACGATGCCGCCATGCTCAGCGTGCCACAAGGCCGGGTGATGGTGCAGAGCGTCGATTACTTCCGTTCCTTCATCGACGACAGCTACACCTTCGGGGCGATTGCCGCCAACCACGCCCTGGGGGATATCTATGCGATGGGAGCCGAGGCCCAGTCGGCCCTGGCGATCGCCACTGTGCCGCATGGGCTCGAGCGGATCGTCGAAGAGACACTGTATGAGCTGCTGGCCGGCGTTCTGAGTATCCTGCAGCCGGCCGGCGCGGTGCTGGCAGGGGGGCATTCCAGCGAGGGTGCGGAGCTGGCCTTCGGGCTCTCGGTGAATGGCCTGATCGATCCGGCGCGGGTCTGGCGCAAGCAGGGTTTGCGCCCCGGCGATCGTATCCTGCTGACCAAGGCGTTGGGCACCGGCACCCTGTTTGCGGCGGAGATGCGTGGTTTGGCCAAGGGACGTTGGATCGCCGCGGCGATCCAATCCATGCTGCTTTCCAGTCGCGAGGCCGCGCGCTGTTTGCAGGAATGCGATGCGACCGCCTGTACCGATCTGACCGGGTTTGGTGTGGTTGGTCATCTGTTGGAGATGAGCAAGGCATCTGGGGTCGATCTACAACTTGAATTGGATGCTCTGCCACTGCTCGATGGGGCGTTGGAGACCGTGCGGGCCGGTATCCTGTCATCGCTGCAACCGCAGAACCTGCGCCTGCGTCGCGCCATCCAGAATGTCGAGGCCGCAAGCCAGCACCCTGCCTATCCGTTATTGTTCGATCCGCAAACCGCGGGCGGTTTGCTGGCCGGCATCCCCGAAAACCGGGTCGATGACTGCATCGATGCGCTGCAGCGGTGCGGCTACCCGGCGGCTGTGGTCATAGGTCGGGTAGTGGAAGGGTCGCGGTCGTCGGCACCCTTGCGGCTGGTCTGAAGGATGTGCTGGTTCGTTCCCCGTGGTAGGGGAGCGGCCCCGGGCGCTCAGGGTTGTGCGCTACGCGCCAGGCGGTCGGGTGAAAAGTAGCCCCGTTTCAGCAAGGGGTAAAGGTCTTTCGCCGGCAGCGGCATGCTGAACAGATAACCTTGGGCCTCCTCACAGCCCTCGTTGAGCAGGAAGGCGAGTTGCTCTTCGGTTTCCACACCTTCGGCGACGATCGACATCTGGAGTCTGTGGCCGAGGGCTACGATTGCACTGGTGATCGCCATGTCGTCGGGCTCGATGGGGATATCGCGCACAAAGGATCGATCGATCTTCAGCTTCTGCACCGGTAACTGTTTGAGATAGCTTAGTGAAGAGTAGCCGGTGCCAAAATCATCGATCGCAATGCTGAGACCAAGACTGCGCAGCGAATTCATCAGTACGATGGCCTCTTCGGGTTGCCGCATGATGAAGCCTTCGGTCAGCTCGAGTTCCAGATAGCATGGATCCAGTTTGCTATCCGCCAGTGCTTGCTTGACGGTCTGTAGCAATTCTCCCTCGACGATTTGATATCCGGACAGGTTGACCGACATCTGGATGGGTGCAAGTCCCTGCGCTTGCCACGATCTTGCTTGTTCACAGGCGGTGCGAAGCACCCAGCGCCCAACCTGCCGGATCACGCCGCAATCTTCGAGGGCACCCAAGAATGCGTCTGGTCCCAAGACGCCACGTTCGGGGTGCTGCCATCGCAACAGCGCCTCGACGCCAGTTACTGCACCGGTTCGGGTATTCCATTTCGGCTGATAATGGAGGGCGAACTCATTCTTGTCCAAGGCGACACGCAGACTCGATTCGAGCCGTAGGCTTTCGCGAGCGGCGGCAGTCAGGTCCACGGTGTAGAAGTGATAGCGATTCTTGCCGCGCTGCTTGGCACGATACATAGCAGCATCGGAATTGCGGATCAACTCATCGACGGTGTCACCGTCGCTCGGGTAAAGGCTGATACCGATGCTTGCCGTGACGAACAGTTGATGACCCTGGATGTCGAATGCCTCGTGCAGCGAGTCGAGTAACTTTTGGGCCACGATCTGCGGCTCTCTGCTGGAGCGATAGTCTTCGAGCAGGATCATGAATTCATCACCGCCGAGACGGGCTACCGTGTCGCCTTCTCGTACCTGGTGCGACAGCCGAGATGCGAAGATGCACAACAATTGATCACCGGCGGCATGTCCGAGGGTGTCGTTGAGGTTCTTGAAGCGATCGAGGTCGAGAAACAGTACCGCCAAGCGGTGGCCCTTCCGGTGTGCGCGATGGAGGGCGTGCTCGAGCCGGTCCTGAAGCAATAAGCGGTTCGGTAGCCCGGTCAGCGTATCGTGATGCGCCAAATGATCGAGCTGCTGGAGTGACTGCTTGACGATGGCGACATCGGAGAACACCGCGACGTATTGGGTTACCCGCCCCTGATCGTCTCTAACTGCGTTCACGGTGAGCCACTCGGGCACCACTTCGCCGGACTTCTTGCGAGTATGGATTTCACCCTGCCAGCGGCCGGTCGTGTCGAGGGTCTGCAGCATTTGCGCAAAGGTTGTCTTGCGATGTTGTTTGGCACCGAGGATGCCGATATGCCGGCCGACGAGTTCGTCGCGGGCATAGTCGGAGGCGTCGCTGAGCGCTTGATTGACTGCGACGATGTGGCCCTGTGGGTCGACCAGGACGATGCCCTCACCTGTGCTGTCGAAGACCATCGCGGCTTGGCGAATTTCTCGGTCCTGCCTGTTGAGTGCTCGGATCGAGAAAAAGGCGATAACCACCAGCAGCGCCAGACCGACTAGGAAACCCAGTGCCAGCAGGGTCTTGTTGGCGCCGCGTGTTTGCTGCATCTGCTCGCCGAGACTACGGGCTTGCATCTGTACCTCGCCGATCAACTGTTCCACGTATCGATGCAGTTTTGCGGCAATGTCGCGGTTGCTGGTCAGCAGACGCTCGGCGTCGGCCTGGGTAGTCAGCTGTCGGCGGCGGATATCGAAGATGTTATCGGGGCCTGCGACAAGCACCCATAGCTGCTCATCGCTGTCCAAGATATGTTGCGTTAGCCCCGGGTTGCGTTGTGACAGCGGGCTCTTCAGAAGGTCGTCCAATGACATCTGGAAGATAGCGTGTGAGCGTTTACTGCGTTCTTGCAAGTCAGATACGACCTCGCGGCTGTCGCCGTTGCCTGCCATGGCTAGCGAACTGAGCAGTAAATTGCCTTCCCCCTTGATGTCTAATACATGACCCATGTCGCGAACCACGTGCGCGACTAGCTCCCTGATGCCTTTCTCCGTCGTTTGCAATGTGACCTCGAGGTATCGCGTTAGCTCGGCCTCGGCATAAGCTAGTGCGTCTGCGAGCGCAACTTCGAATCCTCGACTGCGGGCCTTTGCTTGACCGGGAAATCGGTCCATCTGGGTGGTGCGCAGACCGTCGCCGATCTTTGCTAAGCGCTGGGTGATCCGATTGTCTAGCGTGCCGCGTTCCGCGAGCACCTGAATACGATCCAAGGATGCACGGAAACGCTGCGCGGGTCCGGCCGACTCTCCCCTGGCAATCCCTGCGATCAGGCCATGGTAAGCATTTTCGAGCGCCATGATGCTGATCAGTCGCTCGACGTGTTCATCGCGCAGCTCACGTACTGCAGCGAGGTTGGTACGTGCCACACGATTGCCAAAAAGCTGCGTAAGCGACGACACCCCATAGTCGACTGGACTGACGGTGTCGATGAAGTTACTTTCGGCCTGTCGGATGCGCGCCAGAGCATTGGCTCGGTGTTGCTCGAGTGCGATGCGTTCGTTGGCGGCACGCTTTAGGCCGGTCAAGGTTTCGGACAGCATGACAACATGGCTGCGTACCTGCACCAGTCGCTCGGCCGGGGCGGTTTGCTCTAGCGCGTTTAGGTTGCGATCTATCTCTGTTCGCAGTTGATCAAGACCGGTCTCGATCTCTTGGGTTTCAGCCTGATTACGTGCACTGGCAAGGCGGGGTGCCGATGCGGCAAGTACGGCGCTGTGCTCAGACAGTCGCATCGCATCCAGGGCCTTGGGTAGGATTTCGTCGATTGCGCGCTCGACCGCCCCGCCCAGTTGGGTCATCAGGTAGAGGGCAAAGCATCCGGCCAACAAGAGGACCAGGGCGCTGCCCGCGAAGGTCATTGATAACCGCTGCGTTAGGCTTTTATCGCGGTTGAATCTATCGCTCATCATGGCGGACCGGCTTGGACGGCAAGCCGTTTGCCCCGAAGCGCCGGACCAGGCTCACTGCTGCGTTTTTCTTGTAGATCGCCAGTGTCGGCAGCAACCGGTGTTTCTGTACCGGCGGTGCTTTGGAGTATTGCACAGCCCGGCGCAACAGCGGGCGGCCCTGGGATGGGGTGTCAGCCGGCAATGAGGCCTTACACCTTGGGAACAACGTGCGGGAGTCGGATCGCAGCACCTGTAGCGCTTTGCCGGCGGTGTGCCGCGGCCAAAAGGCGGCGGGTAGCCGCGGGGGCATGCCCTCGACGACGCGGTTGCAGACACCATGCATGACCGGCCCGCCTGCGCGATTGACCGCTACTGCTGGGTTCGTCCCGATCCCCGTCGCCAGCCCGGGGAAATTCAAGGCATCGGCGATCCCAGCCATAGGAATTTTCGTACTGCTCACGGTTGCTCCCTTCCGCACCCGATCGAATCCGCTGGCCTCACACGCGCCTCTGGCATGCAATCGACCGCAACACATCTGGGCCACCAGGCATTCCTCGGATGCCGCAGGTCTGAAGGCTCGACGGAATGCCACTCGGTGTCGCCCCCATCCTGAAGGGCGGTGTCAGCCGGGGGCATGACTATTGAAGTATAGTCTTATATAGGGGTTTCAGCGTGCCCGGGGCCAATGGGATTTAGGGTCTATGATGGAGGCGCGCCGTGCTCGGCGGTGGATCCCGGAACTGTAGTGCCGCCAACCGCGCGTAGAGGCCATCGCGTGCGGCCAGCTTATCGTGCTGACCTGTGGCGACCACAAGGCCATTTTGGATCACCGCGATGCGATCCGCTTTGCGTACCGTCGCGAGGCGATGCGCGATGACCAGCGTCGTGCGCTCATGCATTAACTCGTCCAAGGCCAGTTGGACGGCCTTTTCACTCTCCGCATCCAATGCGCTGGTCGCCTCGTCGAGGAGCAGCACCGCGGGGTCGCGCAGCAGGGCTCGGGCGATCGCGATCCGCTGGCGCTGCCCGCCGGACAGGCGCACACCGCGTTCGCCGAGGAAGGTATCCAGACCGTCCGGTAGGTTATCCAGGAACTCCAGGGCATGCGCTGCCTCGGCGACACGACGAATCTCGGCGTCGTCCACGCCGCTCAGCCCGTAGCAGATGTTCTCGCGGGCACTGGCACCGAAGATCACCGGCTCCTGCGGCACCAGCGCGATTCGCCGTCGCACCTCACTGGGGGCGGCGGTACGCAGGTCGACGCCGTCGAGCAGGATGCGGCCCTGCTGCGGATCGTAAAAGCGCAATAGCAACTGCATGACGGTGGACTTGCCGGCGCCCGAGGCCCCGACCAGGGCGACGGTTTCACCCGGCGCGATCTCCAGGTCAAAGGATCGCAGTACTGGGTCCTGGGGTCGTGATGGGTAACTGAAGGTGCAGTCTTCGAAGCTTACGTGGCCGATCGCTGGCTCCGGCAGGGCTTGCGGATTGGCAGGCGTTGCGATCGCGGGGGTTGTCGACAAGAGCTCCATCAGTCGCTCCGCCGCACCGGCTGCACGCATCAGCTCGCCGGCGACCTCGCTCAACGCGGCGACTGATCCGGCCACCAATACCGCGAAGAACACGAATGCTGAGAGTTCGCCTCCGCTCATGTTCCCGGTCAAGACATCGTGACCACCGAGCCAGAGCACCAGTCCGATGGCGCCGAAGGTTAGTAGCATCACCACCGCACCCAAGGTTGCGCTGGTCCGCGCACGGCACGCGGCTGCTGCGAAGGCCGCTTCGACATGTCCACGGTAGGCGCGGCGATCGACTGGTTCGTGCACAAATGCCTGGACCGTCCGAATGCCGTACAGGACTTCGTCAACATTGGCGGCCAGGTCGGCGACCCGGTCCTGACTGTTGCGCGACAGGCGCCGCACGCGCTGACCGAGCAGCCAGATTGGCAGCAGTATCAGTGGCACCCCGAGCAACACCAACAACGTAAGCTTGACGCTGGTGGCCGCTAACATGATCAAGCCGCCGGTCAGCAGCAACAGGTTGCGCACGGCGATCGGTAGGGTCGAGCCGACTACGGTTTGCAGCAGGGTCGTGTCAGTGGTCAGTCGCGAGATGACCTCGCCAGTGCGCGTGGTCTCAAAAAATCCGGCATCCAGCGTCAGTACTTGGGCGAATACCGCCTCGCGCAGATCGGCGATGACGCGCTCGCCGAGCCAGTTGACCAGATAGACCCGGGCACCGACAGCGATCGACATCAGGCCAACGACCAGCAGGAAGAGTTGCAGCGAGGCATCGAGCGCCGCCCCATCGCCGCTGCCGAATCCGTGGTCGACTACCTCGCGCACCACAAGCCCAAATGCCAATACCGCACCGGCCGCCAGGATCAGCGCCGTTGCGGCCAGCAGCAGCCGCCCGGTGTAGGGTCTGAGAAAACCGAACAACCGGCGCAGCGAGCGCAAGTCGCGCGAGGCGGGGCGTCGGTAGGTGGCGGTCGAGGAGGGCATAGTGGGTGATTAACGGACGGCGTGCCGACAGCATATCCGCTTGTGGGAGGTGAAGTGCGCGGAGCCAGTGCGGTTTTGGTCGGCCGGGACGTCATCATCCTGTCTCCGAGCCGCAAGATTTCCGCCATCGGATGCCCATGTCTGGCGACTAAGCTCCTCAGACCTGGCGGGTTCACGGATTCCGTCCTGGCCCGGGATCGCCACCCTGGTGGCCCCTGTGAGCGCTGAGGGTGGCGAGGGCTATGCGGCCTGAGTTGTTGCGGTTACCGGCCACCCCAGCACCGCATGAGACCGTCAAAGTCAGATTCGGAGGAGCGTACGAATGCCATCCATCAAATCCAGTGTGGTCATGCTTGCCGCGGTACTCGGGTGCGGCACAGTGCAATCGCTAAAGGCCGGTGACTTTGACGCATACCGACAGTCCAATGTCGTGGCCGAGATCGGGTCACGCCCGCGGTTCCTGGTTGATCAGCTGACGGAAGGCGTGCTCAAAGACAAGCTGCAATCTTGTCAGACGCGGGTGTTTCGCAAGACACGGTTCTCAATCGGCCATCGCGGTGCCCCCATGCGATTTCCCGAGCACACGCTGGAGTCCTATGTCGCGGCCGTCCGTCAGGGTGCCGGTATTGTGGAATGCGATGTAACCTTCACCAGAGATGCCGCATTGGTCTGCCGGCACGCACAGTGTGACTTGCATACGACCACTGACATTCTTGCTACACCCTTGGCTGCTAAGTGTTCCGAGCCCTTCACTCCGGCTAGCTACGATGCCAACGGCAAGCTGCTGACCCCTGCCTCGGCAA
This sequence comes from Chromatiales bacterium, assembly GCA_028284585.1. Lineage (GTDB taxonomy): Bacteria > Pseudomonadota > Gammaproteobacteria > Chromatiales > Chromatiaceae > Thiosocius. The sequence continues at coordinate 34,058 of JANQRK010000007.1, forward strand.
GGTGCTGTACAAGTGACATTACGCTTGCCGAGTTTCGAACCCTGCGCGGCAAGATGGACGGCGCTAACCGTGCGGCGACCACGGTCGAGGAGTATCTAGCCGACACGCCGGCCTGGCGCACCGCTCTCTACTCAGGTGCGACTCACGGCACCTTGATGACGCACGCGGAGAGCATCGAGTTGTTCAAGGCCCTAGGCGTGGAGATGACCCCGGAGCTCAAAGCACCGAGTGTGCCGATGCCGTTCGATACTGACGGCGACGGGCAGGGCGACTACACCCAGCAAGACTATGCCCAGCAGATGATCGATGAGTACAAGACGGCTGGAGTACGCCCTCGCGATGTCTGGGCACAGTCGTTCCAGATCGACGACCTGCGCTATTGGATCGCCAAGGAGCCGGCATTTGGTGGCCAGGCGGTGTATCTCGACGACGCCAGCAACCCATCGGAGCTGCCAGATGCCCATGAACTCTCGAGTTACAAGGCCGAGGGCATCAATTACGTTGCGCCGCCGATGTGGGCCTTGGTGATGACTCTGGGCGATGACATCGTGCCGTCCAGCTATGCGGTGGATGCCAAGGCCGCCGGTCTGAAGTTGATTACCTGGACGCTGGAGCGCTCGGCTAGTCTTGGTGGCGGCAATGCTGGCTGGTACTACCAGACGACCCATGGTGTGTTGTCCAACGATGGCGACATCTTGCGGATCTTGGATGTCTTGGCCAAAGACGTAGGGGTCGATGGCATCTTTTCGGACTGGCCGGCCACAGTGACCTACTACGCGAATTGCATGGGCTTGTAGCGCGACTAGGGCCTGTTCACACTAAGTTGAGACGCAGCGTTGCTGCCCCAAAACGCGCCAGGCAAGGCGCGAGGAGAGGGGTTTAGTAGGTCTAAATGAACGACGAGCAACGCCGCATGGCGTGTTTTGGGGCGCAACCCGAAGGGACGGGGTCGTTTCCCCGACCAACGGCGTTGCTGCTCATTCATGTGCGGTGGGCACACCACGCTCACAGCGCCTTGTTGGCCAGAAAAACGGCCGCCGTCGCTGCTCCTCACTTAGTGCGAACAGGCCCTAGGGGTCGCATCCGGTGGTGGTGTGGCCGCTCAATAAGGGTTTATCCCGATTGGTTTGTGCCCGGCCTAGACTAGTCGTTGTAGGTGAAGTCCTCAGGTCGGTCGCAAAGACTCGGAGCCCAAATCCTTATGCGCCACTACTGTGCAAGTGTGTCGATACCCACCGAGCGAGACCCGAAAGTTACAGTGATTCATGAACATAAAGCGCTACCCCGGCCGTTCGCCGGGGGTGTTTAGCGCTGGCGGGGTGTTGGCCTGCGCATCGGCAGATCGATTCAGCCGCCCCATGCCTACCTTGCCGCAAGGGTGCATTTGCCGCGCGTCGGGCGTAGAATCGGCGCCCCTTCGGATCACATGAGTGGCATGGCAGGCAGGCTTTTCATTCGTACTTTCGGCTGCCAGATGAACGAGTACGACTCGCAGAAAATGCAAGATTTACTGCGCGAGTCGCACGGACTGGAACTGACCAATGATCCGGCGCTGGCCGATGTGCTGCTTCTCAACACCTGTTCGATCCGCGAAAAGTCGCAGGAGAAGGTGTTCTCGCAGCTTGGCGTATGGCGGGAGTGGAAGCAGGACCGACCGGAACTAGTGATCGGCGTCGGCGGCTGCGTCGCTAGCCAAGAAGGCCAGGCGATCCGCGAGCGCGCACCGCATGTCGATTTAGTGTTTGGCCCGCAGACCCTGCACCGATTGCCGAAGATGCTCAATCAGGTGCGCGAGCAACGACTGCCGGCAGTCGACGTCAGCTTCCCTGAGATCGAGAAATTCGATCGCTTGCCTGAGCCGCGGGCCGATGGCCCGACTGCCTTCGTCTCGATCATGGAGGGTTGCTCCAAGTATTGCACCTTCTGTGTTGTGCCCTACACACGTGGCGAAGAGATCAGTCGGCCGTTCGATGATGTCTTGTCAGAAGTCGCGCAGCTCGCGGCACAGGGTGTTCGAGAGGTCAACCTGCTGGGTCAAAACGTCAATGCCTACCGCGGGCCTATGCACGATGGGGAGATCGCTGATCTGGCATTGCTGATTCGCTATGTCGCGGCAATCGAGGGGATCGAGCGCATTCGCTACACGACCTCGCACCCGGTCGAATTTTCTGATTCGCTGATTGAGGTCTATGCACAGGTACCGGAGCTGGTGGGCCACCTGCACCTGCCAGTTCAGTCGGGTTCCGATCGCATTTTGGTAGCGATGAAACGCGGCCACAGCGCATTCGATTACAAGCAGAAGGTAAAGTGCTTGCGCGCGATTCGACCGGACATCAGCCTGTCATCGGATTTCATTATCGGCTTCCCTGGAGAGACCGACAGTGACTTCGAACGGACGATGGAGCTGATCGAAGAGATCGGCTTCGATCAGTCGTTTAGTTTCATTTACAGTCGGCGTCCAGGGACACCGGCTGCCGAAATCGTGGACACTGTCCCACAAGAAATCAAACAGGCGCGTCTGGCCAGGTTGCAGCAGACCATCAATCGGCAGGCGCAATGCATCAGTCGAGCCATGGTCGGCAGCATGCAACGGGTGCTGGTCGATCGTCCGGCACGCAAGGATCCGAACGAGCTGGCCGGGCGTACCGAGAACAACCGCGTGGTCAATTTTGCCGGATCACGCGATCTGATTGGCCAGCTCGTCGACTTGCGTATTACCGCCGCCAACCCGAATTCGCTGCGTGGTGAACTTGCCCAGGCTCGGTCGGCAGAATGCGCCGTGGACGTGCGATGACGCGGGCTGCGGCGATGCGACTAGCCGGTGAGCTGGGTGCCAATGCCTGATCGGCCCGAAGCACTCGATTTGGTACTCGAACCGGAGGACAACGAGCGGCTCCGCAGTGTCTGCGGTGACCTGGATCAACACTTGCGCCAGGTCGAGCGACGTCTCGGGATCGAGATCAACAACCGAGGTAACAGTTTTCGGCTACTTGGACAACCAGATGCGATTGCTGTCGGGCGCGACGTCTTACAAGGCCTGTATCAAGCCAGTGCTGAGGAGTCCTTGAGTCCAGCACGTGTGCACCTGTTTCTGCAGGATTCTGGCGTCGATGCTTTGGGTGATGAAGGTGCGGAGGTGCCAGAGTCTGCGATCAAGACGCGTCGCGGTCTGATTCGGCCGCGAGGCCCGAACCAGGCGCGTTATCTGCACAGGATCCTGACCCATGACATCAACTTTGGGATTGGTCCCGCTGGTACAGGTAAGACCTATCTCGCGGTGGCCTGCGCGGTGGACGCGCTGGAGGGCGATTCCATCCGCCGTATCCTCCTGGTTCGCCCGGCGGTCGAGGCAGGTGAGCGACTGGGGTTCTTGCCTGGTGACCTGGCCCAAAAGATCGATCCCTACTTGCGTCCATTGTATGACGCCTTGTACGAGATGCTCGGTTTTGAACGCGTACACAAGCTGATCGAGCGCAACGTGATCGAGGTTGCGCCTTTGGCCTACATGCGCGGTCGCACGCTGAACGAGGCCTTCGTGATTCTCGACGAGGCGCAAAACACGACCACCGAGCAAATGAAAATGTTTTTGACGCGACTGGGCTTCGGGTCGACGGCGGTGATCACCGGTGATGTTACCCAAATCGATCTACCGCGCGGCCAGAAGTCCGGGTTGCGCGAGGCCAGCGACGTGTTGCGTGAGGTCGAGGGTATCGGCTTCACTTTTTTCAACGCGCGCGATGTGGTGCGGCATGCGTTGGTGCAAAGGGTAGTACAGGCCTACGATCTTTATGACCGCAGAACCGGAGAGGGCGATGGCACTCACGGTTGAGGTGCAACTGGCGTTGCGGGCCGCGGAGATGCCAAGTACGTCTCAGTTCGCGCATTGGGCGCGCGCTGCTTGGACGCCAGCCGCGAGCGATGCCGAGGTCGTCTTGCGGGTGACCGATGACGCCGAGAGCCGCCAGCTCAATTGTCGTTATCGTGGTCAGGACAAGCCGACAAACGTGTTGTCTTTTCCCTGCGATGCACCGCCCAGTGTCGTGCCCAAGCTCCTTGGCGATCTCGTGATCTGTGCGCCGGTGGTAGATCGTGAGGCGCAAGAACAGGGCAAGGCAAGCGAGGCCCACTGGGCCCATATGGTGGTGCACGGCATGCTGCATCTGCAGGGCTATGACCACGAAACCGATCGGCAGGCCCATGCGATGGAACAGCTAGAGACCGATATCCTGACCGGGCTGGGTTATCCGCCCCCTTACCTAGACGATGAATCCTTATGAATGATGAACGGGCAAGCAGGGCCGCGCTTGCGACTCGTTGGCTGGAGCGCTTGTTCCCCGGTGTGGTAGGTGAACCGCGTGATCGAGACGACCTGATTGCCCTGTTGAAACAGGCGCGAGACCGCGCCCTGTTCGACACCGAGGCGTTGGCAATGATCGAGGGGGTGTTGCAGGTATCCGACCTACAGGTGCGCGACATCATGATCCCACGGGCGCAGATGGTGGTGGTCGAACGAGACCACGAGCTCGGGCAGGTACTGCCGATCGTCGCCGAGTCGGCACACTCGCGGTTCCCGGTCATCGACGATGATCGGGCCGAGGTGGTGGGCATCATGCTAGCCAAGGACTTGTTGCAGTACTGCGGTGATCAGGCACCGCGATTCAAGATGCGTGACATCGTGCGTTCCGCGGTGTTCGTGCCCGAGAGCAAACGCCTGAATGTCTTGCTGCGCGAGTTCCGCGCCAGCCGCAATCATATGGCGATCGTAATCGACGAGTATGGAAATGCGGCCGGTTTGGTAACGATCGAGGACGTACTCGAACAGATCGTTGGCGAGATCGAAGACGAATACGACTTCGATGAAGGGGCGTTCATTCTCAAGCGTGGCCCGAATAGCTATACCATCAAGGCACATACATCGATCGAGGACTTCAACGACTACTTTGCGGTTGCCCTGGACGATCGCGATTTCGGTACCGTCGCGGGGTTGGCCGTCAATGCCTTTGGTCATCTGCCGACGCGTGGTGAAGCGGTTGTAGTCGAGGGGTTCCGTTTTACCGTGGTGCGTGCCGACAGCCGCAAGGTGCGCCTGATGAATGTGGAACGCACCGAGCAAGTGCCGACCGAGTCGCTTGTCGATCGGCCCGTGTCAGCCGCTACGACCAACGGCACAAGCTAACCAGTCATGAATCCGGCCAAGTGGCCCGCCCTGGGTCAGTTGTTGCTCGCCGGACTGGCAGGGGCCTTGTGCGTACTTGCCTTCGCACCCTTTGGTTTCGGTTTGATTGCCTGCGTATCGCTGGCGGTGCTGTTTTACCTATGGCGCCACCCAGCGCGTCCCGGGCTCAACTTCTGGACGGGTTACGCCTTCGGCCTCGGATTGATGGGTTTCGGGGTGTCCTGGATCCATGTCAGCATCAGCCAGTTCGGTGGTACGACCCCGGCGTTTGCTGGTTTGATCACCCTTGTCTTCGTGCTATTTATGGCGCTTTATTTCGCCCTGACCGGGTGGCTGGGCGAGCGCCTGCGCGGCCGATCAGAGCTTGTCTGGTTGGTCTTGGTGCTGCCTGCGGCCTGGGCCCTGGTCGAGTGGCTGCGCGGTTGGTTTCTCACCGGTTTCCCGTGGCTGTCCTTGGGCTACAGCCAAATCGATTTGCCGCTGGCCGGTTATGCGCCGTTGCTTGGTGTTTACGGCGTTGGTCTGATGGTCGTTGTGTCGGCCGCGCTGTTGAACCTGGTGCCGCGTTGGCCGGCAGTGGTGGCTTTGATCGCCCTATGGGCAGCTGGGTTTGGGCTGTTGCGCGTCGACTGGTCCGAGCCCGCCGGCGAGGCGTTCCAAGCCAGCCTGGTGCAAGGCAATATCCCGCAGCAGGACAAGTGGCTCAAGTCGATGCGACAACGCACATTGAATCTGTACCTGGACATGACGGCAGCCGTTCCGGACAGCCGCTTGGTGGTCTGGCCTGAGACGGCGGTGCCGGCGGTAGTCGAGACGGTAGAAGAGAGCCTGCTCAAACCGCTGCACGAGGGCCTGCGTGCGCAAGGGCGTGATCTGCTGCTCGGTATCGTTGACGGTGACCTGGATGCCGCCTATTTCAATGCCATGCTGAGTTTGGGGGCGAGTGGCCGTGGCCATTATCACAAACGCCACCTGGTGCCTTTGGGCGAGTATCTCCCGCTCGACCGCCTGACCCGCCCGGTGTTGGATTTTCTCGAGATTCCGATGTCAGACTTTACCCCCGGTGGCAATGGGCGGCCCTTGGTCACGCTGGCTGGTTATCCAGCGGGCATCGATATCTGCTACGAAGACGCCTATCCGGCGGAGATCATCCGTGCATTGCCCGAGGCGGCCTTTCTGATCAACGCGAGTAATGACGCCTGGTTTGGCGACTCCTTGGCGCCGCATCAACACCTCGAAATCGCCCGTATGCGGGCCCTAGAGACCGGTCGCTATCTGTTGCGCGCGACCAACACAGGTATCTCCGCGATCGTTGATCAACACGGCAAGCTGCGTGCCGTCGCGCCGCAATTCGAACGGGCGACGCTGACCGGTGAGGTGCGGCCACGCCGAGGTTCCACCCCGTTCGTACGTTGGGGAAATGTGGCCTTGGTCACATTGGCTGGGTTGATGTTGCTTGGTGCGCTGCTGCGTCATTGGTCTGGTCAGCGGCCGCGGTGACAACCCATCCCGCACTGAATCCGGGCATGTCCTCAGCGCAGAGCCCCTCAAACGGGGCCCAGAGCTGGCCCCTCGGCCTATAGCCGTGATGGCGCGATAGGCGAAAATCATCTTGTCGTTCCGAAAGACCTTGAGCATTTTGTGGACGTCAGTCTTGCGTGTTAACGTTGGCGTCGCTTGCAAAGGAGAGGTTCGCGGTACCATTTGCTCGTGGAGTTAACCGATCTATTTAACGCCCTGACTTTGCTGAGAGGAGATGGACAAATGATTATTTTCTTACTCGTTTTTTGGATTCTCATTGCCCCATCAGTTTATTTCTTGTACGTGATCAAGTAACTCAAGACCCAGCTCGCACCGGCTCCCGCCTAAGGCCCCATGGGCCGCAAGAATACGTGGCGCCTGGGCTGCGGCGGGGGGTGCCGGTGCGAGCTGCTGCGTGGCCCGCGGAGTCTTGAGGCCACCAATTCCATCAGCACTTGCGTGTTTGGCTTTTCCCTCGTATTGGCAAACAGTGACTGTCCGCCACGCGACACCATGGCATGAATCTATAATTCTGCGCTTATTCTTGACCACGGCCGATTAGCTTATCGATGCGTTGTTGTTCTTGGCTGCGTTTATTGGCCGTTTGCTTGGCCGCTTCGGCCTCCTGCACAGCCTCGAGATAGACATTGGAGCGCGGCTTGGCAGCTTCTTCCAGTGCTGGGGGTTCGCCGCTACAACCGGTGACTAGCCAGAGGACTGCCAGACTGGGCAGTGCATAGGGGATTCGATACAGTTTGGCCATGTCGCAAGCATAGACGCTTGGCGAAACAATTCGAGGCGTCCATCGCGAGTGCCAGCAACCCAACGTCTATCCGACATGGCTGGGGCACCAACCAAAGCCCCAGGAAGTTCTCGTTCACACGATCTCAGGAGTGACCGGCGAAATGGGCCGCGAAATTATCAGTACAGACCAGGCACCGCAGGCGATTGGCACTTACTCACAGGCCGTCAGGGTCGGTAGTACCGTCTACCTGTCGGGCCAGATCGCGCTTGATCCGCAATCGATGACGCTGGTCGAGGGCGATACCGAGGCCGAGGTGCGGCGCGTATTTGAGAATCTACAAGCCGTCGCCCGCGCGGCCGGTGGCAGTCTCGATGATACGGTCAAGCTGAACGTATTCTTGGTCGATCTGGCGCACTTTGCCCTGGTAAATCGGGTGATGGCGGAGTACTTCCAAGAGCCCTATCCGGCGCGTGCGGCGATCGGCGTTGCCTCTTTGCCGCGCGGCGCCAATGTCGAAATGGACGGCATCCTCGAACTCGGTTGAGACCCTATTCGACCGCGGCGGATTCCGTGCTCTCTGATGCAGCGTTGCGCCAATGGCGGCAATGAAGTCTCGACGGTTGGGCGAAAGATGTGGCTGGTCGTGGCTCGCTGTGGATGATCACCTTGCCGCGACCGCCCATCCGGCGTGTACTACTAGGCGCTCACTTGTGGCCAGACGTTGCGCTCAGCTTTCGATCTGATCGGCCTGTCTTGATCCGAGTTAAGTAAACCGCAAGTTCTCATTGTGCCAAAAAGCTACCCGAGTGCAGTCTTATCGTATCGGATTTAGTTGTTGCCTCGTCTTTCTCCACTCAAGAATGATGATGTGTTGACGCCTTTGTAGTTGCGGGTTTTCGTTCCGAGTCGAATTGAAGAAGTATGCCAAATAACCCCCCGACCGCGACGCGTAAGCAGGAGCTTGGGATCTTTCTCTTTCTCACGATCGTCCTGGCGCCGGTTGCCGCTGTATCCGTCGTCGGTGGCTATGGACTGGCGGTCTGGCTCTATCAAACCCTTGCTGGCCTGCTGGGGATCTGACCATGCCCCCGTCGCACCTTGACAGCGGATTCGATAGTGACGTGCATATCGTGAGTTTCGTCGTGCAAGCCGTCGCCGAGTACCTGCCCGAATTGTCCGAAGCCTTGAAGGGCATCGACGGGGTAGAGGTCCATGCAAGTGATGCTTGCGGAAAACTGATCGTGACGGCCGAGTCTGATTCCGCGCGCGGTGTCTCTGATGTCTTTGATCAGATTCGTGAATTACCCGGGGTCCTTGCAGTCAGCCTTGTCTATCACCAGGTCGAAGATCGCGCTGCGCTCGAGCAGGAAATCAAGCCATGAAAACGACACGTCGCGAGTTCATCAAGGCAACTGCTGTTGCTGCCGCCGCCGCCGCTGCAGGCCTTAGCCTGCCAGGCTTCGCCACCAATCTTGTGACTGATTCGTCTCATACGAAGCTCACATGGGCAAAGGCCCCCTGTCGGTTTTGCGGAACCGGTTGTGGGGTAAATGTGGCGGTGAAGGCCGGCAAGGTCGTTGCCACTCACGGAGATATCAACTCGCCGGTCAATCGCGGGCTGAACTGTGTGAAAGGCTACTTTCTGTCGAAGATCATGTACGGCGAGGATCGCCTAACCACCCCAATGCTACGCATGCGTGACGGTAAGTATGACAAGGAGGGTGAGTTCACACCCATCAGCTGGGACGACGCCTTTGACATCATGGCGGAAAAGTACAAGCAAGCGCTGCGGGAGAAGGGCCCTACCGCTGTAGGTATGTTTGGCTCCGGCCAGTGGACCGTCTGGGAAGGCTATGCGGCAGCCAAGCTCTTCAAGGCCGGCTTTCGCTCGAACAACATAGACCCGAATGCCCGTCATTGCATGGCGTCGGCCGTGGGTGGTTTTATGCGTACCTTCGGCATGGACGAACCCATGGGTTGCTATGACGACATAGAGGCAGCCGAGGCGTTCGTGTTGTGGGGGTCCAATATGGCGGAGATGCATCCGATCCTATGGACGCGGGTTACCGATCGCCGTCTCAGCGCCCCCGATGTAAAGGTTGCAGTGCTGTCCACGTTCAAGAATCGCGGCTTCGACTTGGCGGATCTGCCCATCGTGTTCACGCCGCAATCGGATTTGGCCATCCTCAACTACATCGCGCGCTACATCATTCGAAACAACAAAGTGAATCATGACTTTGTTGCAAAGCATACGACCTTCAAGCGCGGCAATACGGATATCGGCTATGGGCTTCGGCCAGAGCATCCGTTGCAGCAGAAGGCGGCCAACGCCGACGCTGCCGGTGGTGCTGCGCCGATGAGCTTCGAGGAGTTCGCCGCCTTTGTCGATGACTATACGGCTGAGTATGTCGAAGGCATTTCCGGTGTATCACGCGAGAAACTCGATGAACTGGCTGAGCTCTATGCCGATCCCAAGCGTAGGGTCGTTTCCTTCTGGACCATGGGTTTCAATCAGCACACGCGGGGTGTGTGGTGCAACAACCTCATCTATAACATTCACCTTCTGACCGGCAAGATCGCGACTCCGGGCAACAGTCCCTTCTCTCTGACGGGACAACCTTCGGCCTGCGGTACGGCACGCGAGGTGGGCACTTTCGCGCATCGCTTGCCTGCTGATCTAGTCGTCAAGAAGAAGGAACATCGCGACATCGCCGAAAGGATCTGGAAGTTGCCCGAGGGCACGATTCCCGACAAGCCGGGTTATCACGCCGTGCTACAGAATCGCATGCTGCGCGACGGCAAGCTGAACGCTTACTGGGTGCAGGTGAACAACAATATGCAAGCGGCGCCGAACATCCAACAAGAGGGCCTACCGGGATACCGCAATCCCGAGAATTTCATCGTGGTATCGGATGCCTATCCGACGGTCACCGCGCAGGCGGCCGACCTGGTGTTGCCAACGGCCATGTGGGTCGAAAAGGAAGGGGCTTATGGCAATGCTGAGCGGCGTACGCAGTTCTGGCATCAGATGGTGGATGCACCCGGGGAATCGCGGTCCGACCTTTGGCAGGTGATGGAATTCTCGAAGCGCTTTACCACGGATGAGGTGTGGCCGGCCGGTTTGCTCGACGCCAACCCTGAGTACAGGGGCAAGACACTGTTTGATGTCTTGTTTCGCAACGGTCAGGTAGACCGTTATCCGCTCTCCGAGCGCAATACGGATTACCAGAACCAGGAGGCGGATCACTTCGGTTTTTATGTACAGAAAGGCCTGTTCGAAGAATACGCGCAGTTTGGTCGTGGGCATGCGCATGACCTTGCCCCATTCGAGGCGTATCACGCCTCCACTGGTTTGCGTTGGCCGGTCGTCGATGGCAAAGAGACCCTCTGGCGTTACAAGGAGGGCAGTGATCCCTATGTCGAGGAGGGCACTGGGTATCAGTTCTATGGTCATGCCGACAACAAAGCAGTGATCTTCGCGCTGCCTTACGAGCCTGCAGCGGAGTCACCGGATGAGGAATATCCGTTCTGGTTGTCTACCGGTCGTGTCCTCGAACATTGGCACTCAGGCTCTATGACGCGACGTGTCCCAGAGCTGCATCGTGCGTTCCCGCACGCGGTTGTCTACATGCATCCCGATGATGCTAGAGCGGCAGGACTGCGTCGTGGTACCGAGGTTCGGGTCATGTCCCGGCGCGGCGAGATACGCACCAGGGTGGAAACACGTGGGCGTAACAAGCCGCCTCGCGGCCTGGTTTTTGTGCCCTGGTTCGATGCTAGCCAGCTGATCAACAAGGTCACCCTGGATGCGACCGATCCCATATCCAAGCAAACCGATTTCAAGAAATGCGCAGTCAAGATCCTGCGGGTCTGAACGGCGCAGCTGGTAACCGTAGGAATGCGAAACATGAAAATAGGGCTGGTTCTGCTCCTCATGCTGTCGTCTGGACTGATGGCGCAGACCTCGATGGATTCGATCGCTACCTTGCGTGGCGACATGCCGATTGCTGAACAGGCTGCGGCACCGCGCATGGAGCAGGTCGAGAACTTCGACGTGAAACGGCAACGCAGTTATCCAATGCAGCCGCCCACAGTGCCGCACAAGATCGACGGATACCAGGTCGACCTGAACCAGAATCGCTGCCTGACCTGTCACAGCCGGCGGGTGACGGAAGTATCACAAGCACCCATGGTGAGCGTCACGCATTACATGGATCGCGAAGGCAATTTTCTTGCCGAGGTATCGCCGCGGCGCTATTTCTGTAACCAGTGCCATGTGCCGCTGACCGCGGCCCGACCGCAGGTGGGCAATGACTTCCAGGACATGGATACGCTGCTCAACAGCACGCAGTAGGCCCTGAGCGGGCCGAGGGTGAATTACAAATGCGGACCGCAGTCTCGAGCGCCTGGCATACGCTCAATCGTCCCAGTCGTTACTTCAGTATTGGTTTTCTAACCATCGGTGGGTTTATCGCCGGTGTGGTCTTTTGGGGTGGATTCAATACCGCACTGGAGGCTACCAATACCGAGGCATTCTGCATCAGTTGCCACGAGATGCAGGCTAATCCGTATCAAGAGCTGAAGCCCACTATTCACTACACGAATCGATCCGGTGTCCGGGCGACATGTCCCGATTGCCATGTACCCCACGAGTGGACCAACAAAATAGCGCGCAAGATGGAGGCCTCCAAGGAGGTTTGGGGCGCAGTATTTGGCACCATTAACACGCGCGAGAAATATCTCGCTAAACGCAAGACGTTGGCACAGCGTGAGTGGACGCGTCTAAAGGCGAATGACTCCCTGGAATGCCGCAATTGCCATGATTTCGAATACATGGACTTTACTCGACAGAGCAAACGTGCCGAACAATCCCATTCCACTATCTTGGCTAGCGGTGAAATGACCTGCATTGACTGTCATAAGGGTATTGCGCATGAGTTGCCTGATATGCGGGGTATCGATCTGGGTGCACCAAACAGCGATACTAGATGACTTGCGGTACAGATGTGCTGGGTCCGGCTGGCCAGATAGGCTCCGGACTCGAACAACACCAAGCCGCTATTTGTTCTCCATGAATCGGTTTTTTCCGGGCCGGTACGGTAGCGACGTCAGCACGATTCTTTCCACTCCATGCCGGTATCGATACCGTGGCGGGCGTCCGGCTCCGCCACCTTCATGGTCACGAGTTCCTCGGCGCTGGTGGGATGCAGAGCGATTGTACGGTCGAGGTCGGTCTTGGTCGCACCCATCCGCACCGCGACCGCGAACCCCTGCAGCATTTCGTCTGCGTTGTCGCCGACCAGGTGAATGCCCACGACCTGTTGGTCGGGGCCGGTACAGACCAATTTCATCGCCGTGCTCGCGCCGTGCTCTGACAGCGCATGGCGCATGGGCGTGAAGTCGGTCTTATACACCTTGACCTCGGTGTGTCTCGCGTGCGCTTGTTGTTCGGTGAGACCGACTGCGCCAATGGGCGGGTGGGAAAACACCACGCTCGGGATGTTGGCATACTCGACCCGGTTGTCTACTTGGCCGTCGAATAGACGGGCCGCGAGACGGCGCCCCGCGGCTATTGCAACCGGGGTCAATGGCGCCCGCCCGGTGATGTCGCCGAGCGCATAGATCCCATCGATGTTGGTATTCTGATATTCGTCGGTCGGTACGATGCCGTTGGCGCGTGTCTCCACACCGGCCTTTCCCAGACCGAGTTCCTCGGTGTTGGGCGCCCGACCGACCGCCCAAATCACTTGGTCGAAGCCCTCCAGGCGCTGACCATCGCTGGCGTCAAGTGCGATGCCCGAATCGGTGCGCACCAGGCCGGTTACCTTTACGCACATCTGCAGCTCGATGCCCTGCTTGCGCATCTCGTCCATCAGGACGGTGCCGAGCATCTCATCAAACGTCTTTAGGACACGCGGGCCGGACCCCACGAGCGTGACCTGTGAGCCGAGTGCCTGCAGCACGCCGGCCAGTTCGACTCCAATGTATCCAGAACCAATGATGGCTACCCGTTGCGGCTGTTCGCGCAGTGCGAAAAAACCGTCTGAGGTGATGCCGAGTTCGGCGCCGGGCATAGTGGGCACGATCGGTCGTCCACCGGTCGCGATCGCGATGTGCTCGGCAGTGAATTGCTGGCCGTAAACCTCGATCCTGTGGGCATCGACGAAATGGGCCTGCCCGGCTATTTGTTCGATACCGCGTTCAACCAAATAGCCGTCCCAGAAGCGGCGGATGTCCTCGATGTACTCCTGCCGTCGCTGCACGAGCTTTGCCCAGTCGGTTCGGCCACGCTGGGCCGGGATGCCGAAGTCTGCGGCGTCGTCGACTGCATGCGCCAGATGAGCGGCGTACCACATGATCTTCTTGGGTACGCAACCGGCGTTGACGCAGGTTCCGCCGATCTCGGCGGCTTCGACTAGGGCAACCCGTTTGCCAAACCGGGCCGCCTCCTCGGCGACTGCCAGGCCACCGCTTCCCCCGCCGATGGCGATGAGGTCGAAATCTGTGCTCATTGTGGATTTGCTCCGGATCGCGAGATCACGTCTTGGATAACCAGACCCAGCCGTGGCATGTTTCATTTCGATTAGCCGTCGCAATGTGCTGGCCATAGACAAATACTGGCCATGACAGGCTAGGCGCCGGCTATCGCGCGCAGAGTGGCCGCATTGTAGACGCGTTCACGTTGGCCAGCATCAAAGGCATGACCGATGGTGGAAGTCGATTTCTCAAAAAAAGGGCTGGATAGCGAGTCGCGTAGGCATTGTAGGGCGAGTGCTGCTCTGCCGCGGCGTCCTTTTCTGACCCAGGTCGCAACCAGGCCCGGCAAGCGTTCTCGTCGGTCAGATTTACCGGTAGACTGCGCGGACATTTTTCCACAGTGGACTGCACGATGCGAAATATTCTGCTCAAGCTTCTCCCAACCTTGGTCGGCTTGTGGCTGGTCGCCCCAGTGGCCTTGGCCGAAAAGTCTGAGTCCGCGGCCGCAAAGCCTGACTTTCCGACCTACGGCGATTGGGGATACAAGTGCGATAAATCGCCGGATGGCGAACAAGAGCTGTGCTACGTTTTCCAGAACGTCACTAAGAAAGACTCCGGCCAAATGGTGCTTGGCGTGCGCCTCGCGTATCGCGAGGGCAGTGCGGATCCAATGATCGTCGTGACTGTCCCACTGGGCTCGCTGTTGCCACCGGGTGCTGCGTTGACCATGGACGGGACAGAGCCGCTCAAACTGACCTACTTCCTGTGTGCCCAAGATGGCTGCACAACGATCGCCGCGCCGGTACCCGATACTATGGTCAAGGCGATGAAGAAGGGTGAACAGGCGGTGGTCAGGGTGGCGGCGCCGAACCAGCAAGTAGTCGGTCTGCCGTTGTCGCTGAAGGGCTTCACCAAGGCCATGGCTAGCCTGAAGAAGTAGTCGCCGCCTGCCGAATCAGTCGCGCAGGGTCACCACTACCTGGCGTTGGTGCGGATGGTCGCGGTGTTCGTATAGATAGATCCCTTGCCAGGTGCCGAGTGCGCAGTTGCCGTGGCTGATCGGTAGCGTCAGCTCGATCTGGGTGAGGACCGAGCGGATATGGGCCGGCATATCGTCGGGACCTTCGAGCCGGTGCTGATATACCGGGTCGCCGTCTGGCGCCAGGCGGGACAAAAACTGCTCCAGGTCCTCGCGTACTGTTGGGTCGGCGTTTTCGCATACGATCAGTGATGCGCTGGTATGTTGCAGAAACAGGTGGCATAGCCCCTTCTGGATGCCTGCATTGCGTATGACCGCCTGTACTTGCTCGGTGATCTCGTAGGTGCCGCGCCCGCGGGTGGTGTGCCGAATCGTTTCCTGAAAAGTCATGTTGGTGTCCGTTTGCCGTGCCATCTGGGCAGCATGGTCTCCGTCCGCTGCACGCAAGGCAATCCCGGAGTTGGCAAGAAGCGGGTGGTCTGCCGCTCTACCCACAGTCCCCTTCTGCGATCCATCCAAACCGACGGCGGTAAATTGCTCTATCTCGGCTTGTTGGCGAATCGGGCGTTCCGTATCCTGCGGTCGTGGCCAACTCTTCGCCTAGCCTCGCCGACACACCGGTTACGGTACTTAAGGGCGTCGGACCGAAGCATGCCGAGCGCTTGATGCGCCTTGGAATCCACAGTGTCCAGGACCTGCTGTTCCATCTCCCGGTGCGTTACCAAGACCGTACCCGTGTGGTGCCTATAGGCAGTCTGCGCCTCGGCGACCAGGCGGTGATCCAAGGAGAGGTCGAATTGGCCGACATTCGCTTTGGACGCCGCCGCTCACTGTTGGTTCGGTTGGCCGATGGTAGCGGCAGCATAAGCTTGCGTTTCTTCTACTTCAGCAGTGCGCAGCAGGTGGCGATGGGGCGTGGCGCTTGTCTGCGCTGTTTCGGCGAGGTGCGCAACGGCCCGGCCGGGTATGAGTTGGTGCATCCGGAAGTACAGTGCATCGCCGAGGGGCAGGCCGCCGAAGTCGAGCAGGCATTGACCCCGATCTATCCGACCACCGAGGGGATGCACCAGCTTACCTGGCGCGACCTCACCGGCCGGGCGCTCGAACTACTGGAGGACGGTGGCTTGCAGGAGTGGCTGCCGGTGGACATCTTGCGCGAGCATGGTCTGCAGCCGCTGGCTGCCGCGGTGCGGCTGTTGCATAGGCCACCGCCCGATCAGTCGCGGCAAGTGTTGTCTGAGCACGGTCACCCGGCACAGCGTCGTCTGGCCTTCGAAGAGTTGCTCGCCCATCAGCTCAGCCTGCGAATGCTGCGGCAGCGCCGACGTCAGAGTGCGGCGCCGTCCTTGCTCGGTGATCGGCGCCTGCAGCAGCGTTTGCTGGCTGCGCTGCCGTTCGCATTAACCGCGGCCCAACAGCGGGTGCTCACACAATTGCGCGACGATCTGGCGCAAACGCAGCCAGCACTGCGTCTGGTGCAGGGCGATGTGGGTTCGGGTAAGACGGTGGTTGCCGCATTGGCCGCGCTACATTGCGTCGAGGCCGGCTACCAAGTGGCCTTGATGGCCCCGACTGAGCTGCTTGCTGAACAGCACTGGAGCAACTTTGCGGATTGGCTGGATCCGCTCGGAGTGGCACTCGGGCGGCTGAGCGGTCGGGCGCGCGGCCGGCGGCGCGCAGCGACCCTGCAGGGTTTGGGCGATGGCCAGCTCCAGCTGGTGGTTGGGACCCATGCGCTGTTTCAGGAAGATGTCGTTTTCAATCGCCTTGGGCTGGTGATCGTCGACGAACAACATCGTTTCGGGGTCCACCAGCGCCTCGCGCTGCGCGAGAAGGGTGCGGCGGGCCGCATCCCGCATCAAATCGTGATGACCGCGACCCCAATTCCACGCACCTTGGCGATGACGGCCTATGCCGATCTCGATCTGTCGGTGATCGACGAGCTGCCACCTGGTCGTACGCCGGTGTCGACCGTGGTGATCGCCGATGCTCGACGTGACCAAGTGGTCGAACGCGTCGCCCTGGCCTGCCGTGGGGGGCGCCAAGCCTACTGGGTCTGTACCCTGATCGAGGAGTCCGAGGCACTGCAGTGCGAGGCCGCAGAAGATACAGCGGCGGCCTTGCATGAAGCGCTGACAGGGTTGCGGATCGGGTTGGTCCATGGACGCCTGAAGGCGGCCGAGAGGCAGGCAGTGATGGATGACTTCAAGGCGGGCGAAATAGACCTGTTGGTCGCCACAACAGTTATCGAAGTTGGCGTGGACGTACCCAATGCCAGCCTAATGGTGATCGAGAATGCGGAGCGCCTCGGTCTCTCGCAGTTACATCAACTGCGCGGGCGGGTCGGTCGTGGTGCTCAACAGAGTCACTGTGTGTTGATGTACCATCCGCCGCTCGGCGGTATTGCACAGGAGCGTTTGACAGTGATGCGCGAGAGCAACGATGGCTTCGAGATCGCGCGTCGTGATTTGGAGATTCGCGGCCCCGGTGAGGTGCTGGGTACTCGGCAGACCGGTGAGATGCAGTTTCGTGTCGCTGAACTGCTGCGTGACCAGGACCTGGTGCCCGATGTGCGGCGCCTGGCCGATCGGCTTGTCCATGACCACCCGGAGTCTGTGGCCCCGTTGATTCAGCGCTGGGTCGGGTCTAAGGCACAGTACGCCGTTGTGTGATGGTGCGCTGGGGTAGTTGGTTCGCCCGTGCGATAATCCAATGGTCGCAGCCCTAGACACCGCAATGCTCGGACGTCGTCAAACCCGCAGGTTGGCCTTGCGCGAATCTCCTTGGACACCTCTGATCAGCCGCCGCCTACCAGGTGTGAGTACGCGCATGCACGCCTGGTTGCGCGATCCCGGCTCTTTGACACGCTCGGTGGTCGCCAGCTGCCAGGAAGGCTTCCGCGTCGAGCTGATCCGGCAGACCCGTGGTGAGGCCATGCCCGGTGAGGCCGCGTTGTTGGCGGCAGGGGCATCACAAGCCAATTTGGTACGCGAGGTACGCCTGTACTGTGGCCGTCAGGCCTGGGTTTTTGCGCGCACCCTGATCCCGCTGCGCAGCCTGCGCGGGCCGGCCTTCTCGTTGAGTCGGCTCGGTCAGCGTCCGCTCGGCGCGGTGTTGTTTTCCGATCCGACCACGCGGCGGATGTGCGTCGAGGTGGCGCGGATCACCCCGCGTCACCGCCTGTTTGGGCGTGCCACGGATCATCTCGGCGTCAAACCGGCCGCGATCTATGGACGGCGCACCCTGTTTGATTATCGCGGGGATCTGATCCTGGTGAACGAGTTGTTCCTTCCCGATATCGGGAGGCTGAGACGGTGAGCATCGATCAACCAGCCGCCGGCCCGGTTGATTGGCGTACCCGACTCGGGCGCTACTGGCGATTGGTGCGTGCCGATCGGCCGATCGGCATTTATTTGCTGCTGTGGCCGGCACTCTGGGGGCTGTGGATTGCCGCCGCCGGTATGCCGCCGGCTTGGGTACTGTTCGTCTTCGTGGCCGGCACGATCTTGATGCGCTCGGCGGGCTGCGCGATCAACGATTTTGCCGACCGCGATTTCGACGGCCGGGTCGAGCGCACGGCGCAGCGTCCATTGGCGACCGGGCAGGTCACGCCGCGCGAGGCCCTAGTGGTCTTCGCGGTGCTGAGTCTTCTGGCCTTTGCGCTGGTTCTGACGCTCAACACCAAGACCATTGCGCATTCGGTGATTGCGGTTTCATTGGCTGCGCTCTATCCGTTTACCAAGCGTTTCACGCATATGCCCCAGCTCTTCTTGGGGATCGCCTTCGGCTGGGCGGTGCCGATGGCCTTCACTGCACTGCAGAATCAAATCCCACCGGTGGCCTGGGTATTGTTCGGCGCGACTGTCGTGTGGGCGCTGATCTACGACACCATGTATGCGATGGTGGACCGTAAAGACGATCTGCGGGTTGGCATCAAGTCGACAGCGATTCTGTTCGGTCGCTTCGACCGTCTGGCCGTGGGTCTGTTGCAGGTCCTGATGCTTGCGATGTTGTGGCAGGTGGGCCAGATGACCGGGCGTGGTGTCGCTTATTTGCTCGGTCTGACCGCTGCCGCGGCCTTGTTCGCTTACCAGCAGTGGCTGATCCGCGAGCGCGTGCCGGCGCGCTGTTTCGCTGCCTTCTTGAATAATCACTACGCCGGGCTACTAATTTTCACTGGGCTGTTTGTCGACTATCTACTGGTAATTGAATGACGGCTGGGCCGCGGCGGCTGGTGTGGCTTGTGGTCGCTGGCGCGGCGGTCTGGTGGGCCTGGCATGCTTTGCACAAACCACCAGTGGGTCGCGCGCTGGATAATGGCGCGGAACTGGAGTGGGGCGATTGCTGGTTCGACAGCCCGCTATGGCGACCGGTGCACTGTGGCCGTCTGTACACGGCGTCCGAGCCCGGCACCGAGGCGTCGCGTTTCGCATTGCCGGTGGTCTATATCCCGCAGCTGTTCTGGCGGCGTTCGGCGCCGCCGACCCTGTATATCGCCGGCGGCCCTGGCGGTGCGGCTTGGCTTGAGGCCGAGGCGATGGATTTCTGGTTCGACTGGGCCGATGCGGCCGACTGGCCTGGCGATCTGGTGCTCTATGATCAGCGGGGGGTAGGACTGTCGCAGCCTGCGCTGAGCTGTCCGGAGCTGCGCGCAGCGCGGCGCGAGCTACTGCCTTTGCACTTGCCGACCGAGGCGGCCTATCGCCGGGTACGCGACGCTACCCGCGCCTGTCGTGATCGACTGCTGACGGATGGCGTTGACCTGGGACGTTTCACCACTGCGCTGAATGCTCAGGATGCGATCGATGTGATGCGCGCGATGGGCCTCGAGCAATGGGATCTTTACGCGGTGTCCTACGGGTCGCGGGTTGCCCTGGAGATGCTGCGTCGTGCCCCGCAGCATCTGCGCGCCTTGGTGCTGGATTCCGTCTACCCGCCGGAGGTCAATGGCGAGTTGGCCGATGCTTGGCTACTGCAGCGCTCGTTGGAGATGTTCGGCCGAATCTGCGAGTTGGTCGCCACCTGCTCCGAGAAGCCCGCGGTACTGCGCCAGCAACTTGAACAAGCCTTTGCCCGGGTTGCAGACGAAGCCATCAGGGCGCGTGTGCGAGATCCAGACGGCGGCACAGCGCTCACCGTGGTCTACGATCACGAGGACCTGGCCTGGCTGGTGTTCGAGGCGATGTACCAGGGAGATCTGATACCCAGCCTCCCACGCAGTGTGCGTGCGCTCGCTGCAGGGCACCTCGATGGCCCGATGCGCAGTTTGATCCAGGATAGCGTCGATGCATTGCTCGACGACTCGCTCAGCGATCCGGTCGCCAGCTCGGTGGAATGCCACGACACCGGGCCGGTCGACTGGGATAGCGCCCAGCAGCAGTTGCAGCGCTACCCGCGCGTGGCCGAGATCAAGCGCCTCGACTGGAGCTACCATGTATGCCGTTATTGGCAGTCGGGCGCGGCTCCGGCGGAGTTTCGCGCCCCGGTGCGTTCGGCTGTCCCTGCTCTGCTGCTAGCCGGTGAATTCGATCCAGTCACGCCCCCCGAGTGGGCAGAGCAGGCGGCACGCCAACTCACCCGTGGGGACTTGTTCGTGTTTCCGGGGGTTGGCCATGGTGTACTGGATAGCCATTCATGCGCAGCGGATCTGGTGCGCACCTTTCTCGCCCAGCCAACCGGCGGTTCGGCGCCCAACTGCCTGCAAAATCTCTGATTCTGGGCAATTTGGGTGGTTGAAGAACACGCTAGGGCTTGATTATGTGGTCTGGGTAGGCTAAAAACCGCGTCCGTCCGCAATCTTCGGAGTCACGACTAATGACACTGGACCTGCCGGAAGGTTATGAACCTAGCCCGGACGAGGATTACATGAATCCTCAACAGCTAGAGTATTTTCGCCGCCAGTTGATTCGCTGGCGTGAAGAATTAATGACCGAGGCGCAGGAGACCCTGGATAACCTGCGCGACAAATCCTACCAAGAGGTTGGGGACGAGGCCGATCGCGCAAGTCGCGAGAGTGAACACGGCCTGGAACTGCGCACCCGCGATCGCTACCGCAAGCTGCAACGCAAGATCGAGCAGGCCCTGGAGCGGATCGAGGATGGGTCATATGGGTATTGCGAGGATACCGGTGAGCCGATTGGAGTGCTGCGGCTGAATGCTAGACCCATAGCGACCCTGACGATCGACGCCCAGGAACGTCGCGAAATGAAGGAACGCGTGCTCGCCGATCATTGACTCGGGTATTGGTCGCTGCTGGTTACGCCCTAGCTTATTCGCCACCTCCTGACATCGCTGCGTGGCGTGCGTGCGAGCACCCATACATCAACCCGCTGGGCGCCGGCCTTGCGCACCGCCTGTGCAGCCGCATTCGCGGTTGCGCCCGTCGTCATTACATCGTCGATCAGCGCGACGTGCTGTGGCAGGCGGCCGTGACAGGCGAATACCCCACGCAGATTTCGGCGTCGTCGTTGCTTACCGAGCCCGCGTTGCGGAACGGCTGCGCGGCGCCGCACGAGTCGACCAGCCGACCATGCCAGATTCAAGCGTCGGGCGAGATGCTGGGCGATTTCAGTGGCCTGATTGAAGCCGCGCTCGCGCAGGCGATCGGCCGGCATCGGGACTGGTAATAGCAGCGCCGGTAGCTCGGTGCCTGCGGCGGCCTCGACCAATAGCTCCGTGACTAACCGGCCCTGCGCTAAGCGATGGTGGTACTTGAACCCGGCGATCAGTTCGTCGACCGGCGGCTGGTAGATCAAGGGGGTCAACACGCGATCGAATGATGGCGCCTGTGCCTGACAGTCGGCGCATTGTTTGTCCGGTGCAGCGCCGGGCGGCAGCGGCAGGGCACAGCGCAAGCAGGCATGGGTATTGCGCGGCAGGATGGCATCGCAGCGCCGACAAATGCCGTCGCCAGGGTCACCGCACAGCGGACAGCTTGCACCGGTTAGCTGGGCGAAAATTGAACATATGTTAACCATAAAAATCCTGTACGGTTGACAGCGGCCAGTAGCACGATAAGTATGCCGCTTTTCCGCCGAGACGTGCGCTACTCACCAGCGGGAGCTGTTGTCCGGTCGCCACTTGGGGCCCGCTCTGGCCCCGCGCAGGAGATAATGATTATGACCGCCGCAGCGATCTGCACTAAGCCGCGCAACGATTGGGCCTTGGATGAGATCCAGGCGCTGTTCGCGCTGCCGTTCAACGACTTGCTGTGGCGCGCGCAGACCACCCACAGGGAGAATTTCGATCCCAACCTGGTGCAAATAAGTACCCTGTTGTCGATCAAGACCGGTGGCTGCGCCGAAGACTGCGCTTATTGTTCGCAAAGCGCCCGACACGACACGGGCCTGGAACGCGAGCGCCTTCTGCCACTCGACAGTGTTGTCGAGGCGGCGCAAGCGGCACGCGCCGGCGGCGCAACGCGCTTCTGCATGGGGGCGGCCTGGCGCAACCCGACCGACAAAAACCTGGATCGGGTGATCGAGATGGTTGGCGCGGTGCGCGCTTTAGGGATGGAAACCTGCGTCACGCTGGGCATGCTGAGTGGCGATCAGGCGCGGCGTCTCGCTGATGCCGGGCTCGATTATTACAACCATAATCTGGATACCTCGCCCGAGTTCTATGGTGCGGTGATCACAACGCGCACCTTTCAGGATCGTCTGGAGACACTGCAGCATGTGCGCGATGCCGGAATCCACGTTTGTTCCGGTGGCATTTTGGGGCTGGGCGAGAGCCTGGTCGATAGGGCCCGTATGCTGCAGGAACTGGCCAATCTGCCACGCCAACCGAAGTCCGTACCCATCAACATGCTGGTCCAAGTCGAAGGCACGCCTTTGCACGGCACTGCGCGCATCGACCCGGTGGCCTTTGTGCGCACCATCGCGGTCGCACGCATTTTGATGCCACAGAGCCACGTCCGCCTCTCGGCCGGCCGCGACGACATGAGTGACGAGATGCAGGCCTTGTGTTTTTTGGCCGGCGCCAATTCTGTTTTTTACGGCGAGCGCCTCCTCACTACCGACAACCCGGCTGCGGATCGTGACCGCGCGCTGTTCCAACGCCTGGGTTTGCGGACGGAACAGCCTGATAACGCAGCCGATCAAAAGGCCCACGGCGCCTCGGGCCGGTAGTTAGGGCTTGTTCACACTAAGTGAGGCGCAGCGTTGCTGCCCCAAAACGCGCCAGGCAAGGCGCGAGGAGAGAGGTTTAGTGAGTCTAAATGAACGACGAGCAACGCCGCATGGCGTGTTTTGGG
>JANQRK010000063.1 GCA_028284585.1 Chromatiales bacterium
GGCACAAGCATTGTGGGCAAGGCGCAGTCCGCCGGGAATGGCAGGCCCTTTCCAAGGACGGCAACACAGCCCACGATGCTTGTGCCGTGGCCCTTTGGGCGCCACCGTGCGAGCGCGACTCCGTGTTGCGTTTCTTGCCAAGGGCGCGCCATTGCCTGCGAAACGCGCCTTGATTCGCGCTCGCACAGTAGCTCTGAGCGTTACAGAATTATCCGCTTGGCCCACCAGGCAAGACGTCTCGATTATAAGGGGACCTCTAAAAATGCCCTCCATGACATTTTTCTCGACGGAAAGGCCAAAATGCGGTTTTTGCCTTTCCTTCATTTTCAATCACTTGTCGTGATCGAAAATGGCAGCATATCCCTGTGCTGCTCGGGCACCTCAATTTTTAGAGGTGCCCTTTATTCCGTGTCTTGCGAATCCAGCGCCAAGTGCTTGCTGCGGATGAAGTCGGCATGCGAGACGTACAGGAGATCGGCCAAACGCCGGATCAGGGCCTCTTCGTAATGATGGATCTCCCGGTCGGCGCAGGCGACCTGCCACAGCCCGCGCACCAGCTCGAACTTCTGTTGTGGCGAGAAGTGACGGTTGATCAAATCGATGTGCTCGTGCAGCGACACACTGGTTTCCGAGGCCTCGCGAGCGGCTGCGACCAGGTCCGCCAGATCATCCTCACCCAGCCCCCAGTGACTGGCCAGGACGTCCCGCATCCGCTCGACCTCATCTGCTTCCAGCGAGTGATCAGACTTAGCCACCTCGATCAGCAGCGCAGCGGCAGCAAGGTGCAAGGCGGCCACGTCATCTCGGGCCTGCGGCTCATCGGCGGTCAGAAAGGCGCGAATTTTGGCCAGCATCTCAACCCCCCTTTGTCGACAAAAGCTACGACCGGGCCGGTGGGCACGGCCTGGCCACACTACTAGACCTGCTTGTAGATCTCCGCACCCTGGCGGCGGAACTCCTTGGCCTTTTCCTGCAACCCCTCCTCGATCACCGCATCGACATCGCTGGCTTGGCTAGCCGCATACTCGCGCACGTCTTGAGTGATCTTCATAGAGCAGAAGTGCGGGCCGCACATAGAGCAGAAATGGGCAACCTTGGCGGAATCCTTGGGTAAGGTTTCATCGTGATACTCGCGCGCGCGCTCCGGATCGAGACCAAGATTGAACTGATCCTCCCAACGAAACTCGAAGCGGGCCTTCGACAAGGCGTTGTCGCGGATCTGAGCACCTGGCAAGCCCTTGGCCAGATCGGCGGCATGCGCGGCCAGCTTGTAGGCAATGATGCCTTCCCGTACATCGGCCTTGTTGGGTAGACCGAGGTGCTCCTTGGGTGTCACGTAGCACAGCATAGCGGTGCCATACCAAGCGATGTTGGCCGCACCGATACCTGAGGTAATGTGGTCGTAGCCGGGCGCGATATCGGTAGTCAGGGGCCCCAAAGTGTAGAACGGTGCCTCGAAACAATCCTGCAGCTCTTTATCCATGTTGGCCTTGATCATCTGCATCGGCACATGTCCTGGCCCCTCAATCATGACCTGCACATCATGTTCCCAAGCAACCTTGGTCAGCTCGCCGAGTGTCTCAAGCTCAGCGAACTGGGCTGCATCATTGGCATCTGCAATCGACCCAGGACGCAGCCCATCACCCAGCGAGAACGACACGTCATAGGCCTGCATGATCTCGCAGATGTCTTCGAAGTGTGTGTAGAGGAAATTCTCCTTATGGTGCGCCAAGCACCACTTGGCCATAATCGAGCCGCCGCGCGACACGACGCCGGTCAGCCGCTCGGCGGTGAGCGGCACATAACGCAGCAATACGCCAGCGTGAATGGTGAAGTAGTCGACACCCTGCTCAGCTTGCTCGATCAGGGTGTCCCGGAACATCTCCCAAGTCAGTTCCTCAGCCTTGCCGTCAACCTTTTCCAACGCCTGGTATATAGGCACCGTACCGATCGGCATCGGCGCATTGCGCAAGATCCATTCACGCGTCTCGTGGATATGTCGGCCGGTCGACAGGTCCATCAAGGTGTCGCCACCCCAACGGGCTGACCAGGCCATCTTCTCTACCTCCTCCTCGATCGACGAGGTAACCGCCGAATTGCCGATGTTGGTATTGATTTTGACCCGGAAGTTGCGCCCGATAATCATCGGCTCGAGTTCTGAGTGATTGATGTTGGCGGGGATGATCGCGCGCCCTGCCGCGACCTCGGCGCGCACGAACTCGGGCGTGACCGATTCCGGCAAGCTGGCACCAAATGCCTGGCCCGGATGTTGCTGCAGCAACTTGGCGTAGCGCGGGTCGGCGCGCATCTCCTCCAACCGTTGGCTTTCCCGAATCGCGACGAACTCCATCTCCGGCGTGACGATCCCGCGGCGAGCGTAGTGTAATTGGGTGACATTGCAACCAGGCTTGGCGCGACGTGGCGTCCGGATGTGCTCGAAGCGCAGATGGGCCAACTCGGGGTCGTGCAACCGCGCCCGACCGAATTCGGAGGTCGGACCCTCAAGTTGCGCCGTATCAGCCCGCTCCTCGACCCATCCCGAACGCAGATCCGGCATCCCTCGCAGCAGATCCACCTCGACCCGGTGATCGGTGAAAGGGCCGGAGGTGTCGTATACAAATATCGGCGGGTTCTCCTCGGTGCCGAAGCTAGCTGAAGTCGGCGACTGTGTGATCTCGCGCATCGGCACCCGGATGTCCGGACGCGAACCCGTGACGTAGATCTTACGGGCATTCGGAAACGGACGCGTCACCTCCGCCGACAGCGCGCTGGCCTTTTTGATGAAATCTTCGGGGATGGCGCTCATGGGCATGTCTCCAAGGCGTCGGAGGCCAACACAGCGCCCTAGGCGATGTCAGCTTCCCTACGCCAGCATTAACTGGTTCAGGTTCCGAGGGTTTCTCTCAGCCCGCAATAGCAGGCACCCCTAGCTGTTGTTCTTGCTGCCGATTCGACTTTACCAGCGCGCTGTTAGGCGCACCAGAATCTATTTGCCCCCTGCCGTGCCACGGTTTCAAAGCCACCGACGACCCACTGGACCACCGCCGCGGCCGCAGAGCCCAACGCAGCACCCCGAAAAGCTCCAAAAATCACCCGGGTCGCAGACTTGCCCCGCTCCGCTGGAGCGCTTAGTCTACCTGCCCAGTCTAGGGCTGTGCCCATAAAGTGACGGAGACCAGGATGCTCGCCAGCGATATCGAGACCGCTCGTTTCAATATGATCGAGCAGCAAATCCGGCCTTGCGAGGTCATCGACGAACGCGTACTGCGGATCTATGAAGCAATTCCGCGCGAAGCCTTCGTCAGCGACGAATATGCCGGGTTGGCCTATGCCGATATCGCGGTGCCAATCGGCGAAGGCGAAGAGATGATGAAGCCAGTGCAAGAGGCGCGCATGTTACAGGCGGTCGATGTGCAACCGGGTGACCAGATCTTAGAGATTGGCACCGGTAGTGGTTTCATGGCCGCGTGTATGGCGCGGCTCGGTGGTACCGTGACCAGCTACGAGATTCATCCGACGCTGCACCAACAGGCCAGCGGGCGATTGCGAGAATTCGGTATTCACAACGCCGAACTGATTTCAGGAGATGGCCTCAAGGCCGGCATGGCCGCAGGGCGATTCAAAGTCGTCGCAGTAACCGGCTCACTGCCCACCTATCCAAGCTTTCTCGAGAATCTGGTGGCGCCCGGGGGCCGCATGTTCGCAGTCGTCGGCAAGGAACCCGCCATGACCGCTATGCTGGTCAGCCGGTCTGCCGAGGGCGAGCTGTGGCGCGAGAGCCTGTTTGAAACTGTTCTGCCACCACTGCACAACGCCCCCCAACCTGACCGATTCGTGTTCTAACGGACCTCATGCGATGCGTGACCTAAGCCCGACTGAACTGAAGAAGTATCTCGCCGACCCAGACCAAGATCCATTGTTGCTGGACGTCCGCGAGCCCTGGGAGTTTCAAATCTGCCACCTCGATGGTTCAAAGCTGATTCCGATGGGACAGGTAGCAGGTGCGCTGGACAGGCTCGAGCGCGAACGCGAAACCGTGGTGATCTGCCATCATGGCGTACGTAGTCGCCAAGTGGCAGAGTTCCTGGAGCAGCAAGGCTTCGATAAAGTGATAAATCTGTCCGGCGGCGTTGCCGCCTGGGCACAAGACGTGGACCCAGAGATGGCGACCTACTAGTGGGCCAAGCGGATAATTCTGTAACGCTCAGAGCCACAGTGCGAGCGCGAATCAAGGCGCGTTTCGCAGGCAATGGCGCGCCCTTGGCAAGAAACGCAACACGGAGTCGCGCTCGCACAGTGGCTCCCAAAGGGCCACGGCACAAGCATCGTGGGCTGTGTTGCCGTCCTTGGAAAGGGCCTGCCATTCCCCGCGGACTGCGCCTTGCCCACAATGCTTGTGCC
>JANQRK010000067.1 GCA_028284585.1 Chromatiales bacterium
GCCGCATGGCGTGTTTTGGGGCGCAACCCGAAGGGACGGGGCCGTTTTCCCGTCCAACGGCGTTGCTGCTCGCTCATGTGCGGTGGGCACACCGCGCTCACAGCGCCTTGTTGGTCAGAAAAACGGCCACCGTCGCTGCATCTCACTTAGTGTGAACAGGCCCTAGTCCACTCGGTGAGTTCGATGTGGTTGCAAGCAAAGCTGACGGTCGATAGGACCCAGGCCCTGCTGATTGAGCAGCTGTTCGACAGGCTTGGGGCCATGGCCGTCTCATTGGACGACGCTGGCGACGAGGCTATGTTCGAACCTCCGCTAGGCGAAACCCCACTCTGGCAAGCCACCCAGGTAAGCGGCCTATTTGACGGCGCAGTAAACCCCAACACGCTGCGCAGCTTCATCAGCCAAACCCTTAGCGCCGATCTTGGCTGCCGCCTACAGCTCACCACCGTAGCCGACTGCGACTGGGAGCGGGCCTGGATGGAGCACTATGAGGCGATGCAGTTTGGCGACCGTCTATGGGTCCGTCCCGCCGGCTGGCCGGTCGCGCAAGCGAATGCGATCACCGTCGATCTAGACCCTGGGCTGGCGTTTGGCACCGGTACCCATCCAACCACCGCTATGTGCCTACGCTGGCTGGACAAGCACCCCCCGATCGGTGACTTGCTGATCGATTTCGGGTGTGGATCCGGCGTGCTGGCGATCGCGGCGGTCAAGCTCGGAGCCCACCAAGCCATCGCGGTAGACCATGATCCCCAGGCGGTACTCGCTGCACGCGATAACGCCGCCCGCAACAAGGTGCTCGACCGAATCCGCGTGCTTGACAGTCAAGACTTAGTGCCTCACGCCGCTGATCTGGTGATGGCAAACATTCTGGCCAATGTGCTGATCGAGCTGGCAGCTCGACTCTGTGCGCTGCTCAGACCCGGCGGGCGAATCCTGCTATCGGGCATCCTCGCAGAACAAGCCGCTGCGGTTAAGCAGGCCTATGCTAGCGCGATAGACTTCGAACTGGATTCCAACGACGAGGAATGGGTGCTGCTAAGCGGCACAAAACGCGATTGATCGTCCAATGTCCACATTGTACCACCCGTTTTCAGGTGGAATCCCAGACCCTACACGCGGTGGCTGGATGCGCCAAGTGCTGTGACTGCGGCACGCTATTCGACGCATTCAGCGAACAGCCCATTGAGACCACGCAAAGCCACTCGGAACCCCTGCAACTGGATGCGGCATCGCGCATCGGTAAGCCACCCCCGTCGGAAAAACCGGCCGCGGATCTGCCGTTCGACGTACCGGATGGCTTGGAACCACTAAAAACGAGCGCTGACAGCGCACTCGACCTGGATGAGCTCCTGCGCGAGCCGTCTCCCCGTCCGCGCATCGTCTTCACCTTGATTGCCGGACTGCTAATTCTGATGCTCGGTGCGCAGCTCGCTTGGCAGCAACGCGGCATACTACTGCAGCGCTTCCCCGCACTAGCGCCGCTTTGCGCCTATATCGAATGCCGCCCTACCTCAGTCCACGCTCCTGAGGAATTCAGGATACTGCATCGCAACATCGCGCCCACCGCAAATGCCCCTGGGTCTCTAACGCTCAGCGTGCGAGTGCGCAACGAGGCCAGCATCGCGCAAGCACTGCCCGATATCCAATTGTCGCTGCTCGATAACAATGGTTCAGTGCTGATTCGCCGCCGGCTCTCGCCTGCCGAATACCAGTTCCCACCACCCCCCAAGACGGCACGGGTGACGCCCGGCGAAGTGTTTGCTATCGAACTAGATTTCGAGGACCCAGGCCACCTCGCGACTGGTTTCATCATTGATTTTTTGTGAGCCCCCACTGGCACGCCTTGGCGCTTGCGTCGATATCATTTCCGGGTAACATGGCGAGCCCCCTGCGCACCAGAGCACGGCGCGCAGACCTCCGCGACCCGCAGTAGAATTGCTTCAAGCAGCTTGGGCGGGCTCTCGGCTCTGACTCACCACACAGCAGATTTTCAGAGGCCCTCGGGACAGTGCACATTGGTCAATACAAAATCGCCAACAGACTGATCGCTGCACCCATGGCCGGGGTCACAGATCGGCCCTTTCGGGCGTTGTGTCGCCGACTCGGAGCCGGGCTTGCGGTCTCCGAGATGGTAACCAGCGACCCCAATCTGTATCGCACGCGTAAGACCGCCCGGCGGCTAGATCACTGCGGCGAGCCCGGGCCAGTGTCGGTGCAGATCGCCGGGACGGACCCGCAGCGCATGGCCGAGGCTGCACGTTTCAATGTCGCGCACGGCGCCCAGATTATTGACATCAACATGGGGTGCCCGGCCAAGAAGGTTTGCAAGGTAGCGGCCGGCTCTGCGCTGCTACGCGACGAACCTCGGGTCGCGCGCATACTCGACGCCGTGGTCGCAGCGGTCGACGTCCCGGTCACGCTAAAGATCCGCACTGGCTGGGATACCGCCAATCGCAATGCGCCGCGAATCGCCCAGCTCGCCGAGCAATCTGGCATTGCCGCGCTGGCCGTGCACGGTCGCAGTCGCGCCTGTCGATTCAATGGCACGGCCGAACACGAAACCACCCGCTTGGTCAAAAGCGCGGTCAGAATCCCTATCATTGCCAACGGGGATATCGATTCACCCGAACGTGCAGCCGCGGTGCTGCGCCACAGCGACGCCGACGCCCTGATGATCGGTCGCGCAGCACAGGGAAGGCCGTGGTTATTCGGTGAGATCGACTACTTCATGCGGACTGGACGGCAACGCCC
The DNA here is from genome assembly GCA_028284585.1 of Chromatiales bacterium. GTDB lineage: Bacteria > Pseudomonadota > Gammaproteobacteria > Chromatiales > Chromatiaceae > Thiosocius. The sequence goes on from JANQRK010000067.1 coordinate 2,755, forward strand.
GGCTCCACATCCACAGTGGATACGCGACCTGTTACTCGAGCACCTCGATGGGCTTTACAGCTTGTACGGTTCTGATCATGGGGTGAAGGTCGCACGCAAGCACATCGGCTGGTATTGCCGCGGGCGGCCCGGCGGCGAAGATGTGAAACGACGCATCAACGCAGCCCAGACACCCTGCGAGCAAGTCAAGCTGCTGCGAATTTACTTCGCAAGGTTGGCAAATAGCAGAACACGCACCTCCGTCATGGCGCCGCAGGAACAGGCTGAAGTCGCATGAGTCTCGCTCGACCCCGTGTATCAGGAAGATTTGCAACCGTGGCAACAACGAATAAGTCCGAACCCTTGCGGAAGGCAGTACACGACGCACTCATGGCCTACTTCGAGAAGCTCGACGGGACGGCACCGAACGGACTCCACCAGCTCGTGATGCAACAGGTGGAACTGCCGCTGCTCGAGACCGTTATGGCCCATACTGGCGGCAATCAGAGCAAGGCCGCCACATTGCTGGGGATCAGTCGCAGCACACTGCGGAAGAAGCTTGCTCAGTACGAAATCGAGTAGAATTTCCGGCTTAACCTAGGGCCTGTTCACACTAGGTGAGACACAGCGTTGCTGTCCCAAAACGCGCCAGGCAAGGCACGAGGAGTGAGGTTTAGTGAGTCTAAATGAACGACGCGCAACGCCGCATGGTGTTTTTTGGGGCGCAACCCGAAGGGACGGCGGGGTCGTTTTCCCGTCCAACGGCGTTGCTGCTTGCTCGTGTGCGGTGGGCACACCGCGCTCACAGCGCCTTGTTGGCCAGAAAAACGGCCGCCGTCGCTGCGTCTCACCTAGTGTGAACAGGCCCTAGTCCACATTAAATCAGCATATTCGGCCTCAGCTGCCGACGTTCGCCTTGGCAGGAAACCGCATGACCACCATCGCTCGAGCCCTGATCAGCGTCTCCGACAAGACCGGCATCGTTGAATTCGCCCGCGATCTCGCCGAGGCGGGTATCGAGATACTGTCTACCGGCGGCACCGCCAGACTACTGCGAGACAGTGGTATTCCGGTTATGGAGGTCAGTGATTACACCGGTTTCCCTGAGATGATGGGAGGCCGACTCAAGACTCTACACCCCAAGATTCACGGCGGAATCCTCGGCCGTCGGGGCACTGACGACGAGATCATGGAACGCCACGGCATCGGTCGGATAGATCTAGTGGCAGTCAATCTCTACCCATTCCAGGAAACCGTATCGGACCCGGAATGTGGCCTCGACAAGGCTATAGAAAACATCGACATCGGCGGGCCGACCATGCTGCGGGCCGCAGCCAAGAATCATCACCACTTGGCGGTGATAGTCGACCCACAGGACTACGGCCGAGTCATCCATGAGATACGCGACAATGATCGCCAAGTGAGCGCAGAGACTTGCTTCCGTCTCGCGATCAAGGCCTTCGAACATACTGCGCAATACGATGGTGCGATCGCCAATTACTTGGGCGCCATCGGATCCGATGGCGAACGGCGTGCGTTCGCGGACACCATCAATCTGCAGTTCCGGCTGGCCCAATCCATGCGCTATGGCGAGAATCCGCATCAGCAAGCCGCCCTGTATGTCGAGCAGCACCTTACGGAGTCATGCATCGCCACTGCGCATCAACTCCAAGGCAAACCGCTCTCGTACAACAATATCGCCGATACCGACGCGGCACTGGAGTGTGTAAAGCAGTTCAGCGGAGGCCCAGCGTGTGTGATCGTCAAGCACGCCAATCCGTGTGGCGTAGCCTATGGTTCAACCCTGCTCGAGGCCTATGAGCGCGCCCACAGTACAGATGCCGAATCGGCCTTCGGTGGGATCATCGCATTTAATCAGGAACTCGACGCAGAGGCCGCCACTCAAATCATCGAACGCCAGTTCGTCGAAGTGATCATCGCACCGACTGCCTCACCGGAGGCAGTCGAGGCGCTGAAGGCGAAACGCAATGTGCGCCTGCTCGCCTGTGGAGACTGGACCGCCGAGACGATCCACCGTCTCGACTTCAAGCGTGTTAACGGTGGCCTGTTGGTTCAAGACGCTGACCTAGAACTGGTCGAGGAGACCCGGGTAGTCAGCGAGCGGCAACCAAGCCAGGGTGAGATGTGCGATCTCTTGTTCTCATGGCGGGTCGCCAAGTTCGTGAAATCCAATGCTATCGTCTACGGCCGTGATGGCATGACCGTAGGCGTCGGAGCTGGCCAGATGAGCCGGGTCAACTCGGCGCGCATCGCCGCGATCAAGGCCGAGCAGGCCAGCTTAGAGCTAAGAGGTTCAGTGATGGCTTCGGACGCCTTCTTTCCGTTCCGTGATGGCATCGACCGCGCCGCCGAAGCCGGGATCCTAGCAGTTATTCAGCCAGGTGGTTCAATGCGCGACGAGGAGACGATCGCAGCCGCTAACGAACATGGCATGGCCATGGTGTTTACCGGCATGCGGCACTTTCGACACTGACTACATGATCCAACAAGGTGCTGCGCTCGCCTCGTCACAGCCTATTCTTGCTACGGAACCCAACGATAGCGGGCAAGCGCAACCCGGCCATCAACAACCAACACACCTTCGCGTTGCAGGCGGCGTAGTTGGCGATTCGACCCGCGTGCGTCCAGCGGCAGGCTGGACGCACCACGCGCATTGAGTACGCGGTGCCACGGCAAGGTTGAATCGGCCGGGAGACGACCGAGTTGTCGGCCCACCCAACGCGCGCCCTTCGGATGTCCGATCAGTCGCGCCAACTGACCATAGGTAACCACGCTACCCCGCGGAATCTGCGCCAGCCAGGCATATAGCTGCCGCTCATGTTCCTGCATCACCGTCGGTTGCTGGTCGTTCGACTTAGGCATGCAAGGTGGAGTCTCTCGTGCGCGTCCGGCCCGCGGGTTGGTCGCGCCCTAGTCTACCCAGGCCGAGAGAACAACGGATCCCAAGCCTGCGTCGAGGCGTGAGGCTGCTATCGGTCTGATACACTGCCGCCATCGCGCCACTCCGTACCCGACAGCCATGCCCTTGATCCACCCCAGCGCCATCATTGAGGACGGTGCTTCCATCCATCCCAGTGTCCGGGTGGGCGCATTCAGTATCATTGAAACGGGCGCTGTGCTCGGCGCCGACTGCGTGGTCGAAAGCCATGTCCGAATCTATGCCCAGACTCGCATGGGGGCCCGCAACACCGTGTGTCATGGCGCCACCATTGGTGGCGTGCCCCAATATCTCGGCTACACCTCCGATCAGGCCAAGCCCCTGCAAATAGGCGACGACAACCACTTCAAAGAGTACGTGAGCATAAACCATGGCATCAAAGAGGATCACGGCACTCAGATCGGCAGCCGCAATTATCTAATGGCCTACAGCCATGTCGGTCACGACTGCATCCTAGGCAACCAGAACATCTTCGCTAATACCGCCACGCTCGGCGGACACGTACAGCTAGGTGATCAGATCTTCCTGTCCGGTCATGTCGCCGTGCACCAGTTCTGCCGCATCGGCGATCTTGCGATGGTCGCCGGGGTAAGCGGTGTGCGCCAGGACGTACCCCCGTATGCAATGGCGAATGGTCAGATTGCTCGCTTCAAAGGACTCAATCTGGTTGGTCTGCGCCGGGCCGGTTTCACTCAGGCCCAGCGCAGTGAAATCAAACATGCCTACAGGCAACTTTTGCAGAGCGGCCAACGGATCGGTGAGGCCTTGGCCGAGATCAAAGCAGCTGCCGATTCGGATGAGATGCGGGCGATTGTGCAATTCTTTGAACGCAGCAAACGCGGTGTGATATCGAATGGGTGACTGTCGACAACTGCAGTCACCAGACATTGCTCGGTCGACGGAGGACTACACTGCTCTTTCCAGCAGATAGGCCTTCAGTGACATCATCCGCTGATCCGCGCAGATTTATCCGTGGTGTGCATTCGATTAGCCAAGCAAGAACGCGCTAAGGAAATCAAATGAACATTCTCGTCATTGGCGGCGGTGGCCGTGAACACGCCCTGGTCTGGAAGGCAGCCCAGTCCCCGATCACTGAGCGAGTATTCGTAGCCCCTGGCAATGCCGGCACGGCCCGCGAGCCCAAAGTGGAGAACGTGCCAATCGATGTCAGCGAGACCGCCGCATTGGTCGAATTCGCCCATAGTCAGGACATCGGTCTGACCATCGTTGGGCCCGAGGCGCCGCTGGTCGGCGGTATCGTGGATACCTTCAGCGCAGCTGGGCTGCGCTGCTTCGGCCCGAGCAAAGGAGCCGCCCAGCTCGAGGCATCCAAGCGCTTCACCAAGGATTTTTTGGCCCGGCACCAGATCCCGACTGCCGACTACCACTCCTTCACCGAGGTCGAGCCTGCAATCGCCTATTTGCGCGAGCGCGGCGCCCCAATTGTCGTCAAGGCCGATGGATTGGCCGCTGGCAAGGGCGTGGTCGTCGCGCCAGACCTGGCCACTGCTGAGCACGCGGCACGCGACATGTTGGCCGGCAACGCCTTCGGCCAAGCCGGTCAGCGGATCGTGGTCGAAGAATACCTGGATGGCGAGGAGGCCAGCTTCATCGTGATGGCCGACGGCAAGCATGTCCTGCCGATGGCCACGAGCCAGGATCATAAACGGGCCGGTGATGGAGATACCGGCCCCAATACCGGTGGTATGGGGGCCTACTCACCGGCCCCCGTGGTCACCGAGAGGGTCCAACAGCGCATCATGCAAGAGGTGATCGAACCCACGATGCGAGGCATGGCGGCCGAGGGCCTGCCCTATGTGGGCTTTCTGTACGCCGGGCTAATGGTCATGCCGGACGGCAGCCCCAAGGTGATCGAGTACAACTGCCGTTTTGGCGATCCGGAGACCCAACCGATCATGCTGCGTCTGCGCTCGGACTTGATCGGCCACTGCTTGGCAGCTCTCGATGGCAAACTGGATCGCGAGCATGCCGCCTGGGATCCACGCTGCGCAGTCGGTGTCGTGCTGACCGCGCGTGGGTACCCAGGCAGCTATCCGAAAGGCGATGTGATTTGCGGTTTACCGCAACACGAGCACGAGGGCCGCAAAGTGTTCCATGCCGGCACCGCAGAACGCGATGGCCAGATCGTGACCGCTGGCGGGCGGGTACTGTGCACCACGGCACTAGGTGCCGGGGTGGCCTCGGCCAGCGCAGCGGCCTACGCCTTAGCACAAGATATCAGCTGGGATGGGGTGACCTATCGCCGCGACATCGCTCACCGGGCGATCGCGCGCGAACGCTCAACCATGTCATGACCGCCTCGCGGACTAACGCCACCGGCTTTCAGCTGTTGTTTGGGCTCGCTCTCCTCACAGCAGCCGGTTTCGCACTAACACCAGAACCCGTCGCACTACCGAAGGTAGCGCTGGCCGACAAGTGGGCCCATCTCGCAACCTATGTACTCTTGGCCTTCCTGGCAGATGCGAGCTGGCCCGAACACGGTTTCGACGGGCAGAAATGGGTACTGTTGCTGGGCTACGGCGTACTCATCGAACTGATCCAATCGCAAATTCCCAACCGCGAATTCAGCCTCGCCGACATGCTGGCCAATGCCAGCGGCATCGCCTTCTACAGTTTTCTGGTGCGCCGAGCTTTGTGCAAGTTAGGCATACGATAAACCACTTTTATTGTATTGCCTTGCCCGGCGGCCCAATCGGCAGAATCCTAGGGTGACAGGGTGCGTTGCTGCCGAGCGGCCCAAATGCGCTGACAGACACACCCGATGTACCGCCCACACAACCGAGACTTTGTTTGGCACTTGTAAAACTATGTGGATGCGCAATAAACCGCTCGACTTACCCCGACCAGAGGACGCCCTACCCGGTCGCGACGAGGCCATGCCGGTCGTCAACGAACATTTTGTCAACGGCTGTCCGATCCAACCCCCCTTTCCATCGGGGGTGGAGCAGGCACTTTTTGGCCTGGGCTGTTTCTGGGGTGCCGAACGACGATTCTGGGAACTGGACGGGGTCTATACCACCGCGGTCGGTTATGCGGGCGGCCACACGCCCAATCCGAGCTACGACGAAGTCTGCACCGGTCAGACCGGTCACAACGAAGTGGTCCTCGTGGTGTTCCATCCAAGATCGGTCAGCTACCAGCAGCTATTGCGGCGGTTTTGGGAATCACATGACCCGACACAAGGCATGCGCCAAGGCAACGATGTCGGCACACAATACCGTTCGGGTATCTATGTATTCTCCGATGCGCAGCGGGACGCCGCTGAGGCCAGCCTGGAACGCTATCAACAAGCCTTATCTGACAAGGGAATGGGGGAAATCTCCACCGAGATCTGCGCAGCACCAGTCTTTTACTACGCAGAAACCTACCATCAACAGTACCTGGCAAAAAACACCAACGGATACTGTGGACTGGGCGGCACCGGGGTTGATCTGCCGCAAAGCTGAATCAGCAAACACCAATCGCGGCTCAGTGCCGTGCGTCGGATGCCCCTTCCAGTAAACGATCGCTAAACAAGGCACTCACATCAACCGCGTCGAAGCGGTAGTGGGCATTACAGAACTCGCAATCCACCTCGACCGCACCCATGTCACGGACGATTGATTCCACCTCGCCCTGCCCCATGGCCCGCAAGGTCTCCTCGATGCGGGAACGTGAGCAACCACAACGAAACGCAACCGGCTCGGGCTCATGTAACCGCACGTCCTCCTCGCGAAACAGTCGCCGCAGCAGCTCACGCGGCGGCAACCGCAGCAACTCGTCATTACGCAGGGTACCGGCTAGCAAGCAGACCCGTCGCCAATCTTCTAGGTTGACGGCCTCACCGGGTAACCGCTGCAAGAACAACCCCGCGGCCACACGACCGCTGGCCCCTAACCAAATCCGGGTGGGTAATTGCTCCGAGCGTTCGAAATAACCCTCGACCACCTGCGCCAGACTGTTGCCCTCGAGTGTCACGATCCCCTGGTAACGATCGCCCCAAGGCGACTCTGCGGTAAGCGTCAATCGTCCTGCTCCGAATGCCCTGGCGAAATCGCCAGCAGGTACGTCATTGCCCGCCAAGGCCATCCCACGGATCTGCCGCTGCTCGTTGGCGTGAGCGACCAAGGTGTGCAGCGGCCCTTCGCCCTGTACCTGGAAGATCAGCTCACCGCGAATCTTGATCGTACCGGATAACAAAGTGGTGGCCGCCAAGGCTTGACCGAGATACTCGCGCACCGCCGCGGGATACGTATGGCGGGCGATCACAGCGCGCCAACTGGCCCCTAGCGAGACGATCTCACCGCGTATGCCGAATCTTTCGAATGTGAAACGGAGGAGGTTATCTGACTGCATTGCGATCAGCGACTGCGGGTCCAGGGAGTCGATTCGACGCCACTCAGCAGGGCCGCGGAGGCGTTCTTGCCTAGCAGCGCTATAGCTGGCACGCTTTCGGTCTTAGCCCGCAGGTCGCAAGAGTAACTTCGAAAATGTCGAGACTGCTTATACTACTACTCGCCACGCTGATGTTGAACCCTGTCTACGGTGCCCAGATCTTGAACAAGAACCTGGGCTGGCCGGGAACCACGCTGGAGGGCCACGAGTGCCACGGCAAAGATGTGGGCTATGGCCCCTTCGATTACAACGACCCACAGTCATCCTCACCTGATGGTTCTTCGCGCGACTCCAACCAAGACCGCTTGAGCTTGGTAGAGAGGTACCACTTTGATTCAAACACCGAGAATCTGATCACGGGAGCCAGCAACACCGACCCCAAAAGCGACATCGACTACACACTGCGCGCCTTCCCTAACCACCCACGCGCGCTCTTGGCAATCTCGCGCTACTTTCTGCGACTGCCCGCAGACAACCCAAAGACGAAGTATGCCCTGGCACGCGGGATCGGTGATGTGCCGCCACCCGAATGCTATTTCCAACGCGCCAAGTTGTTCGCCCCCGAAGATCCTATGGTGTCGATGGTCTTCGGTATCTACCTGCACAAGCGAGGCCTGTTAGACGCTGCGATCGCGGAATATCGGCTCGCCGAACAAGAAATGCCGAAGTATGCGGAACTCGCCTACAACATGGGTTTGGCCTACTTCGACTTGAAAGATTACGAGAACGCAAAAAAATACGCCGCTCGCGCTTACGCACTCGGCTACCCATTGCCGGGTCTTAAACGCAAACTTGCGGGGGTGGATATCGATCTCTCAACCAAGTGAGATCCGTAACGCCTTGGCGGAGATCTGTACCTTGGCCCTCCGCCATCATGCCCAAACTATCAAGTCACCATTCAGCTAACTGCGAAAAAATTAGGCGTTTGATCGAACTGCGCAGTAGGCCGTGCTCATAAATTTTCCGGTCGACTCGACCCAGGATCTTTCTTCCGGCCAACCGACTCCTTATAGCCCTCGGAAGCATCGAGTTCGATTCGCCTTACTTTTTCCAACGTCGTTTCTAAGAGTTGCCGATTGAACGAAATAAGATCGGCAACCAGTCCCGCCAGATACGCGATAAAACCCATTAACAAACACATCCCGCCCAGTACGAGAGACTGAATATGGCCATCACCTGCGCCCGTAACGAAGAAGTATAAAAATCGCAGCAACGGGATCAACCCGATGACACTGAGGAAGGTACCGATATAGAAGAACACCTGCAGCGGTTGATACATCGCATACATGCGCACGATGGTGCTGACCTGGCGCCCTATAAAATGGGGGATGCTCTTGACCAATCGCGACTCCCGGGTCACGGAATTGGTCGCAACAGGAACGGAAATCAACGAGATATCTTTCTTGCCCGCCTGGATGACGGTTTCGATCGTATAGCTGAATGGCGACACGATATTGGTACGGATCGCCGCTTCGCGCGAAAAAGCGCGGAACCCGCTGACGGCATCGGGAACCCAGATACCCGCCAGCTTGCGCACAATGCCGCTACCGAACCATTGCAGGAGCTTTTTCGAGCGCGAAAAATGTGGAATCGTCGCCGTCTGGCGATCACCGATAACTATATCAGCCCGCCCATCTATAATCGGCTGCACCAGCTTGGGGATATCCGCACCCGCATACTGATTGTCACCGTCGGTATTGACTATGATGTCAGCACCAACACCCAGGCAGCCATCCAGCCCCTTTTTAAAGGTACGCGCCAGCCCCATATTGGTCTTGTTTCGTAGAATGTGATGGACACCGAGCTCCCGGGCCACATCAAGGGTTCTATCAGTGCTGCCGTCATCGATGATTAAGATCTCAATCTGCTCAATCCCATCAATGGTCTTTGGGATATCCGCGACTGTCTGCGGCAAGGTTGCCTCTTCGTTAAAACAGGGGATCTGAACAACGAGCTTCATCGATCGGGTACCTGGTGTCCGACTTTTATCCACAGTGCCCGAGCGAGCTACACTTGGATGAGAATGCGGCTGAGAATATCAGGCACCTTGTGGAACCGGAAGAAGTCCTGGTCGCCGACCCCCGAACCGATCTATTGAATCCTCGGCATTACTTACCGCTGCTTGCAAGCCTCGGTGCGAAAGCGACCATTTGCAGTGATAAGTGCAGCGTGGTTTCGCACAGGCTTGAGACCAGTCGTCGCGCAGTGCACAGATTGCCGGTCTGGTGACGAGAGCCGATCCAACACACTTGGGCTGGACTTTTTGCCAAGGGCTAGTCCTGCTGGGTTTATCCGTCGGATTCGTCGCCACGGCACCAGCACTATGGCGCTACACACCTGACTCAGGAATTTATATCGGCACCGCTCTCAGCCTGGTCCAGGAAGGCCGTTACTGGTTCAACGGTCATCCCAATCTTCTCTACTACCCCGGTTATAGCGGGTTACTGACACTTCCGATTTTCGCGTTTGGTCTGAATTTCCAAGTCCTTCACATCTACGCCGCCCTGCTGGGGGTCGCAACACTGTGGATATTACGCGGCTACTTCTCAGCAGGGCGCTATGGATGGATTGGCCTGCTACTGCCTTTGCTGGTCGCCTGCAATGTCCAGATTATTTCTCAGCTGCGCCTAATACTCAGTGACCTACCCTTCTTGGGTGCCAGCATCGCCGCCCTGTGGCTTTGGCGAAAATACTCCGTCTCCGATCATCTGGGATTTCTTGTTGCTTGTGCACTGCTGGCCGCCCTGGCCTCGCTGCTGAGGTTTCAGGGACTGTTTGTGATCGGGGCACTCGGCCTGGCACTGCTCGCTAGGACATGGCGGCGCCACGACCGGGGATCCGAGGAATGGATCCATTTGATTGTCGCCGGCACCTTGGCTGCGCTGCCTTTCGCTATTTGGACACTCAGAAATTACCTCCTGTATACGCCCGACACCTACAACATGGCCGGTAGCTTTTTCTTTGGCCAACACGGCATTCAGATATCCCAAGACGATTGGGGAAGGGTCGACTGGATCGAGGCCGCCTGGGAGTATCCGTTACACCAGGCGATAGGACTGTTCAGCAGTTTGGGCAACGGTTTTCTGGGCGGGCTCGGACTCGGCCTTCCACGACCCATCATCGCCCTGGCCGTTGTAGCATTGCTCTCAGTCGGATTCCTGCCCTGGCTGAGAACGGCCAACCTGATGGAGGGCTCGTATGTCGCCATCTCCGGCGCCTTTCTGGCCTACCAGACCATAGGCGGCTCCAGCCTCTACTTTCCAGCCCGCTACTGGATACCCTTGCTGCCATTTTTTGTGCTGATCGCCGGCCTCGGTATTCGGCACTTAGCCACTGCTATGCGATGGTGGCCTGAGCGCACGACTTGGGTCGTTGCAGTGGTCCTTCTGGCCGGGGTGGTTGCTGCCTCCGGCGCCTATGGCTGGGCGAGCGCCAACTCGCCCCAAGCAAAAAGGCACTTAGCTGCAAGGCTAGAATCGATCACAGATGTCTCCAGGTTCGTGCGCGAAAACATACCCGAGGATGCCGTGTTGCTCGGTACCGACTGGGGGGTTGGTCCGCTGATGACGGGACGGGCAAGCTTTCAGATAGCACGCTCGCTGTGTACTCGAGCCTCGCTTGAGTTGATTGCCCAGCGACAGCCACAATACCTTGTCGTTTTGCCAGGAATGCTGCGCAGCAAGCTGGCGGCAGAGTTAGTCAACGAACATTCCGATGTTTTTTCCGAAATGTTTTCAGTAGGCCGTCACGAGGCAAATAATTTTGCTGCGGTATTCGTAATCGAGCCAACGCAACTAACCAAGGCACTCTCTGAGAGCCGATGCGAACGAGCTTCAAAAGGTAACTGAATGGGTTCGTGGAAAGGCAGCAGGCAGCGAACACAAGCCGCTATATCGATCTCAGGCTCTCGCCCAACATAATCGATACCCCCCCGAAACTGACAACTTCGGGCTAATCAAAGATCTCGCCGAAAAACCCCTGCATACGAGACCAAGAGCGTTCGTCTGCCCGCCGATCGTAAACCAGATTCTCGATTCCGAAGCGGCTGGCGTTCGGATTGGTGAAGCCATGGCGCACACCACCGTAGGTATTCATCTCCCAGTCGGCACCGGCCTCCTCGAGTTTGGCGCGAAAGTTATCGACAACCTCCCGAGCCACGAAGCTGTCGGATTGACCATGCAACACCAGGATACGCGGCCCGATCTGCCCCCTGGCTTCCTCGGGTGCCGCCGGCATCGAGCCGTGAAAGCTGACCACTCCCTTCAGAGGCGCGTTGCCATAGCTCATCTGCAGCACCGTACCACCACCAAAGCAGTAGCCAATCGCTGCGACATTGTCGCCGCTGACCAAGCCACTGGCCGTGAGCTGTGTGAGACCTAACAGAGCACGCTCACGCCAACCCTCGACATCCGCCGTCACCTCTTGCATCCAGGTACTTGCTTGCTCCGCCTGATCGGTCACCCTCCCATCGCCGTACATATCGGCTGCAAAAGCGACATAACCTAGCTCAGCAAGCATCGCGGCGCGCTTTTTTGCGTATTCGTTCAACCCCCACCATTCGTGAATCACCAAGACGCCAGGGCGCTCGCCATCGATCGCATCATCCCAAAAGAGATGACCAGTCAACTTGGTGTCGTCATCTTGGTACTCGACTGTCTTGCTCTGTACGGCCGCCTGCGCCGCCGCAATCGTGGATAGCAGAACAAGGATGGGGGCGATCATTCTCATCAGAGGCACTCCTTAGTGATTCGACCCCACACAGCGGGGAAAGCAAAGAACATGGGTTGTATTATGCCGCTTCGCCATACCGGCCAACCAGCCGCCATCTCGCACGCCCTTACCACAGGGCTTGAACACGCGGATACGGCATCACAGACTGCCGCCCCGAAGGCTAGGCTTAGACTTGATGCGTCTACTTTTGTTATCTGACACACACGGGCAGCTACATCCCGCGATCTTAAAGCTTGCCCAACACTCTGACACCGCAGTGCATGCCGGTGATGTCGGAGACCCAGATATTCTCGCGCAGCTCCTCGAAGCCAGCAGCGCTCTCGTCGTCGTGCGTGGCAACAACGATACCCCGGCCAAATGGCCGAAGGGTACTGCAAATCAGCTCTCACAATTGCCGCTGCAAGCCAAACTGGACCTCCCAGGCGGCATGCTGGCAGTCGAGCATGGCGACCGAGTGACTCCGGCTGCCCGGCGCCACTCGTTGCTGCGGGAACGCCACCCAAGCGCTCGCCTGATCCTCTACGGCCACAGTCATCGCCAGGCCATCGACGCTTCCCAAGTACCCTGGGTGGTCAATCCAGGCGCAGCTGGACGCAACCGAACCTATGGCGGGGCAGCCTGTATCTGCCTCACCGCAAACAGCCGACGCTGGCGGCTCAAGGCCTATCGCTTTCCCTTGGCGGGCTGGAAGCCCTAGTGGGCCAGTACGCAAGTGCCCGGCCTAGCGACCGACCCCCCCTCAACGATTGAGGATGCGACGGTAGTCGACGTCATCAGAGTTACCCGGCTCGCCATCGGGCCCTGGTGAAATCAAACGGTACCCAGTGCCATCGGATTCGAACACGATCAGCCGGCCCCAGCCGTCCTTCAGTAGGTCGGGTTCCAGCGGAACCACTCGGGCCAGGGCCTCGAGGTCCAGCTGCGCCGGATCCTGGTCACGCCCGCCCTCGGCGAACCAGGCCGACAAAAGCCGCCCTAGCACCCGCAGCCGATTGCGGGTCGACACCCAATTGTTTTGATTGACCAGGGGTAGCTCTCGCTGCGCACCGCCAACGCCCGTCGGCGCCGTTCCTGTCTCAGACACACCAGGCACTGCCGGCACTGGTGGCAATGGCGGCAGGTTGTCCAGTGACGAGCCTTGCGTCGCGAACGGTTGGGCGGGCTGCAACCAACGCGCATGTAGGGTATCGACTGTGCTCCAAGCCAACAGTGAAACCACCACAGCCACCACCAAGCCGACAAACGCGGAGGTCCGACTGGTGCCCCCACGATTCGCGATCTCAATATCAGATGCGTAGGTTGTCGCGGCAGCCCGATTCATGAACATGATGGTGTTGCGCGCGTAGCGGCAGTACAGGAATTTGAGCACCCCCGGCCAGAAGACACGGTTTGCCACGGCCAGCCCGATCCCCAGCGGGACCAGTGCATCGGACACACCCTCTTTACTGCCAAGAGTAATCAACAGCACCGGGATTAAGATCTCGGTAAGAAAAATCACCGCCCCCCAGCCCCACATCTTGCGGTACATGGCCCACAGATAGGGGCTAAACATTGCGCCACCAGCCCAGGAAAACTGCCAGCGGGTACGCCGTCCCAAAACCATCCCTTGGCACAAGGTGCTCAAGTGCGCAGACTGCGCCCCCATAAAAATGTTGATGTGGTACTGCTCGGTCGGCAACTCGTTGCCGTCGTCCATCCACTCCTCATGCCACTCCGAGTTGGCGTGGATGTCGCGCGGCCTTGGGGCCACCTGTGGCTTGGGCAGGGCACTCGACGGGGCCGCGGTGCGGGACGACCCTGGCTCCACGACCCGCCGCCGATTGAATTCGGCAAACACCACACCGCATTCGTCACAGCGTTTGGCGACCAGCTGCTGGTGACCACAGGCGGGGCAACTCATCAGGCCGGCCTCGGCAGGATCAGTCAGCGAAAGCAGGTGCAAACCACTGCGCTTTAGCGGCTGCGAACCCCGATCGATCCGCTCGATCCGGGTCCGTACGCCCATTCGCTCGAGGCGCTGCTGAAGCTTGGCGGCCTGGTCGGCCTCGAGCAGGTCGTCGATCGGACACTCATCACCGTCGATGACTTCAACCAAGCGGGCAGCAGAGGTCTGAAACAGGCGTGCCAGCGAGACCAATACAGCCTCACGGCTAAACCCCGAGATGAGGCCACCGGTCAACACTACTTGGTAGGAAGATTTATCCATGGCGAATCTTTCGGTACCCAGCGGCCGGCCCGGATTTCCAGGCGAACCGAGCGGCGAGCAGTTGCGGCAACGCGTCTTCTCAAATCGAGCCAATACAGAGGCCATCAGTATAACGGTACGGCCAACACCAAACCCGGGCTAAAATCGTCACATGTCTGAGCAAGCCCTAAACAAGCCTCCGAAATCCCTGGTGCGCAAGGTCGGGCGAGCAATCGCCGATTTCGACATGATCCGCGACGGAGACCGAATCCTGCTCGGTGTCTCTGGCGGTAAAGATTCCTTGAGCCTGCTGTCGATCCTCCGCCATCTTAGATCCTACGCCCCGGTCAACTTCGAACTGGGTGTCGTTACGGTCGACCCAGAGGTCGAAGGCTTCGATCCCTCGCCTCTAACCGGTTACTACGATCAACTGGGCATCCCTTGGCACTATCGCCGCCAGCCGATCATGGAAGAGGCCAAGACGCGAATCGACGGCGATTCTTTCTGCGCCTACTGCTCGCGAATGAAGCGCGGCATCATGTACTCGACCTGTCGCGAACACGGCTACAATGTCCTGGCCCTGGCCCAGCACCTAGACGATTTGGCCGAGAGTTTTCTGATGTCGGCCTTCCATCAGGGCCAATTGCATACCATGAAGGCACACTATTTGATCGACGCTGGCGACCTGCGGGTGATCCGCCCGCTGGTCTACGCGCGCGAATCACAGACCGCGGCATACGCGGCAACGGCCGGTTTTCCGGTTATCCCCGACTCTTGCCCGGCCTGCTTCCAGGCCCCGACCCAGCGTGCGTACATGAAGACGCTGCTCGCCCGTGAGGCCGACGCTCATCCCCAGCTGTTCGCCAATCTGCTCAGTGCCATGCGCCCGCTGATGACGGGTCGTCGTGAACAGCTCTGACTGCGCCCGCTGGTCGCCCTTGGGCCGCCGCCAAAGAACCCTTGAGCCGAAGCAGCCGCTTACGCCACCCGGTTGCGTGGTCGACCGGCTACGAATGCCTGAATGTTTGCAACAGTCTCGTCAACCACCTGCTGCCGCGCCTGATGCCCGGCCCAGGCCGTATGCGGCGTCACGATCAGGTTCGGGACATCTGGGTCGAGTAACGGGTGATCTGGCGCTGGCGGCTCTGTGTCGAGCACATCGAGCGCTGCGCCACCGATCTGGCCATCTCGCAAGGCCTCGGCCAGGGCCAGGCTGTCGACCACGGCGCCGCGCGCCGTGTTGATCAGCAGTGCATCGGGCTTCATCAGTCGCAGGGCTCGTTCATTAATCAACTGGCGAGTAGTATCGAGCAATGGCACATGCAGGCTGACTACATCGGCCGTAGACAAGAGCTGATCGAGCGCGACCCGATCCGAGGCCAGCTCACTGCCTGGCCGTTGCGCGATAAGCACCCGCATATCGAATGCCTCAGCGAGCCGCGCCACCCCCTTGCCAAGTTCGCCGTAGCCGACGATACCCAGCGTCCTACCGCACAGCTCGCGCACCGGATAGTCAAGCAGGCAGAATTGGGGGCTACGGCTCCAGTCACCGCGCTGCACCGCCCTGGTATAGCTGAACAGTCTGGTGTGGTGGGCCAGCATTAGCGCGAACACATGCTGCACAACACTGGCCGTGGCGTAGGCCACAACATTGCTCACCACGATACCCAGCTCGCGAGCAGTATCCAGGGCAATGTTGTTGAAACCCGTCGCGGTCACGCAAATCAATTTCAATCGTGGCGCACGGCGCAGCACTGCCTCATCCAGCACCACCTTATTGGTTACGACGATATCGGCATCGCAGATATGGTCAAGACGTTGTGCCTCAGTCGTGGCTAGGTAGCTTTGCCAGTTGTCGACCGATGCGGCAAAGCCCGACAGATCGAGGTCTTCAGCGGCGAGGCTTGCCAAATCCAGAAAAACCGCCCGCATTCCTCACTCCCTTCAGTGCATACCCTCCCGACCAAACTAGCACGGGTGCGTGAGGTCGATAAGGAGCCACGCATATCCTAGGGCCTGTTCACACTACGTGAGACGCAGCCTTGCTGCCCCAAAACGTGCCAGGCAAGGAGCGAGGAGAGCGATTTAGTGAGTCTAAATGAACGACGAGCAACGCCGCATGGCGTGTTTTGGGGCGCAACCCAAAGGGACGGGGCCGTTTTCCCGTCCAACGGCGTTGCTGCTCG
>JANQRK010000102.1 GCA_028284585.1 Chromatiales bacterium
TAGAATTTCGTTGCCGTCCACGATGCTTCCTCATGCCAGTTGCTCCTCGTAAACTGGCACAGGTCTTCAGCCCAATTCCACTCGAAACAGCGAAGAGCCTTCTCGTGCTCCAAGGCAGGATACCGGAACTTCTTGAACCCTACGGTTTAGCAAAACAATTGGCTAAACGGGAGCGTTCGATCTCGCAACTCTATTACCCTTGGCGATTAAGCATCTCTACCGATCAGCGGTTTGAACTACGTCGTCAGTGGCCGGTAGCTATGCCAAGGAGCCACTCGACCGAACTAAAGCGTTCCAGCACATAAACCGGGGTCGTTCCCGGACGGCGCTTTCTCTCGTGCTGCACGCTACTTGAACTTCCAAGTCCCCCCAAAGCTACGTGAGCACCGCCAACCACGGCATCGGCCGGGTTGCTGAAACGCGGATATTGGCTAGCCAACGATCGCCCTGGCCGTATCCGGCCTCAGCAATTGCCCCGTTTGCGGGGGCATACATCTGTGGGGCTACGGGCCTATGTGCCCACCCAAAGTAACAACCCACCGCGCATCCTACACACGCTCTCACGAGCGCTGCGCATTCACCCTCAACCCCCGGCAGCAGCCGGAAGGAATCACCATATGCCAATCACCTACGAGAACGTTACCCGCGACGAAGCCGCACAGGCCAAAGACGAGCTGGACCAGACCATAGAGGACCTTCAAGACCACGATGGCGTCCACGTGCGGTCAACCCGCGGTCACTCCCTAGTATTCACGCCAGACGGCGGTATCACTCCCCGCGTCATGGGGAGCATGGGCGAGCAAGTCGCCGGTGACCACCAAGGCGCAGTCTCCAAGAACGAGATGGAGGAGCTACTGGACCAACACAGTCCCGGCTGGCGTACCCGCAACTTCTGATCTGAGTAGACCGGTAACACAGCGCGTGTCTCTTGTCGTCACCACATGACGGCAGGGGACACCCTCGGTGACACCCGTCAACCGACCAACAACGTGTGGTGCGTTGCATTGGTGAATGGTGACTTAGCGGCCCCCGCGTGGGGCCGTTCCTTTTTGCACCAGTACCACACACACCTAGGAGAAACCATGAGTACACCCGCTGAAAACCTACCGAGCGGCGTAACGTCTGCCCAATACGTCCCGGCACAACCCGGCCCTGGCCGCCGTGACAGCCTACCAATCGATGAACACACCCGGGCCTTGCTCGAATGGTCAGCCAGAGCGCTGTGCTATCACACCGGCCGCTACTATGACCATGTCGCCATCGCACGGATGGCCGTGGATGTCCTTGCAGACCTCGTGCATGAATCCCTGGGGTACGACCCAAAGTTCGACACAGTGTCATTCACGCGGGAGACCCTGGACGGCTACATCGAGGGCAAGGGTTGCCCCTTCAAGGCACCTAGGGCATTACCGCACTGGCGCGATGAGTCATTCAGTCAGCCCATACCGCCGTTCTCTGAGCTGCAGGAACTGGGCCGACTGAGGAAGCGATTCACCCCCAAGCCTATGAACGCGGAACAGCGAGACGCCCTGCAGTCCGCAATGGCTGAGATATCGGGGGAGGACCAATAGTGCCACGCAAAGGTGTACGCCTATCACCCGCACACTACGCGGCTGTCATTCGCGCTAAGCGTGATCTGCAGGCACGTCTACGACTCCAAGAGCAGGAGCTGTTCGAGGGCGTTCAACGCGGTGATCCCAAGGCCGTCGATGAGATGTTCGCCAGGACACCGTGGCGGTTGCTGGATAACAACGGAGGATGGGAACCATGAGCAATGCACAGTGGTGGGAGGTCGTGTTGTTTGGTCCTACCGGGTCAACCTACGGACGCATCGGGGTGGTTCCCGAGGACAGCAAGTCGAACCTAGAGCTAGTGCTCAATGGTCTGAGTGATGACGAGCGGCAGCGCGTTGTGCTGCGCCCCCAGGGAGACCGCACGCGGGACGGCATGGTGACCGTGAGCGAGTGGCTTGCCGACGTGTACCGCCCAACCGGTCCCGTATCGATCCGCAACGACCGCGACATACCCGCCCCCGATTACCGGCAAGGGCTACTGCCCTCTGACTAACCAACACGGAGAACAACTGCATGAAGATAATTGACCTGGAGGCGTGGCGATCTCGCCGCAGTCTCTCTACCAAACACCTGGCGTCCCTATTGGATCGACCGGCCGCCACCATCCAAAGCTGGGAGAGTGTCAACAAGGTGCCCGTCTCGGTCATCTCTGAGCTGCGAGAGCTGGAGACCTATTCAGCCAGCTACCTCAAGCGCCTGGCCACGCAACGTGGTAGGTTTGCCGCACAGCAACGACGCAGTGCCCGCCGGGTATCGCCGTGGTCAGGTCACTGTGAGCTGACCCGGCAAGATCGCTGAACGATCATGATACCAATACCGGCTCTTTCGAACTGCGCCCCCGCCTTACTCCGGATTTCCGACTCCATGCGACAACCATCAGCCCGCCCAGGCCGAACAGCGCGACCGAACCCGGTTCGGGAACGGGAACGATCGTGATCATTTTGGTCGTCGAAAATGTCACGCTTTCCTGGGACGAGAGCGTTGTGTCGAAAGAGAAAGCGAACCTAATGTCCAACGGTCCGGCAGACAGGGACGTATTCGACAGCGCATCAATTGATGAATCGAAGGTACTCAAGGGCATCTGCCAGCCGGAGATCAGGCTATTCGCCGTCCAGGTCGCAATAAATTCCGGGTTGGCGGGATCAGTTTGGGTGAAGGTGTTCGTCGTCGGGTCGAACACGCCGAGTTCGCCGGAGCTACCCGCGGCCAGATCGTAATCAGTGCGACCGAATACTCGAAAGTCCGCAGTCGAGCCCGTGGTATTGGTCAGCGTTACGGTTTCCGCAATGGAAAGTCCATCCGGGGCGAGCACATATTCGAAGGAAATCTCGAAGTCGCTGGTCGACTTTGTGGTTGCCAACGTGTCGGTGTCCTCATCCGCAGTGGCTGTTGAAGCAAAATCCAGCGTGTTTGTCACACCGCCGGTGCGAACCGACCACTGGGTGCTCCAAAGATGGTCGAGCCCGTTGATCGACCATTCGCGTAATTCATCTCTACGAGGGCTTGAACTATCCAGGCCGATCGTCGCCGTGGTATTGCTCACCGTACATGCTCCAAAATTGGGGCACGCAACAGGAACAGCCGACGACGGAATAGGAGCGAAACCAAGTATCGCTAAGAGACTGGCGGCGACCGCGAAACCGCTGAACCGTTTCTTCATTTTCAAAGTCCCTCTAGCAGGCCGAGCCGGATGCTTGCTCAAGTTGGATACTGCACTTGAGACTCTAACGAACAAGACGATGCAGGATGAGTGCCAGCATCACTAAGTGTTTGACCCTAGGAAAATCGTTCTTCACAGTCCAATGGCCAAGCAAGTGAACTGTAAATAATCCTGACGCCAGATCGCTCGTGTTTCAGTTCCGACCCTGCGACGACCGTTCCCCGATGACTGCGTGCAAAACGGCTGGCACCCCAGATGGCGTCTTGGCGATTGTCTCTTAAGGTCGCAATACCTGTCACGGCGATCTGCCACTGAATGCCAGATGCAGTCTAAAGCACTGCACCTATACACGTCACGGCAACGTGCCAACCAAACTGCCGAACATTACGCACGTCCCATCGGACCGACGTGCTTCACCAACCATCACCAACTCCGCCCCAGACCTTCCCGGTCCGGGCAATCACCGGTGCGCAATGCACCAAGGAAGTACCCATGCACAACATCGCACCTATCCAACCCTACACACTCGCTAACGCTCCCTACGTCCCATACACCGAAGTCCCACCACTCCACGAGCCAATACCCGATAGCATCCTGGCAGACCTGTACGCAGACGACTGGACCCACCGCATCATGTCGAGACTGTACAGCCGCTCTGAGCTGGTCACGCTGTGGCGCAAGCTGCGTGCCTACGATGAGCACAAGGCGCGAGAGTTCGAGTATGACTTACTTGCTGATGCAGGCCGCCGCAGCAAGATGGACAAGGGTGGCAAGTCACCGCAGCCGGCCACCGGGGGTTACGCCCTGTGGAGGGTTGGCAGTGCTGATCCTGTCCAGGGGTTTAGCAACGCTGCGGAGGTCAACCTGCAGACACTAGAGGATGACCTATCGTCCTACTTCGTGACCAAGATCGTAAGACTCAACGAAAGAGACCCAAGGTCGGCCCTGCGGTCCAAGGCGTCTGTCATCAACAAGACCCCGGCCCCCAAGTTCTTCGGGGATCGAGTCAAGTACCAAGGTACGCCGCTGGCAGAGTACCGGCGGCTGCTGGGCTGGACACAGCAGGACGCTGCCAACCACTTCGGGGTCTCTGAGCGAGCCATTCGCAGCTACGAGTCAGGGGCACGCAAGCTGCCTTCACGGATCGCCGAACAGGTCGCCCACGGGTAACGGTTTTATAGGCCCAAACCGGCACAAAAACTCGTACCCAATAGGAAGGCCTAGGGGTCGCAATTTTGTGCCGGTTCACCCCTATAAGAATGGGGCCTGCAGGCCGACGAAAAGCCGGAATTCGGCCTTTCCTTGGTCCCCCAGGTATCTCCCCCGTACCCGGCCAATCAAACGGCCAAGTACCACACCATCCAATCCAATCCGCCCCGCGCATGCGGGGCACATTCACCGGCAGCAAAGCTGCCCAGGACCAACACCCATGAGCAACACAGACAACACCTTCACGAACGGAACCACTCACCGCCAGTACCCCAGCGAGTTCGCACGCTTCCGCAGTGCCAAGGACCTACCCATAGAGGACGCTGCAGTTGTCCTACAGATCGACCTGCAGCAAGCCAAGGCATGCGACCAAGGTGAGGACATCCCGCCCGCGGTAGCCAGCAAGATGGATGAGCTAGAGCACCTGAGCCAAGGCAACCTGAATAAAGTTGTAGCCAGGGCATGGGCTGCGATCCAGCCTTGCAATCGTCCGGTGTGACGGCGGGGTGACCATATAGGGACGCTACGGGTAGTCGCTCCGCTTCCTGCGGGCGTCTTGTACCTGTACTTCCCACACAGTGCGGGAAAGTTGGTGTACGCTGATTAATGCACCTGATCGGGTGCCCAGGCCAAGGTGGTTGCAGCCGCCAAGGCCCAGGACTTCAAGGCTCAATCTAAACAGGAGATCAAGCCATGCAATCGACAGCGTACAACACCCCCGCCGCATCTAACCTCAAAGAGACCGACACGGTTATCTTCAAGCGCTTCCTTGGGGCCAACCCTGAGTGGTTCTCCAAGGCTGCACTGGTAGCCGCGACAGCTGTGCAGAAGATCGACCCATTGGATATCGAGGAATGGCCCACGGCCCACAATGAGATTGACCAGTGGCTCAATGCGACCTTTGCAGCCGACTGGCCGAAGGTCTCCGAAGATACCTGGTGGGAGGTTGCTGGGTGGCTAATGGAGATAGTCCCGGTTTAAGCAACCTAAGCCCGATACACACCGCAGGCCCCGCCACAGTGCGGGGTTTTTTGTGTGCGGTGGGTGGACGGCGGGAGAAGCCCGAGCCGCCGACTTTGGCCAGCGTAAGGGCGTCGGTGGGCTGGACTGTACGCGCTCTTACGCGCGCTGCAGGTAGTCTGCGGGCCGTCACCCTACCCCCTCGACCTACGGACGCCCAGCGGAGGGTCTTGCACTCCCCCGTGTACTCCCTTTTGGGCTACCGTTTGTACTCCCTCACGGCTCCCGAGAATCTCTAAGTTGTTGATTTATTAGGGGGTTTAAAAAATGGGGTGGACGATGGGGCTCGAACCCACGACCACTGGAATCACAATCCAGGGCTCTACCAACTGAGCTACGCCCACCATTGCGATCGGTTAAATTTTTACAGCGGTGCAGGACCGATTGGCCTGCGCATGAACCCGTCCGCTTAAATGGCCCAATTGGCACCCATACCAAGTGCCAACTACACCGGAGTTTACCCATATTCACGCTAAGCGTACACCGACGAAACGGAACTCGCCCCAGATGGGGACGCACTCTATGCAACCAAGGTCTGACAAATCCAATGCATGCGGCCAGAGAAACTGAAGCCCAAACTCCACCAGCAGCATTTGCAATGGAACCCTGGCTTAGATCAAGAGAATACGCCAATGCACCTAGCCCAGCAGCCGGCCACGCCCTTATCGTCCCAGAGCTGAGGGCCGGCCTACTGGTAACAGCGATGAGGCGCAAGCGAGACTTTGCATCCGCTGGTCCGCTGCGCCGAGGGGCGTCACTTGCGCCACTGAGGCAAGGTTCGAGGCCTGGCCGGCAGTTGTCGACATCGTGTGGGCGGCTTCTGTCAACAGTCAGCTAGGTCTTATAGAAATAATCCGGCAGCCATTACCAAAGCTATGAAGCCCATCACGCAGCCAAGGAGAATATAAAAACGAGTGTTGTCCATCAGGTCCTCCGTTCGGTTGGTTCGTGCAGCCCGTACGGTCAGTTGTCGCGGCCCGATTATCCCCCATGCCACTCACGGCAATTGAGAATCACCGCGCCGACTAATCAGCGATTATACGAAGGTTGAAAGTTAAGTCAAAAAATGCGCCCAAGTGGCTGAGATGATGGAATTTTTCCCTTGGCGCGAGCGGATATTAAAAGCACCTTTGCTGCTGCCCAAGACTCTCTGGATTCGGTGGCGGCTGGCTGGCCGAAGAATCGGTGAGGCGGGCGGCATCAGCTTCGGGTCCCACTTCGACCTGGTCGACGGGTCATTTCACTTTAAGTCTCGCCTCGCACCGGGGTGAATCGGGCACGACCAAAGGTTTTTCAGACCTGATGTTCTGGATGTGCCGAGGCCTGCCAATCGGGGGGTCGACCCCATGTTGGGAGCCGTGCCGGAGGGCTTGGGGCCCATAGACCTAACCTCTAACCTCGCGGGGCAGTGGGTTGGCCGGGCATATGGAGGTGGAGCCGGAACAGAGGCGCATGGCAATCCGCTCGCCTGTTCCGGCGCCGCATTGTAGGACATCGTTGGTCCAGCTTTTGCTCAGCCCTACAGCTTAGCATCGTGGGAGATACTGCGTGCGGAGTGGGGAGAGTGCCTTGGCCTCTTACACGAAGAGTCCGGCGCCCATCACCAAGAAGATGAAGCCCATCACACAACTCAAAAGAATACAAAAACGACCGTTGTCCATCGAACCTTTCCTCTTTTTCTTCTCGTGAGATTGCAGCCCGTGCACCCACGCGCCGCGGTTTTCCCAACTCGCGCGGCGCGGAGGTTTAGCAGGATTGCGTCAACAAGACGCCAATCAAAGTTCGACCTCGCATGCAGAAGCTCGCTGGAGGGTCCCGGCCGGGAATAATTCACCGTACGCCACCAGGGTAACTGTTGCCGTCTTAGCCAAAGCC
Organism: Chromatiales bacterium; assembly: GCA_028284585.1. Taxonomy (GTDB): domain Bacteria; phylum Pseudomonadota; class Gammaproteobacteria; order Chromatiales; family Chromatiaceae; genus Thiosocius. The sequence continues at coordinate 7,339 of JANQRK010000102.1, forward strand.
GACTGAGCCTGGAGAGTTAGTATCGCAGCACTGCGAGGGAATTGATCGAGTGAGCCGAAAACGCGGCTTGCATACCAAGCCCCCTGGGCGATCAAGCTAGCACCGACTCTCATAGGTCAAGTCAGCTAGGCACCATATGGACGATCCCCACCGTCCTTTGGCTTGGCTACCGAACATCTGGAAACAGTGCCCGAACCGCGCATTTCATTTTGGGGTGAGTATTGGCCTTGTGATGTCAGGGCGCAGGACCTTGGCCGCGAGCCTGCTGCCACGCCCGAACATCACTCTCCAGCCAGCGGATATTCGAGGCCCCGAATCGTTTGGGACGCGGAAATTCCTCCTCGGCGATCCAGGAGTACAAGGTGTTCTTAGAAACGTCGACCAGCGTACACACTTGCCTCACAGTCAACAGCCCACGAGGAATCCCCGCCGCACCATTTTCGGGTTCATAGGCATCGGCAAGTTTTCCGAACAGCCAGTCATCAGCCTGATCCATACCTCCAAACCCCTTGCGTCAACTCGTTTCGGCGAACATTGGCAAATAAGCCGCGGATTCAACTTTTAAAATGTCCGTGGTTTCGGGGTAGAACCCATCCATACATACACTGACGCATTGATGAGCCTAAAAACGCCGGCTGGCCGGCAGAAGTGGACCCCGAATATAGGACAGCGCGATAAGTGCATCCCGTGGTCATGCCGCCAGCTTGGCAGCAAGTTCGTAGTACACGTTGTCTGGCGTGCGGCGGTCAAGCGATTGGTGGCGTCTCTCCGTGTTGTAGAACGCGAAGTATCGACCCAATGATGCGCGTGCAGCAGTGATGCTGTCGTAAACCCTCAGATACACCTCCTCATACTTCACGCTGCGCCACAAGCGCTCGACGAAGACGTTGTCGACCCACCGGCCCTTGCCGTCCATGCTGATGCGGATGTTGTGACGCTTGAGAACACCAGTAAGTCGTCGCTGGTGAACTGGCTGCCCTGATCGGTGTTGAAGATCTCCGGTGTGCCGTGGGTCTCGATTGCCTCCTCCAAGGCCTCGACGCAGAAACTGGCGTCGAGCGTGTTGGATACACGCCACGACAGCACCTTCCGCGAGTACCAATCCATGATTGCGACCAGATACACGAAGCCCCGCGCCATCGAGATATAGGTCACGTCGGTGGCCCAGACTTGATTCGGACGATCGATGATCAGATTGCGCAGCAGGTGCGAGTAAACCTTGTGCGCCTGATTCGCCAGACCGAGGTTGCGCTTCGGATACTGCGCCATCAGCTCCATCCTACGCATCAGGCGCTGGACCTTCTTAGGATTGACCTGATGGCCTTGGTCCTCCAGCCAGTCGCGGATGCGGCGGCTGCCGTAGAACGGATGCTTTGAGTGGCAACGATCGATCAGCACCATCCGTGTGGGCTCCTCATCGGACACCGGCTTGGGCACGTGGTATGAGGTCGAGCGCGGCAGATCCAGTAACGCGCATTGTCGAGTCACCGGTAGCGGATCCTTGCGGTCTACCATTTCTTTCCTCCGGGCCCGTGAATCCGTTCGAGCCCGCGTTCTAAAAAATCATTCTCCATCGTCAGGTCACCCTGGATCCCCGCCAGGGCAACCTTGGCCTTGAACTCGGGGGAATGATTACGTTTTTTCCGTTTCATCGCTTCTCTCCAGAGCGTCTCGCTCATCTTGGAGGAAGCACTTATCGTCGTCCATTCACTGTCCAATCAGGGGGGTCCGGCTCTGGCTATGCTGCTCTGTGAGCGGCGATCGGGGTTAAGGGTGCTGGGACTCGGGGTACAGATCTAGGACCGGGGCGGGGGTCGGGCGAACGCGGGGCAGGAACGATGCGATTGACTGAAAGTGGGAATCCCTTCACAGATCGCCCCTTATCTCTGCATGCATCTAGCCGTCAACTTTGTTGACGTTGGGTTCTTTGGCGGCGCTTATGGAAATTGATCACTACATGGCAAACCTCTTTTTTGAGATCAGGCGGAGTTTGCCTGCGTCTCAGCAAAGCTCGATGAAGATTTCTGCCAGTGACTTGGGTGCGCGGATGGTGGATCTGTACGAGTCAACGAATGACGAAAACATCAAGGGATTAATCGAAGCCTTCCTCGAACATGCCGGGGCAGAATGGAGCAAGAAAATCGAGGTCAAGACCAAGCGATACCGGGGCGCGGAACTGAGTATGGAAGACAGCAGGCAGCCGGGGTCTGACGAGCGAACTAAGAAGAAAGTTCGCTATTACCGGGGTGCCAGGATCGAGGAATGATCGACCGGTTTGATATACGGGGTTGATCTCGAGATCTTGAGCGCCTTACATACCTCGGCGACGGTCAGCAGGTCCTGGAGATCAAACTGAAGGTCGTCGGGTAGGTATTCTTCATCTTGCTCGTCCATCCCCGTTCCCCTCTAGGTTACCTGTTACCAGTATCGGCCGCCCGCAGAATCCTAAGGGAACATCGGTGGATGAGCCAGGTTCGGTTTCTTAGAGCAGCGCAGCCGGAAGGGCTTGGATAGGTACCTGAATAAGAAGACATTCTGTGGCGCCCCGAGGAGGATTCGAACCCCCGACCTACGGATTAGAAGTCCGTTGCTCTATCCAGCTGAGCTATCGGGGCAGAGAAACTAACATCGCTTGCCTGGCCCGGAGCGGTCGCAAACACTGAAGTGTCGTCCCTCCCCGCGGCCGATTGTTCGCAACTTGAACTTGGTCGGGGTAGAGAGATTCGAACTCCCGACATCCTGCTCCCAAAGCAGGCGCGCTACCAGACTGCGCTATACCCCGATTGATTCCTCGCAGAATATGCGAGACGGAAAAATGGTACGCGGTAGGCTGATTTCCGTCAATGTCACAGAGCCGCTCTGCTATCATCCACGCCCTCGCTGAACGACCTCGAGGATTCTCATGAGCGCCCGCATCCTGGATGGAAAATCGGTAGCCGCCGACCTACGCAAGCAGGTCAAGCGGCGGGTCGAGGGCCGCCTGCAAGCCGGTCAACGCCATCCGGGCCTGGTCGTCGTGTTGGTCGGCGACAACTCCGCTTCGCAAGTCTACGTGCGCAACAAGCAGCGGGCCTGTGAGCAGGTCGGCATACACTCCGAACGCCTGGTTCTCCCCAGCTCGACCCGCCAGTCCGAATTGCTGGATGTGATCGACCAACTCAATGCGCGAGAGGACGTCGACGGCATCCTGGTCCAGCTACCTTTACCCGACCAAATCGATCCGGACACGGTCACAGAACGCATCCTGCCGACCAAAGACGTCGACGGATTCCACCCCTACAACATAGGCCGGTTGGTGCTGCGCCAGCCGCTGTTGCGACCCTGCACACCACGCGGGGTAATGGCACTACTGGCCCACACCGAAATCGATCTGGTGGGCAAGGATGCGGTGATCATCGGCCAATCGAATATCGTCGGCCGGCCGATGTTCCTCGAACTACTGATGGCACGCTGCACCGCAACCGTTTGCCACAGCAAAACCAAAGACCTGGCCGCCAAGGCACATGGTGCCGATGTGCTGGTCGCTGCGGTCGGCGTGCCCAACTTCGTCCAGGCGGATTGGGTCAGGCCCGGTGCCGTGGTTATCGATGTCGGGATCAACCGCCTAGACGACGGTAGCCTGTGTGGTGATGTCGACACCCGTGCGGTCGCCGAAAAGGCCGGCTGGATCACACCTGTGCCCGGCGGGGTCGGTCCGATGACCGTGGCCTGCCTGCTGGAGAACACCTTGCAAGCGGCCGAACTACACGACCCCAGGTCCGGCTAAGGTCCTCAGCCAGCATCGTGGAGTGCCCCGCCGACTGTACCTGAGCCCTAGCGGTCTGTGTACAATCGCGACCTGCATTCTACCCAGGGGTACCGGCAGGCAACCATGGCTCAGTACATCTACACGATGAACCGCGTCAGCAAAATCGTGCCGCCCAAGCGGCAGATCCTGCGCGACATCTCACTCTCGTTTTTCCCCGGCGCCAAGATCGGCGTGCTCGGCCTCAACGGCGCAGGCAAATCCACGCTGCTCCGGATCATGGCCGGGGTCGATGCCGAGATCGACGGCGAGGCCCGCCCACAGCCCGGCACCAAGGTCGGGTACTTGTCTCAAGAACCCCAGCTCGATGAGGATCTCGACGTACGTGGCAACGTCGAACACGCACTGGGGCACATCAAGGAGGCGATGGCCGAACTCGACCAAGTCTATGCTGCCTATGCCGAGCCAGATGCCGACTTTGATGCGCTAGCCAAACGCCAGGCCGAGCTGGAGAACATCCTGCAGGCCGCCGACGGCCACAACCTGAAACGTCAGCTCGAGGTCGCCGCCGACGCACTGCGCCTGCCGCCCTGGGATGCCGATGTGAAGACCCTGTCCGGCGGCGAGCGGCGTCGGGTGGCCTTGTGTCGATTGCTGCTGTCGAAACCGGACATGCTCCTGCTCGACGAACCCACCAATCACCTGGACGCCGAATCCGTGGCTTGGCTAGAGCGGTTCCTGCTCGAATACTCAGGCACCGTGGTCGCAGTCACCCACGATCGCTATTTTCTCGACAATGTAGCCGGTTGGATCCTCGAACTAGACCGCGGCCACGGCATTCCCTGGGAGGGCAACTACTCGTCCTGGCTCGAACAAAAAGAGGCCCGCCTCGAGCAAGAACAGAAGCAAGAGCAGGCCCGTATCCGGGCGATGAAACAGGAGCTCGATTGGGTAAGGCAGAATCCGAAGGGGCGCCAAGCCAAGAGCAAGGCCCGTCTTGCGCGTTTCGAAGAGCTACAGAGCAGTGACTTTCAATCGCGCAACGAGACAAACGAGATCTATATTCCGCCCGGCGAACGCCTGGGTGACCTGGTGATCGAAGCTAATGCGCTGAAAAAAGGTTATGGCGACCAGCTACTGTACGAAGGCCTGACCTTCAATCTGCCCAAGGGCGGCATCGTCGGAGTCATCGGCCCGAACGGCGCCGGCAAGACCACCCTATTTCGCTTGCTCACCGGACAAGAAAAGCCGGACAGCGGTGAGCTGCGCATCGGCCCAACGGTGCAACTCGCCTATGTCGACCAGAGCCGCGATGACCTGGACGGTAAAAAGACCGTTTGGGAGGAGATCTCTGATGGTCAGGAAATCATTACGGTAGGTCGCTTCGAGATGCCGTCACGTGCCTATTGCTCACGTTTCAACTTTCGCGGATCGGATCAGCAAAAACGGGTCGGCGATCTCTCCGGCGGTGAGCGCAACCGGGTCCATCTCGCCAAGCTGCTGAAGTCGGGGGGCAATGTCCTACTGCTCGACGAACCCACCAACGATCTCGATGTCGAGACGCTGCGCGCCCTGGAAGAGGCCCTGCTCGCCTTCCCCGGCTGTGCCGTGGTCATTTCTCACGACCGTTGGTTCCTGGACCGGATCGCAACCCACATCCTGGCCTTTGAGGGCGATTCCGAAGTGGTCTGGTACGAGGGTAACTTCGCCGACTACGAGGAAGATAAGAAGCGACGCCTCGGCGAAGACGCAGTCAACCCACATCGAATCAAATACCGACGCATCGATGCTTGATCATCACCCAAGTGCGGATCTTCGGCGGCCCTTAGATCCGGCCTGACTGGCCACAGCCATGTGCGCCGATGCACAACCGGCGCCCATCGATTATCTTCCGCATGTACAATTGTCTGAGAGTGGCAAAAGGTGAGCCAAGAAGACGAGTTTTTCACTCGTGCAAACCGCTTGCTCGAGCGTTGGGAGGCACTGCTCGAGGGGCGCGCCGCTGCGCCTGACTGGACCTACGATGCCTATCGCTGGCGCCATGACCAGCACGGTATGCGCCTGGTGCCGGTCGGCAACCCGCACCGTGTGTCACTAGACGACCTGCTGTGCATCGATCGCCAGAAGGCAGAAATCCTGCGCAATACCGAACAGTTCGTGAACGGCCGGCCGGCCAACAACGCGCTACTCTGGGGAGCACGCGGCACCGGCAAGTCAACGCTGATTAAGGCCGTCTTCAACCACTTTGCCGATGGTCGCCTGCGACTGATCGAAGTCGAGAAAGAACACCTGGTCGATTTGGTAGAGATAGTCGCGGCACTCGACCAGTGCAGCGAGCGCTTCCTGTTGTACTGTGATGATCTCTCTTTCGAAGCAGATGATTCAGGGTACAAGTCTTTGAAGGCCGTATTGGACGGCTCAATCGCAGCCCCGGCGGACAATTTACTGATCTATGCCAGCTCCAATCGTCGCCATTTGCTTCCCGAGGCAAAAGCCGACAACCAGGACGTACAGGTCATCGATGGCGAAATCCACCCGGGCGACGCAATCGAAGAGAAGGTTTCTCTGTCCGAACGGTTTGGCCTCTGGCTATCGTTCTACCCTTATTCGCAAGAGGACTACCTGAAGATCGTCGAGCACTGGCTGCGGCGTCTAGCAGCCGGAAGCTGCGGCGACCAGGCCACCCAACTTGCAGCACTGCGCTGGGCGCGCCAGCGCGGTTCACGCAGCGGCCGCGTGGCACACCAGTTCGCCATTGACCAGGCCGGCCAGCATGACTGACCAGCGATACGCATCCGGAGGGTAGACTTCTCTAACAATCCGGACACGACCAACTACCTCAACCAACTGGATAGCTAGGCCCGCGACCCCATGGGGGGCGATCAAGGTCTTCCAGCCGCAGTGTACCAACGCCTACCCGCTGACCTAGTGGGCCAAGCGGATAATTCTGTAACGCTCAGAGCCACTGTGCGAGCGCGAATCAAGGCGCGTTTCGCAGGCAATGGCCGCGCCTTGGCAAGAAACGCAACACGGAGTCGCGCTCGCACAGTGGCTCTGAGCGTTACAGAATTATCCGCTTGGCCCACTAGGTCAGCGGGTAGGCGTTGGTACACTGCGGCTGG
>JANQRK010000106.1 GCA_028284585.1 Chromatiales bacterium
TTTCTTGCCAAGGGCGCGGGCCATTGCCTGCGAAACGCGCCTTGATTCGCGCTCGCACAGTGGCTCTGAGCGTTACAGAATTATCCGCTTGGCCCACTAGTCTTGGTTGCCGGGAAGACGCCGCGCCACTTGGGGGATCCCCCAAAGTGGTTGGTATTCCCCCATCAACTGCGCCTCTTACCCAAGCAGAGCACGAGGTTGTAGGCGAGGTAGTACAGAATCCTCGACGACGACGAGAATATCCGCGAACGGCCGTACAGACGCCGGCCCATGGAGACGCGAAACTCGCCGATTTGCAGCCGCGCCGACCGCAGCAGCAAGAGCACCCCCAGGTCCTGAAATTTCAGCAGGGTGGCGTCCGGGGAATCCAACAGGGCCAGAGCAGCGGCGTTGTAAGCACGTAGCCCCGAGGTCAGGTCCTCGATCTGCATGCCGGTCAGCGAGCGCAGAACCCAGCCGACCCAACGGCGCGGCCGGCTCAGGCGCTCGGGACATGAGCCGATTACGACATCCAGGTCGCCATGCTCCAACTGCGAGACCAAGCCAGGCAGGCTATCGGCCAGGTGCTGGCCGTCGGCATCCATGGTTACCGCGCATCCATAGCCGGCATCACGCGCATACCGAATACCCGTTTGTACGGCGCCCCAGGCACCCAGGGATTCCGGTAACACCAAGACGAGGGCACCGGCGGTGCGGGCGGCGACCGCGGTCTGGTCGCCACTGGCATCATCGACAACCACCACCGGCCAGCCGGTGTGGCGGCGCACTGCCTCGACTACGCTGCTGATGGTCTCGGCCTCGTTGTGGGCGGGGATCAGGACCACGGGGGCCGTCGGTTCGGGGCCGACGTTGAAGGTGTCGACGAGACACGGAGCTGAGGCAGGCATGGAGTGGATTTTACGTCGAATGACGGGATTCGCCACTAGCTTATTGCTTGAGCGATCGATGATGCGTCGCCCTGCAATCCGACCATGAATTGAGCTACATATCCGAGCAGCTCGGAGCCGCCGATCTGAATTTGGTGGTATTGCGGCGCACTTCCGCTGCGCTTGGCTGGTTGGCTGTGATAGCGGGTAGCTTGCAACGTGCCGGCTGACTGGCCAAAGGTGCTTTCGATCTAGAGTTACCCATAGCCTGTTCACACTACGCGAGGCGCAGCCTCGCGTAGTGTGAACAGGCCCTAGAATAGATTCCCCGTTGGACTCCGGTGCGAGGAAGAAACGTGATCGGAAGATTGTTAGACAAGCTGGTATTTGGGGCAGCGCTCATTCTCGCATTGCAAGTACCCCAGTTGGCAGACCACTATCATCAGTTTTTGTCTGGTTTGTATGAGTCGACCAAATGGCAGGTCGATGGGTATCAGGCGACAGCGCGGGAGTATGGATATCCGAGCGTTCGGGCACTGGTCGAGCACCATATGCAGAACGACGTTGCAAGTGTCAGAAAGGATGCTTTACAGAAACTGGCAACACTTGACCAATATGAACATTTGCAGGCGGGTATGGCCGTATTCGAAAATGGCAACTTGCTGAGTCAGACGATGTACATGCTGCATCCAGAGAGGTATCGCTATCTGGAGAAGGTTGTCAGCAACTTCGACCCCGGTGTGCCATTGACCCTTGGCGGATGGACTTTCGGAGTTGTCGTCGGTTTGCTGATCAACACGGTCCTCACGCTGCCCTTTGCTCTGTGGACAAGGCGTAGAATGGTTGGCAGGTCGAGTAAGCAGAAGACGCTGACCGGTACTTCGAGTTGAGGCGCGTCGATTGACGTTGTTGGCTGGCAACTAAGACGCGATCGCCTGTTTTCCGCACAGCCTTGTGGCTACTTAAGCAGCACATCCTTCAGACATTCACTCCCTATGAAAACGCTCGTTGATCAGATCAGAACCGGGGAGGTCCGGCCGTTTGGCCCCCAGGGTGAGGCCAGCGCTTACCGCAAGCAACTGGTGGAGGGCTCGGTGGCGATAGGTATGTTGGGTCTGGAGGGCGACCACCAGGCCGACCAAGAGAAGCATGGCGGTGTCGACAAGGCGATACTGCACTATGCGAACGATCACTATGCCCATTGGTTGAACGAGCGCCCAGAACTGGCGCAGCACTTGCGCTCTCCCGGCGCCTTTGGCGAGAACGTCTCTTCGAGCGGCCTGACGGAAACCAATGTTTGCATCGGTGACCGATTTCGGCTGGGTACGGGTCTAGTGGAGGTCAGCCAGGGGCGCAAGCCATGTTGGAAGCTGGGCCACCGCTTTGAAGCACCGGACATGGTTACCGACGTCGTTCGAACCGGTCGGGGTGGCTGGTATTACCGTGTGGTCGGACCCGGGAAGGTACGGGCTGGCGATGTAATCGAATTGGTCGACCGACCCTGCCCGGACTGGCCGGTATCAAGAGTAACCCGTCTTCTACTGGGCGATGCTTCCGACCCGGGTGGGCTGTCCGAGCTGGTGGATCTGCAAACGCTATCTGAGAACTGGCGACTGCGCGCAGCCCGCAAGCTTCAAAGACACCGCGGTGCCCCAAAGCCTTAAGAAACGGCCCTTCTTTCGTCGATCCGGGTGCTATCTCCAGTGCCCGGGACCGCGGCGTGAAATAGTGATCCGAGCCCGCTTGTTTAGGCATTAAGTGCGCGACGACCCCTTACAGAAATCGCCCCGACCGCCGCTAAGCCGGTGATCAGGCGCGTCTCGGTGCGCGCCAATCTTGTTTGTACAGGGATCTGCTTGGAGTCCGATTTTATGAGCAACGAGAATTTTCGCCTAGTTACCCGCAGTGATTTCGATGGCCTGATTTGCGCTGTGCTGCTGAAGGAGATCGGCATCATCGATGACATCAAGTTCGTGCATCCCAAGGACATGCAGGACGGCAAAGTCGCTATAAGCGAGCGCGACATCACCACCAATCTACCTTATGTCGCGGGCTGCCACCTGGCGTTCGATCATCATCTGAGTGAGACCGTGCGCAATACAGACTGTGCCGATGATCACATCATCGACCCGGATGCACCCTCTGCGGCGCGGGTGGTGTACGACTACTACGGTGGTGCAGAGCGTTTCCCGGCCGCGTGGACCGACATGATGGACGCGGTAGACAAGGCGGACTCGGCGCAGTTCAGTAAAGAAGACATCCTCCACCCTGAAGGCTGGGTGCTGCTGAACTTCCTAATGGATGCACGCACCGGGCTAGGTCGTTTTCACGAGTTCCGCATCTCCAATTATCAGTTGATGATGGAGCTGATCGACAAGTGCACCCAGCTCGGCATTGAGGAAATCATCGCACTGCCCGACGTGCAAGAGCGCGTGACACTGTTCTTCGAGCATGAAACCAAAGCCAAGGAGCAGATCCAGCGTTGCTCCCAGGTCCATGGTGATCTAGTGGTATTGGACCTGCGTGACGAAGACATTATTTATGCGGTCAACCGCTTCATGATTTACGCGCTATTCCCGGACTGCAATATCTCCATGCATGTGATGTGGGGTCTCAAGCAGCAAAACACCGTACTCGCCATCGGCAAGTCCATTCTCGATCGCAGCTCCCAAGTAAACATCGGCGAGCTGTGCCTGAAGTATGGTGGCGGCGGGCACTTCAATGCCGGCACCTGTCAGATAGAAAACACCGAGGTGGGTCGGTTGCTACCGACTGTGATCGAGCAGATCAATGCCGCAGCCGGCGACACCCTGTCACGCGCCGCCGGGCAGTAAGGTCATACCGCGGCAACCGCGGTCAGCAGGTCGATTGAATTGACGCGGTGATTTGGATCCAGCAAGCCGGTTGGGTGGGAGACTGCCGCCGGCCGACTGTTGTCGCTTGGGAACCGCCTTGGAGGATCTATCCCCCTCAGCCCTTACGGAGCTATACTGCGCACAAGTAGTACGAAAGGACGTTAAATGGCCCTTCACAGCAGTATCGAACCACGCAACCTCTGCACGGATTTTTCTGTAGATTCCCACGTCCAGCCTGTCACCATCTCCGACAAAATCGCATACGGCTTTTGTAAGTCCCTACGTTTCATCGCCGACAAGTTTTTCGCCAAACGCTATGGCCACCGCGCCGTTGTATTAGAGACCGTTGCCGCCGTGCCGGGTATGGTCGGTGGGCTGTGGCTGCATCTGCGTGCGCTGCGCAAAATCCGTGACGATGAAGGCTGGATTCGCACCTTGCTGGACGAGGCCGAAAACGAGCGCATGCACTTGATGACCTTTATCGAAATCGCTCACCCCAGCAGCTTTGAACGTTTCGTGATCATCGTGGCACAATTCCTGTTCTATCACGCCTATTTCTGGCTGTACCTCTTCGCACCGCGCACGGCTCACCGGGTCGTGGGGTATTTCGAAGAAGAAGCCGTCATCAGCTATACCCAGTATCTCGCCGAAGTCGAGGCGGGCAAGCAAGAAAACGTCCCCGCACCTCAGTTGGCCATCGATTATTGGCAGTTGGGACCCGATGCCCGGCTCACCGATGTCATCATCGCCGTGCGCGCCGACGAGGCCTCACACCGCGACGTCAATCATGGCTTCGTGGAGTTGATAGACCAGCGGCGAGCGCGGCAGGTAAGCACCTCAGGATGATTTCCCTGGTTGGGCCCGCCGCGGAATCGGCTACTGAGCCACCGCAGGCTCTGGGGCAACCGACGCCGGTGCCGGTTTGCGCCCGCTCAGGCGCTTGTCGATGATATTCTTCAGCGCGATCAGCATGCCTAGGCCCATGAAGGCGCCAGGCGGGAGGATCGCCAGCAGGATGCCCGGATAGTCTTCGGCGATTGTCCAACGCCAGTCGGCGGCAGCTGCGCCGAACATCAGGTGGGCGCCGTCGAACAAGGTGCCTTGTCCGATCAGCTCGCGGCTGCCTCCCAGTACCACCAGCGCCAGAGTAAAACCGATCCCGATCGACACACCGTCGAGCAAGGCGCGTGGCAATGAGTTGCGTGATGCGAAGGCCTCGGCGCGGCCGATGATCGCGCAGTTGGTCACGATCAGTGGGATGAAGATACCCAGTACCTTGTACAGGCCGTGGAAGTAGGCGTTCATGATGAGTTCGACCGTGGTCACGAACGAGGCGATGATCAGCACGAACACCGGCAGACGGATCTCCGGACGTACCCAGTTGCGGATCACCGAGACCGAGGCGTTCGACAGCGTCAGCACCAGCGTGGTTGCCAGACCCAGGCCCAGTCCATTGATCAATGTGTTGGAGACCGCCAGCAGCGGGCAAAGACCGAGCAGGGCGACCAGCGCTTGGTTGTTGCTCCACAGGCCGCCAACCACGATATCCCGATAACCATTACTCATCGCTCGTCTCCGCCGCGGCGCCTTCGATAGCGAACAGCGCCGCATGATTGCTGGCAAAGTACTCCAGGCTGCGTTGCACACCGCGTACTACTGCGCGCGGCGTGATGGTGGCCCCGGTGAACTGGTCGAACTCGCCGCCGTCGCGCCTGACTCGCCAGCCAGACTCCGTCGGATTGTCCAGCGACTTGCCGTCGAAACCGAGGACCCAGTTGGAGCGCTCGATCTCGATCTTGTCACCCAGCCCCGGCGTCTCGCGGTGCGCCAGCACACGTACGCCCAGCAGGCTGCCGTCAGTGCGTATGGCCACGATCAACCGGATGGCCCCATTGTATCCCTGAGTCACGATCGGGCTGAACACCGCGGCGACGGGCTCACCGGCCATGCGTCCACGATACACCCGGGTGCGAGCGACACCCAGGGCCTCGGGCGCCGCGATCTCGATGGTATCGGTGAGGATATCGTTATCGATCTCGGCCGGTGGGACCAGGCGATGGAGTTGCTCGAGCAGAGTCCGGCGCTCGTTCTCCACAATGCGCTCGGCCGTGACCTGGTGGCTGAGCCCCACCAGGGTCGCTCCCAGCACACCGAATACTCCGAGCAGCAACCCGGAGATGATCACCGGCAGACTATGTTTCATCGGAGCGACGCTGACCGAAGACCTTGGGCTGGGTGTAGTAGTCGATGGTCGGCGCGGCCATGTTGAGCAGCAGCACAGAAAAGGCGACGGCGTCTGGATAGCCGCCCCAGGTGCGAATTACGAATACCAGCACGCCGATCAAGGCACCGAAGATCAATTGACCACGCGGCGTGGTGGCACCCGACACCGGGTCGGTGGCGATAAAGAAAGCGCCCAAGATCGCGGCACCACTGAATAGATGAAAAAAGGGCATCGGATAGCCTTCCGGGTCGATCACCCAAAACAAGGCGGCGATCGCAAGCAAGGCGCCGAGCATGCTGAACGGGATGCGCCAGTTGATTACCCGGCGCCAGATGAGAAACAGTCCGCCGAGCAGAAAGCAACTCGCTATCCACTCCCAGCCGTGACCACCGAAGTTGCCCCATAAGGGACTCTTGCGGATCTCGCTCATGGTGCGGTCTTGCGACAGTTCGGTGCGCATGTGATCGAGTGGTGTGGCACTCGACAACGCATCCCAGGTCTGGTCGACGGGTGGCGAACCGCTGAAGATGATATGCAGTGATTCGGCCAAGCTGGGCAGTTGGCCGCTGGCGATCTCCGGCGGTAGCCAACGTGTCATCGTGACCGGAAACGAAACCAATAAGAGCACATAGCCGGCCATTGCCGGGTTGAAGGGGTTGAAACCGATCCCGCCGAACAGTTGCTTGGCAATCACGATCGCGAAGGCGCTACCCAATACCGTCTGCCACCAGGGCAGTAGTGGCGGCAGTGCCAGGGCGAGCAGCCAAGCACTGACTACCGCGCTCAGATCGATCAGGGTCGGGCCGATCGCACGGTTGCGCAGCGCCAGCACCGCGGCCTCGGCCAGCACCGCGGTGGTAATGGCGAGCGCCAGGTTGATCAGTACGCCATAGCCGAAGTACCAGACCATCGCCGCGGTGCCGGGGATCAATGCGAGCAGCACCTGGGCCATGACGAGCGTAATGCTTTGTCGGCCGCTCAGATGCGGCGAACTACGGGTCGCAAACTGCATGGTCAATCGTCGCTCGGCTGCTTCGTTTCGGCTTGTTGTGCTGCCTTCTTCGCCGCGACGCGGCGCATGGCGGCCTCGATTGCGGACTTTTTCGGGTCCGCGGCAGCGCTGGCAGGCTTTTTGTCCAGGGCCTCCTTCTTCTTGCGCAGGCGGGCCTTGCGCTCGCGCTCGAGACGCACCAGGCGGGCGTCGCGCGCTTCATGCCGACGCCGCGCCAGATCGGACTTGCGACGGTCGCGCTCTTGGGCCCAGATCTCGGTCTTGGCGAAGCGGTAGTAGTGCACCAGGGGGATGTTCGCAGGACACACATAGGCGCAGCAGCCGCATTCGATACAGTCGAACAGGTTGTAGTCTTGGACCTTGTCGAAATCCTGGGCTCGGGCATGCCAATAGAGCTGCTGTGGCAGCAGCAGTGCCGGGCAGGCCTCGGCGCAGGCGCCGCAGCGAATGCACGGGCGCTCCGGCTGGGCCTGCGGCGCCTCGGCCGAAGCCACTGCGAGCAAACAGTTGGCCGGCTTGGTAATCGGTACCTGGTCGGTGGACAGCGCGAAGCCCATCATCGGCCCGCCGAAGATCAATTGCCCGACCGAGTCGCGATAGCCGCCGGCGCGCTCGATCAGAAAGGCGGCCGGGGTGCCCAGTGCCGCTTTGAAGTTGCCGGGTCGAGCGATGCCGCTGCCGGTCACCGTGACGATGCGCTCGATCAGCGGGCGGCCGCGCAATACTGCATCGGCCACCGCTACCGTGGTCGCGACGTTCTGGCACAACACCCCGATCGCGGCCGGTAGTCCCTTGGAAGGCACTTCGAGACCGGTCAACAGTTTGATGAGCTGCTTCTCGCCACCACTGGGGTAACGCGACGGGACGACCGCGACCTCGGCGACTTGGTCGCCGCGCTCGATAATCGCTTGGCGCAGCGCGGCGATCGCCTCGGGCTTGTTGTCTTCGACCCCGATTAGACATTGGCGGGCCGCGGCGAGGTGGCGGAGTATCGCGATACCGTCGAGTACGTCGGCGGTGCGTTCGCGCATCAACCGATCGTCGCAGGTGATATAGGGTTCACACTCGGCGGCATTGATGACCAGGGTGTCGACTGGGCGCATGCCACCTGTGTTGACCTTGACCGCGGTCGGGAAGGCGGCTCCACCCATGCCGACGATGCCGGATGCGCGAATGCGCTCGCGCAGGTCGGCGGCCGGTGTGCCGAGCGGGTCGCTAATAGGTTCGGGAAGCTCGCCCCAAGTATCCTCGCCGTCCGGTTCGAGCACGATGCAGGCATCGCTCAGCCCCGAGGGATGTGGAATCGGTTGGGCGCTGATTTCGACCACCCGGCCGGAAGTCGGGGCGTGCAGCGGTGAGCTGATGAAGTCGACCGCGCGTGCAATCATCTGCCCCTTCAACACCTGATCACCGACCTGCACCACGGGTTCGGCGGCGTGACCTATGTGCTGCTGCAGTGGCAGGGTCAAACGTGGCGGCAGGACCAAGGTCTGAGTCGGCTCGGTGTTCGACAGCGCCTTGTGGTCGTCGATCAGCAGACCGCCATGAAAGCTGTATACCGGACGAGCCTCAGCCATGGACGCCGGACTCCGGGGCCGTCGTCGGCGATGGCCAGCGCCAGGTCTGCGGTCGTTGCTCGATCGGTAACATGTCGATGCATTCGACCGGGCAGGGCGGCAGGCAGAGTTCGCAGCCGGTGCACTCATCGGTGATTACGGTGTGCATCTGCTTGGCGGCACCCATGATCGCATCCACCGGGCAGGCCTGGATGCACAGTGTGCACCCGATGCAATCGGCCTCGACAATGTAGGCAACGGCCTTCGGTTTTTCAGCCGCGGCCTCATCTTGCAACGGGATAGGGTCACGGCCGAGCAGATCGGCCAACGCGATCATCGTGGTCTCGCCGCCCGGCGGACAGCGATTGATTTCGGCGTCTCCCGCTGCGATGGCCTCGGCATACGGCCGACACCCGGCGTAGCTGCATTGGCCACACTGGGTTTGCGGCAGCAATCCATCGATTTGATCGGCGATCGGGTCGCCCTCGACCCGAAAGCGAATTGCCGAATAGCCGAGGATCAGGCCGAACAGGGTGGCCAGGCCGGCGATGGTCAGGATCGGTGCAATCATAAGGCAGCCTTTTTCATGCGCTGACCATCCCGGCGAAGCCCATGAATGCCATCGACATCAGGCCGGCGGTGATCAAGGCGATCGCGTTACCTTGGAAGGGTTCGGGGACATCCGCCACGGTGACACGCTCGCGTACCGCGGCGAATAGCACCAAGACGAGTGAGAAGCCGGCCGCGGCACCGAAGCCGTATAGCGCGGACTCGACAAAGCCGTGTTGCTCTTGAATGTTGAGCAGGGCCACGCCGAGTACGGCGCAATTGGTCGTGATCAACGGCAGAAAGATCCCGAGCACCTGGTAGAGCAGCGGGCTGGTCTTATGCATCACCATCTCGGTGAACTGCACGACCGCCGCGATCACCAGAATGAAGGCAATGGTGCGCAAGTATTCGACACCCAGAGGTTCGAGAATATAGGCGTTCACCAAGTAGCTACTGACCGAAGACAGGGTGAGCACGAAGGTGGTGGCCAGACCCATGCCCATCGCGGTCTCCAACTTGCGCGAAACCCCCATGAACGGACACAAGCCCAGGAACTTCACCAAAACGAAATTGTTGACCAGGATGGTGCTGACCAATATGAGGGCGTATTCCGTCATCGTGCCTGTACGGCCTCGTGGCCGATGTTCTCGTGCAATCACCTGTCGGCGTGGGTCGGGGCCGTTTGGCCCGGTGCCCGCCTGCTCAATCGCAGCGACTCCGGACGGCTATGAGCAGTTTATCAATGTCGTGCCCCCGTGTCGGGTACACAATGCGCTTGCCGCCCACGCTGTGCGGTTATTGCGCCTTGACCCTATCCGGGCAGTCGGGCAGGGTGGCGACCATTCGCGTCGGCGCCGGACGTAGAAACTGTGTGCCGCACACCCGCAACCAAGGTGACCGCGAGGGATCGAGAATGGCAGGAGCTGGACTGGCCGGCCCGCACCGGGAGTCGGCGAGGCGAGGACTACTTGACCAGTTCCGCCGAGTGCGCGAAGGCAGTGTGGCCTTGTGTCGACCGCTGGCGATCGAGGACTACGGCCTGCAGACGATGCCCGACGCCAGTCCGGCGAAATGGCATCTGGCGCACACTAGCTGGTTCTTCGAGACCTTTTTGCTCCTGGCCTTTGCCCCAGGCTACCGGCCGTTCCATCCGGCCTTCGATCATTTGTTCAACTCGTACTACGTCACCCATGGGACACCTTTTCCACGGCCACAACGCGGGTTTCTATCTCGGCCAACGGTCGCCGAGGTCTACGCCTACCGCCAGGCGGTGGATGAAGCCCTGGCCGAGCTGATCGGCGCGGCCGACCCGGCCGACTGGTCGCGCATCGAACCCCTGGTCATGCTCGGTATTCACCACGAGCAACAGCACCAGGAGCTGTTGCTGACCGATCTGAAGCACGGGCTGTCGCATAACCCGCTCAAGCCCGCCTATCGCACCGACCTGCCCGAGCCCCCGAAGCGGCAGCCGGCGGCATTGCGATGGCGCGATTACCCCGGTGGCATCAGTGCGATTGGTGCGGACGCTGGCTGCTTCGCCTACGACAACGAGTTGCCGCGCCACCGTTGCTGGTTGGAAGATTTCAGCCTGGCGGAGCGGCTGGTGAGTAACGCCGAGTATCTGGAGTTCATCGCCGACGGCGGCTACCGCGAACCGCGTTGGTGGCTTTCCGAGGGCTGGGCCAGGGTGCAGTCGCAGGCTTGGCAGGCCCCGTTGTACTGGGAGAATCGCGACGGTGAATGGTGGCATTTCACCCTGGCGGGTATGCGACCGGTCGACCCGGCGGCGCCGGTCGTGCATGTCAGCCACTATGAAGCCGACGCCTATGCGAGCTGGGCCGGGCGGCGCTTGCCGACCGAGGCCGAGTGGGAGGTCGCTGCAGCGGCGGTGAGTCCGCCCGCCATGGGCGCCAATCTGCGCGAGGCCGGCTTCCTGCACCCTGTGGCCGCACCGCCGGGCGAACGCACCATGCAGTTGTTCGGCGATGTCTGGGAGTGGACCGCGAGCGCCTACACGCCTTACCCGGGGTTTCGCACGGCCAACGGCCCGGTCGGCGAGTACAACGGCAAGTTCATGTCGGGCCAGATGGTTTTGCGCGGCGGTTCCTGCGTGACGCCGGGTGATCATATCCGCGCCAGCTATCGCAACTTCTTCTATCCGGGGGATCGCTGGCAATTCTCGGGGATCCGACTGGCGGGTACGTTATGACCCAGCGCGCGGTCAACTTCTACGATGCCCACCCGGGTACCGCGGATCTGCGGCGCGAGGTGCTCGACGGCCTGGCCGCCGACCCGCGGGCGATACCGGCCAAGTTCTTCTACGACGAGCGCGGCTCCGAGCTGTTCGACCGTATCTGCGAGTTGCCCGAGTACTATCAGACGCGCACCGAGATGGCCGTCTTGCGCACCGCCCTGCCACAGCTTGGTCGCCTGATCGGGGCCGAGTGCCTGTTGGTCGAGCTCGGCAGCGGTGCCAGTAAGAAGGTGCGCCTGCTGCTCGAAGAGCTGCGCCCCAGTGGCTATCTCGGGGTCGATATCTCCAAAGAGTTCTTGTTGAACTCGACCGAGGCGCTGGCCCGCGACTACCCCTGGCTGGAGGTGCATGCGGCCTGTGTCGATTTCAGCGCCGGGCTGGCGATTCCGCACTGCAATCCGACCGATCACAAGGTCGCCTTCTTCCCGGGCTCGAGCATAGGTAACTTCGATCCAGACGATGCCGTGCATCTGATGCGCGACGTGGGTCTGTTGGTGGACGACGGCGGGCATCTGCTGATTGGGGTCGACCTGAAGAAATCTGTCGACGTTCTGAACACGGCCTACAACGACAGTGCCGGGATCACCGCGGCGTTCAATCGCAATCTGTTGCACCGCATCCGCGGCGAGCTGGATAGCGACATCCGGCCGGACGGCTTCGATCACTATGCCTTCTACAATCCGCAGGCCGGTCGCATCGAAATGCACCTGATCAGCAGCATCAGCCAGGACGTGCGGGTCGAGGACCAAGTGTTCGAGTTCCTACCCGGCGAGGGCATCCACACCGAGAATTCCTACAAGTACACAGTCGCCGGTTTCGGTGAGTTGGCGGCCCGCGCCGGCTTTCGGCAGCAGGCGGTGTGGGTCGACGAGCAAGGTCTGTTCAGCGTTCAGTTGCTGCAGTATCACGCCTGATTCGGCCGGGTGCTTGCTGGCTTGTTTGGTTGTGAGGACTACACTGTCCTGAAGCCAGATTGGATGTCTTGTCTATGGAACAGACGAACTTTCTCGAGACGGAACCGCAACGCATCACGCAAGGATTATGTTGGCATGGCGGCGCGGTCTTTGTGCACTTTGCCGTCTTCGACATTCACCTGCCGTCTTGTGGGATCGATGTCTTCGATCCGAAACCGCAGCGTTGCCGAAAGCCGCAACCTGTCGCTGTAGTGTGGGTTGCCGAGTCGAATCGACCCCAGATGGCCCTTCTCGGAGGCAAGGCTCATGTCCTTTCGGTGGATAAGGGTACGCACCCGATCAAGCGGGCGCGAAGAACGAGGGGCGTCCATGTGTCCTGTTTCTCCCTTTTGTTATCTTCCGACAATCCATCATCGGTATTGGCGCATCAGTGGCTTACCTGCCACGAGCTGATTTATCCCCCAATAATGTCCGAAACAAAAAGGACATTATTGGGGGTTACTTAAAAGTTGGGCGGCAAAAGCAACCAACGTGGGAAGCCGTGGAATCTGATGTGGATGGAATGGAGTACTTTCTAGAAATCTACGGCCGGGTGCCACGTGCCGGGCCAGGATCGTTTGCGTGCACAAAGCAGGCGTTCGAGCTCATGTCAGAAGTGCCAAATGAGCCATACATTTTGGATATTGGATGCGGCCCCGGTGTTCAGACAGTTGATCTACTGAAAATCTGCAGAGGTCGTGTCCTTGCCCTGGACTTTCTTCCGCTCATGCTGGAAAGAACACGTGCCAATGCTGAAGTGGCGAACGTGGCCGAAAGGTTGGAAGTCATAGAGCTGGATATGGCTCAAATGGCGTTTTCTCCTGCCTGCTTTGACGTCGTCTGGTCCGAGGGCGCAATTTATAACTTGGGCTTTGAAAATGGCCTGAGAGCGGTCAGGGGCTTCGTAAAGCCCGGTGGTTATGTGGCAGTAAGCGAGGCCGTGTGGCTAAAAGCTGACCCGCCAGCGCCAGTAGCAAAGTTCTGGGAGGCGTATCCTGAGATCGACACTATCGAGAACAAGTTATCGGTCATCGATCAATTGGGATATGAGCAAACGGCACATTTCGTTCTACCCGAAACTACGTGGACGGCTGAGTACTACGATCCAATGGA
Source organism: Chromatiales bacterium (assembly GCA_028284585.1). Lineage (GTDB taxonomy): Bacteria > Pseudomonadota > Gammaproteobacteria > Chromatiales > Chromatiaceae > Thiosocius. The sequence goes on from JANQRK010000106.1 coordinate 13,383, forward strand.
GAAGTGGGTCGCTACAAAATCAACGGAATGGGCAGGTAATGCTGGTGCCTTGGCTGTGTTGGAAGAAGCGCGAAATGAGATCGCGATTTTTCGTAAATACTCCAGATATTACAGCTACGGATTCTTCGTGATGAGGCGGCCAAATGTGTAAGGCGTGGGAGTTGCCGCCCAACAAATCGTTGCAGCGGATGTTTGACCCGCCATGCACTTTTGCTTCCGCAAAAGCACGCGTCGCCTCAAACGCTGCTGAACTCAGGCGTTATCGCGCTGGGCGAAGCCCGGCGTATCTTGCGGGGTGAGAGTCCCCGTCGGGCAAGGGTTAGCCACCCACCCGTATTGCGTGTTGATCTCA
>JANQRK010000118.1 GCA_028284585.1 Chromatiales bacterium
GTGCGAGCGCGAATCAAGGCGCGTTTCGCAGGCAATGGCGCGCCCTTGGCAAGAAACGCAACACCGAGTCGCGCTCGCACAGTGGCTCCCAAAGGGCCAGGGCACAAGCATCGTGGGCGGTGTTGCCGCCCTTAGAAAGGGCCTGCCATTCCCGGCGGACTTCGCCTTGCCCACAATGCTTGTGCCGTGGCTGAGCGTTACAGAATTATCCGCTTGGCCCACTAGGGTGTCCTGCTAGGGTCCTCCGCAAGGGTGGGTACAGGCTCCGAGCGGCGCCGGGTCGATCACTATCTCCGGAGCTGTGGATGAATCGTTGCACGCGAACATAGCGCCCGCTTGCCGGGCGTGCCGATCTCGTCTGTAATGCCGGCTGCAAGCCGACTAGAGGGACCACTAGATGCAGACCATCCTCTGCATGAACGCGAAGGGCGGTTGTGGCAAGACGACCGTCGCCACCAACCTCGCCGCTTGGTATGCCGACGAAGGCCACCGCACTGCGATCCTGGATTTTGATCCGCAGCGCTCCAGCATCGATTGGTTGGAGGCCCGCGAAGGCTACGAAGGCGTGCCGTTGATCGAGGGGGTCGATGCGGTCGCTGGCGATGCGCGGGCAGCCTATGGCACCGACATCGCACTACTCGATGCACCGGCCGCTGTTTATGGCAGTGAGGTCACGCAGTTGCTGAGGCGTGCCGATGCACTGCTGGTGCCGGTGTTACCGTCTCCGATCGACATGCGTGCGGCTGCGCGCTTCATCGATGGCTTGCTTAAATCAGGCCGAATTGCCCGCGGCCAGACGCGCATCGCGCTGATCGCCAACCGGGTGCGCGAGACCACGCGGATCTATCAGGCACTGGACGACTTTCTGCGGCGCTACGATATTCCTGTTTTGACCCATCTGCGCGAAAGCCAGAATTACATCCGTGCCGCGGAGACCGGCCTCGGAATCTTCGAATTGGCCCCATCGCAGGTTGCACTAGACGTCGTGCAGTGGGATCCGGTGATCGATTGGTTAGGCGACGCCTGAGCGACCTGCTCCTGGTCGGCAGTCTGCTTGGCGCCCAGGCGGCGCTCAGCGGGATGGCCGACGTCCTGAGGGTGGAGATCCGCCCTGCAGGTGAACCGGGCCGATTCGACATCCAGGTCGAGGTACGCCACGCTGATAGCGGTTGGGATCACTATGCGAATCGCTGGGAGGTCCTTGCCCCGGATGGGTCCTTGCTGGCGACCCGGGTGCTGACGCATCCACAGGCAAGTGTGCGGCCGTTCACTCGGGCTCTCGACGGCTTGCGCATCCCCTTGGAGGCCACTTGGGTCAAAGTACGAGCACATGACCTGGTGCACGGCTACGGAGGGCGCGAGGTCACCCTGAGTGTGCCCCACCCTGTGCCCACGCACTGACTTGGGTGTCAATCTGTAGCAGCGGCTAGTTCGGCTGGATGCGTTGCAGTGCCGTGCGTACATCATTGGGGCCGGCGACATGAATTGCCTGCATACCGAATGCCCGTGCGCCCTCGACGTTCTGGCGCAGGTCGTCGAGGAACAGGATCGCCGGTGCGGCGAGGCCGATGCGATGCGCTACCGTTGCGAAGGCCTGTCGATCGGGTTTGCGCTGACCTAATTCGGAGGATACGAAGACCTCTTCGAACAGCGATAAGAGGTCGGGGTAGGCCGCGGCCCAGGTCCGTTGGTGCATGGCATTACTATTGGTGAACACGAAGCAGGGTAGGTGCTCGCGCGCAGTCTTTACCAACGCCACGGTGGACTCGATGCGGCCGACGAACACAGCGTTCCAGCCGTCTCGTAGCAGCTGATCTGGTGCATCGAGTTGCAAGACTTGGCGGACATGCCTCAGGTAACCCGGGCCGTCCAGTTCGCCGCGCTCGTGGTGTTGATAGGCCGCATCGATGGTAAATCTTCGCCGGATCTCTGCCAGCGGTAGGCTTGAATACTTGGCCCAGCTGCTCAGGACGCGTTCAAAGTCGATCTCGATCAGTACGCCGCCAAGGTCGAACAACAGGGCACCGATCGGCGGTGGCTCCATTTGGCTTTGGTTGACAGGGACTACCATCGAAGCTGCCCTCGGCGGACCGTCGCTGACAGTATAGACAGCATCACCTTGGCCGCCCGATGGTGCCCCAAGCGATGATTAGCATTCGGCAACCACGGTTTTCATTGCCCCCAACATCGAGGACAATCCGGGGCCGTCGCTCCGCTCACAGCAGCAGATTATGGCTTTCAGCGTTACCATCGAAAATAGCGGTCACCAATTTCAGGTCGAAGAAAAGGAGACGATTTTGGATGCAGCGATCCGCCAAAACGTCGGGTTGCCCTATGGCTGCCGCAATGGGCGCTGTGGCTCTTGTGCTGCGGGCCTAGTGGCCGGCGCGGTAAGCTATGTCGAAGTGCCAGAGGCGCTCGAGAAGGCCGGTGAGGGTAAGTGCCTGCCGTGTCAGGGTTTTGCCGCAAGCAATCTGACCCTTGCGGTGCGCGAGGCTAAAGGGACTGCCGACATCGAGGTCAAGATGATACCGGTGCGGGTACACGCCGTAGATCATCTGAGCCATGACGTCGCCCGCCTGTTGCTAAAATTGCCGGAGACCCAGCGCCTGCAGTTTCTTGCGGGACAATATCTTGACTTTGTGCTCGCCGACGGAAATCGCCGCTCGTTCTCGATCGCCAATGCCCCGCATGATGATAAATACATAGAACTGCACATCCGTCATGTCGATGGTGGCCAGTTCACCAATTGGGTATTCAGTCAGATGAAGGAGCGGGCGATCCTGCGTATAGAGGCACCGCTCGGCAGTTTCATTCTGGACGAAGACTCCGGTCGGCCGCTGATCTTCATGGGAGGTGGTACTGGTTTCGCGCCGCTCAAGGGGCAGATCGAGCAGGCCCTTGCTAAGGGAATCCAGCGCCCGATGGTGCTCTACTGGGGCGTCCGTGCAGAGCGTGATCTGTATCTGCGCGAGCTGCCGGAGCAATGGGCCCTGGCCCATCAAGATTTTCGGTTTGTCCCGGTACTCTCCGAACCGGATGCGAGCTGGGATGGGCGCACCGGCTGGGTGCATGATGCCGTGCTCGCCGATTTCCCGGACCTGTCTGGGTACGATCTCTACATGGCGGGGCCGCCACCGATGGTAGATGCCGGCCGCACGGCTTTTGCTGCGGCGGGCATGCCGGCGGAGCAGATGCACTATGATTCCTTCGAATTCGCGCATGACGCTGGGGCCGAATCCAACGAATGAACAGGTTCTCTGGTCTGTGCGGTGTCCGGGGTTACGCCGACGGCTCGATGTCCGGTCGCAGGGTATTTGCTCCGGATGGTTGCGGGGGTTGGTTATCAGGTCTGGAGCGGTCCATGGCGGTCGCCTCGTCGCCTGTTGGCGGCAGCGCAGCATCCGATCCGCTGCTCTTGGATAGGCCGCGCCGATAGACTTCGATCGCCTGGCCGGGTTCTTGGAGGTATTCGAGTAATCGACCGAGTTCAGCATAGGCTTGGGTCGGGCCATCGCGTCCTACGCAGGCCTCTAAATAACCACGTGCCTTGCCCCACAAGCGGGCGCGCAGGCTCAGTTGACCCAGCATTAGCAATAGTTCCGAGTCGTCTGTGTGCTGGTCGAGGAAGTGCTCCATTTGCGACAACTTTTTGCCGGGCTCGGATGACTCGAGTTGGCCGTAGGACTTGAGCAACTCGATACTCCAGTTCTTGCGTAGTGCTGTGCCGAGCAGCTTTTCGGCCTCCGCGGTTTGTCCGGTCTCCTGCAAGAGCAGGGCGAAGTCACCGACCAGCTCGGATTTGTCGCGCAGCGGGCGTGGAACCGCGGTCCAGGCCGAGCGTAGCTGTTTCGCATCACCGGACTGGGATGCCTGCTCGAGCAGGGCGCGATGCACGCGCACCTCGAGGTGCTTGAGTTGTGCTGGGTCATCGACCCTGCGTCGGCGCAGCTCGGGTAGCAGGTCGCGCAATTGCTCCCAGTTGCCGAGTTGTTCATACAGACGATACAACAGGCGCAGCACCGATGGATCGTGCGGTGCGCTGCGCCGCAGGTCTTGCAGGGTTGCCAAGGCAGCTTCGAGTTGCTGACCGGCGAGCTGCAGTTCGGCTTGGATCAGGCGGACGGCGATTTCGGCCGAGGGCATGCTCTCTTGGGCCAGGTGGATATATCGATCGCGCCGATCATAGGCCCCCTGCAGGTGCGCGGCGCGTGCCGCAGTGAGGTAATTGGGCAACGGTGTTTTAGATCGTTCGATGCCGTGGGTCAGGTGTTCCTCGGCACTGCCCCAGTTGCCCGCCGCCATCTCCAGCAGCCCGCGCGACATTGCTTGCTGCGCGAGCTGCCAATCGCGTCTGCTTTGTCGGTCATCGATTTCCTGCCGCAGATGCAGGCTGCGCGAGACCAGGTGGATGGCCAAATACAGCGCCAAGAAGAGTGCGCCGACCAGCAATATCAATAAGGCGAGACTCATCTCAACCGTGTAGTTGGCGAACGCCAGCAACACATAACCATTGTCACGGCTTAGAAGGATCCCAACTGCAGCGCCGAACAGGGCCAGCAGCCAGAACTTGACCAGCAAGCTCATTGTGCTTTGGCTCCCTGCCGGGGACCCAGGTCAGCCTGCCCCAGCCGAGTCTGAAGACGCGTCAACGACAGGCTGATATCCGGTCGCCGTGGCCGGATGTCGACGCTTAGCAGGTCGTTGATCGCCTGCGCGAAGGAATCTGTCGCACTTGCGTTGGGGTCGAAATAGTCTGCCAACCACTTGGCGGTAGATCCCAAGTGGGTTCGAAACATGCTTTGGTCGGCGCGCGATATCGCCAGGCGGGCTGCCGCGAGGTTGAGTTTGAGGTTTTCATAGAGAAAGAACTCATGCTCTGGCGGTAGCATGGCGCGCACCGGCTGGTCGCGGTCGCGGACGCGCACCGAGTCGCGCAGGGCGGCCCAGATGTCGCTGAACAGGGTCTGCCAACCGCGCTCGCCCGATGTGCGCTCGCCCGGAACCGGCAGCGTACGCTCTGGTCCTACGGTCCCTGGGGCGAGGGGCAGCCCCGGGACCTGGTCGATCAGCCTGCCTAGCTTGGTGGAAAGCGCGTCTCGGTCGGGGGCCTCGAAGGATCTCAGTTTTTCGATGTCGCGGGCGATTTGCTCGCGCACGCTGGTCCAGCCGGGTTGTCTGGTGTCGCGCAAGCGCTCGTCGGCTAATTCGAGGGCGGCCAGGGCGGTCTCGGTGTTGCCCGCCAGAGCCAGTTGCTGGTTTGCTACTCTTAGCAGGTGTTCGGCCTCGACGAGCATCCATCGGGTGCCGGAGCGCCCGACCCGGTCGCGCACGTCGGCCAGTGCCGCACTAAGTTCTGCCTCACGTTCCTGTAGCAGCCGCCGGTCCTCCGCCATGCGCTGCTCGAGTTGTGCGAAGGTGTTGCGTGCTTCATCCACTGCATGGCGTTGTTCCTTCAGCAGATCACTCTGTTGACCCGCGGCCGATGCCTGCGTACGCAGGGTATCTGTTGCTTCCTGCAGGGCTTGCTGCAGTCGCTGTTGCTGCTCCAGCGCGCCGCCAACCCGGGTATTCAAGGCAGTGATTTCCTGCGTCAGGACGGCTTGATAACGATAGCCCCAGAGCAAACCACCGGCGACCGCCAGGATCGCAAGAATCGCCAAGATAAATGCCAGACCACTGGTTCGGCCACCTGCTGTGGCCGTTGCTTGCCGCGACGAGCCGGTGGTTTGCGTCGATGTGGATCGGGACGCGGTCGCCGGATTGCGGTGAGTTCCCTGCGTGGGATCTTGTGTGGTCATTGCTCAATGAGAATCGAATCAGCTTGCCAAAGGAGTGAGCCTGTTTGGCGTTCAAGCCTATCAGAAGCACCCTTCAGACAATATTGTCGGTGAGTTCACATAGAGCCACCAGCATGTCGCGGTCACGCGCCGATTTTGCGATATGCACGGACTGGCAGCCGTGTGCTCGGGCATGGTCCGCCATGCGTTGGCTGACCACGAGTAAAGGCGTTGTGCGCAGTTGCTGTGCGCCTTGCTCACCGAGCAGCTTGAATAGGTTGTCCAAGATTTGATTACTGCTAGCGATCGCGATTTGTACCAGTTCTGACCAGTGAGTCAGCAGATTGTGTAGGCCCTTGACCTGCCGTGGTATCCGCCGCCGATAGACGTCGATCACCCGGACCTGGGCGCCGCGCTCGAGCAAGGTATCGCGGATCAGTTCGCGCCCGCCGTCACCGCGCAGAATATAGATCGTCTTGCCGGCCACCGCTTGCAGACCAGGCTGGGCCAGCAGGCCTTCGCTGTCCATGCGTTCGGGAACCAAACTCGGGTCGAGTCCCACTTTCCCCAAGGCCCTCGCCGTGGCACTGCCGACGGCTGCAATGTCGATATCCAGCGGTAGCTGTGATGGCAACAGAGGGAATGCGTAACGTACCGCGTTGGCGCTAATGAAAATCAGTAGATCAGCCTGCTGGGCACCTGCCAGCGCGGCACGGGCCGCTTGCTTGTCAGCGGGACCGAGAATCTCCAGCGCGGGGAAGCGCACGGGGCGTCCGTGCGCAGCCTCGATTAATTCGCATAGATCAGTCGCCTGATGGGCGGGGCGAGTGACCAGGATGCTGAGGCCGGCGAGGTCGCAGGGGGTGCCGTGTTCAAGTCGAGGTTTGATCGGCATAGAGTTCGCGCAGGATCCGCGCCGCGCCATTTTCCAAAAGCTCCTCGGCCAGCGAGCGGCCGAGTCGTTCACCATCTGCTTGTGGCCCACGGATCTCGCTGCGCACGATTTCGCTACCGTCCACGGTTCCGACAAGACCGCGCAGGTATAGCTGGTCGTCAGCGAGTGTCGCATGGCCGCCAATTGGCACCTGGCAGCCACCTTCCAGGCGTTGGTTGAGGGCACGTTCTGCGCCTACGCACACCGCGGTCGGGCCGTGATGTAACGGTGCGAGCAGTTGATTTGTCTGCTCGTCGTCGCTGCGACACTCGATGCCGATCGCACCCTGACCGATCGCCGGTAGGCTCTGATCGGTGCTGATGAAACTGCGAATGCGCTCGGCGAAGCCCAGGCGCAACAGCCCCGCCGAGGCAAGGATGATGGCATCGTAATCGCCGTCGTCGAGCTTGCGCAGACGGGTGTTGACATTGCCACGCAGTGCGATGATTTCGAGGTCTGGTCGGCGGTCGGTGAGCTGGCACTGGCGGCGTAGACTGGAGGTACCGACCCGTGCGCCTTGCGGTAGTGCTGCCATTTCGGCGTGTGCGTTAGAGACGAAGGCGTCACGGGGATCTTCCCGCTCCAAGACCACAGACAAATGCAGGCCGTCGGGCAACTCGACTGGTACGTCCTTCATCGAGTGCACGGCGATGTCAGCATCGCCCTCAAGCATGCGCTGCTCCAGCTCCTTCACGAACAATCCCTTGCCGCCGATTTTCGCTAAGGGGGTATCCAAGATCTTGTCACCCTGGGTACTCATACCGAGGATTTCCACCTCGATCCCCGAATGTGCCTCACGCAGCCGCGCGGCGACGTGTTCCGCCTGCCACATGGCCAGGGGTGATTTGCGGGTCGCGATGCGGATGGCGTGCTGGTTCATATTCTAGGTTTGTGTGTTGCTGCATTTGGAAACGACCAATGCTAATCCTTGGCAAGGTATCTGACAAAGCCAGCTTTACTTGGGGGGGGCTGAATTTGCCGGAATCGCAACCCGCCGCTGAGCACAAGACAGACCTCGAAGGACCGGCTTTTCGAGTGCAACAGCACCGCGCGATGCGTGTTTAAGGTTTGGTGGACTTGGCGCTCGCGGTGTTGTGCTGGACTCGCCTATTCGGTGGCTAGCTCAGCCTGGGATTGGGTGGGACGCTCGTTCACCACTTGCTCAGGTTTTTGTCCCAGCGAGCGATACCCCCTGTACACAGCGATGCCTCCCGCGATATGCGAGGCATCCAAGATTGATCCTCCTCCAGCGCCCAAAAAGCGCTTTTCGGGCCTGACCTCTCCCCGGTCAGGCTTTTTTTTGTGACTCGTCGCCCTCAGTTGGGCGAATCGGCCCAGTCGCGCGGCTGCAAGAAGATTTCATACAACTCGGCCTCGGCGCTACCGGTCTCCGGCCGCCAGTTGTAACGCCAGCTCACTTGCGGTGGGAGCGACATCAAGATCGCCTCGGTGTTTCCACCGGTCTGCAACCCAAAAATCGTGCCCCGATCATAGACTAGATTGAATTCGACGTAGCGTCCGCGGCGGTAAAGTTGGAACTCGCGTTCGCGTTCGCCGAAGGCGTGATCACGCCGCCTTTGGACGATCGGCAGATAGGCCGGAATATAGTGATCGCCGATGCTACGCAAAAAAGCGAAGGAGCGTTCGAAGCCCCATTCATTGAGGTCGTCGAAAAACAGCCCGCCAATGCCACGCGGTTCGCCGCGGTGCTTGAGCAGGAAGTACTCATCGCAGGCTTGCTTGAAGCGCGGATAGACATCTTCGCCAAAGGGATCGCAGGCGTTTTTTGCCGTCTTATGCCAGTGGTGGGCATCCTCGCGATGGCCGTAGTAGGGGGTCAGGTCGAAGCCGCCGCCGAACCACCAGACCGGCTCGGCACCGGGTTGCTCGGCTGAAAAAAAGCGCACATTCATGTGTGACGTGGGGGCATAGGGATTACCTGGATGAATTACCAGCGAGACCCCCATCGCTTGAAAGCTCCGACCGGCCAGTTCTGGTCGCTGTTGAGTCGCAGAGGGTGGCAGGCCGTCGCCATACACGTGCGAAAAATTGACCCCAGCCTTTTCGAACACCTTACCCTTTTCGAGCACCCGCGAGCGGCCGCCGCCACCACCAGGTCTGTCCCAGGCGTCTTCGTGGAAGGCCTTGCCGTCTTCGCTCGCGAGCGCGTCACAGATGCGATCCTGCAGATCACGTAGGTAGGCCTTGACGGCTTCGGTATCAGGTGCGTCGGGCATTGATCTCGTCGTTGGTTGGAAAGCTCGGCGCCATTTGAACAGAGTCGAACAGGCCGCCTCAACTGTTGCTTGCTCAGTTTGCCCGGATGGTTGCGCCGGTCCGGGCGTCCCGGATCGCGGTGGGCTTGGCCAGACCGCCGGTTTTGCCGTGCACGATTAGATCGACTCCCGGACAACGTAGCCGGGTTTGCAGGGCCGAGCGGGCCGGCGGCCGCCCAGCGACATTGGCGCTGGTCGACACCAGGGCGCCGGAAAATGCGGTGCATAACGCGGCGGCCAGTGGGTGAGCGGTGACGCGCACCGCGATCGAGTCGTGCACTCCGCACAGCCAGCTCGGTGCGCCTCGCCGGACCGGCAACAGCCAGGTCACGGGGCCGGGCCAGCTGGCGTCGACGCGCTGGCGGAGTTCTGCGGCAGGCGGCTCGACGAAGGGGGCGAGCTGGGAGATGTGGCTGGCGATCAGGATCAGGCCCTTGGTAGGGGCGCGTTGCTTAATCGCTAACAGCCTAGCGATCGCTAGGTGATTAAATGGGTCGCACCCCAGTCCGTAAACCGCCTCGGTGGGGTAGGCGACGATGCCGCCTTGACGCAGTATCTGCGCGGCATAGCGCATTGCAAAGCCGCAACGGTTAGGTTCACTCAGTCTCGTCACTGCCTGCAGCCACCGGAGCAGTGTAGGGTTCGGCAAAGGAACAGTCTTGTTGCGGACAAACCTTTTGGGTGCCGCTGCGCTTGGTGGTTTTGATGGTGAGCACCGGCCAAGCGCAGTTCGGGCAAGGCTCTGCAATCGGCTGGTTCCACACCGCATAATCGCACTTCGGATAGGTCGCGCAGGAATAGAACACCTTGCCGCGGCGCGATTTGCGCTGCATGAGTGTGCCTTGGCGACATTTCGGGCATTGCACGCCGGTGTCCTTGGGTTTCTCCAGAGGCTCGATGAAACGACACCCCGGGTAGCCCGAACAGCCGATGAATCGGCCATAACGGCCCTGCTTGAAGACCAGCTCTAAGCCGCACTCAGGACAGTTGCGCCCGACCTTTTCGGGCTCGGTCCCGGCGCTGGCGTCGTCGTCCAGATTGCGCGTGTAATCACACTCTGGATAGTGGGTGCAGCCAATGAAGCTCCCGTTACGACCTAACCGGATCGCGAGTTGACCACCGCATTTCGGACATTTTTCGTCGATCTTTTCCTGGGTGACGTCGGAGCGCTGGACGTTTTCCTGGGTGTGATCGATACGATCCTTGAACGGTTGCCAGAACTTCTCAAGCAGCGGGACCCATTCCTCTTCGCCGCGCGATACGGCGTCCAGGTCGTCCTCCAGACGTGCGGTAAAGTCGTAGTCGACATATTGTGTGAAGTAGTTGGTCAGAAACTTGTTCACTACGCGGCCGACATCGGTTGGGATGAAGCGTTTCTTGTCCATCTCGGCGTACTCGCGGTCTTGCAGGGTCGAGATGATAGAGGCGTAGGTGGACGGCCGGCCGATTCCGAACTCTTCGAGTGCCTTGACCAGGCTAGCCTCGCTGTAGCGTGGCGGCGGCTCGGTGAAATGTTGCTCGGGGCGAATCGCGTTCAGTTTGAGTCGCTCGCCCTGGGTCAAAGCCGGCAACATTTTGTCGTCGCCATCGCCCGGCTTGGCGTCGTCGGTACCCTCCAAGTAGACCTGCATAAAGCCCGGTTTGGCGATCGTCGAGCCGTTGGCGCGAAAGATGTTCCCTTGACCGGCGCCTAGGTCGGCAGCAACGGTATCGATGGTTGCATGGACCATTTGGCAGGCCACGGTGCGCTTCCAGATCAAGCCATAGAGCCGCAGCTGATCCTTGTCGAGGTGTTTGGCGATTTCCTCCGGGCTATTCGACACCGAGGTCGGACGAATGGCCTCGTGCGCCTCTTGGGCATTCTTGGCCTTGGTCTTGAACTGACGGGCGGCCGTGGGCAGGTGATCCTCACCGTACTTGTCGCCGATGAAGGTGCGCAGCTCAGCGACTGCGTCATCGGCCAGATTGACCGAGTCGGTTCGCATGTAGGTGATCAGACCGACTGCCCCGCTGCCGATGTCGACGCCCTCGTAGAGCTGCTGGGCGATGCGCATCGTGCGTTGGGCGGTGAAGCCGAGTTTGCGTGCCGCCTCTTGTTGTAGCGTCGAGGTGGTGAAGGGCGCTGCGGGGTTGCGTTTGCGTTGCTTTTTTTCGACCTTGAGCACGTCCAGCTGACCCTTGGCCGCGTCGATCAACGCTTGTTCGATTTCATGCGCGCGCGCTGCGTCTGTCACCGAGAACTGATTGAGCTTTTGGTCATCAAAATGGGTCAGTTTGGCGCTGAATGCCTGCCCTTTCTTTTCGGTATCGGTCTCGATGGTCCAGTACTCGCGGGCCGTGAAGGCCTCTATCTCCGCCTCGCGCTCGCAGATCAGACGCAGTGCCGGGCTTTGCACGCGACCGGCAGATAAGCCCCGTCTGACCTTCTTCCACAGCAAGGGCGAGAGATTGAATCCCACCAGATAGTCCAATGCTCGCCGTGCCTGCTGGGCATTGACCAGGTCCATCGACAGGTCGCGGGGATTGTCGACCGCGTCCTGCACTGCGCGCTTGGTGATTTCATTGAACACCACGCGGTGGACGGGCTTGTCCTTTAAGATCCGCTTTCCCTTGAGTAATTCGTACAGGTGCCAAGAAATGGCTTCGCCTTCGCGATCCGGGTCAGTCGCTAGGTAGAGTGCCTCGGCGTTCTTCAGTTTGGTGGAGATCGCTTTGACGTGTTTATCATTGCGATCGATCACCTGATACTTCATCGAGAACGCATTGCTCGGATCGACTGCACCTTCCTTAGGAACCAAGTCACGAACGTGCCCATAGGACGCCAGTACCTCGAAATCCTTGCCGAGGTATTTCTTGATGGTCTTCGCCTTGGCGGGTGATTCGACAATAACGAGATTCATGGCTCTCGGCGCTATCGGTTGAACAACCGCGTCTTGACGACGCGGGCCGGCGGACCCTCCCGTGCGTTGCACAGGTGCGCCCCTCTTTATTTACGGATAGCCGGGCGAGCGGAGTAGTGTCAAGCACCCATTTCGCGCTTTTGATGTTCGGGACGCCCCGGCGTGGCCGGGGTGTGTGGGCTCAGTGCAGGTATAGAGGCTCGCCGTTGTAGACCAACTCTTCCATCAGCGCAAAGGCGTTTTCCTGCCCCGGCTGATTGAGTAAGACCAACAAGACAACCCACTTCACGTCTTCCGCACTGAGTTCCTCGGTCTCGATTGCCATGGCCCGCTCGATCACCAGCTCGCGGCTCATGGGGTCAAGGATTCCTGCCTGCTCCAGGTATAGCAGCATGCCTTGGATTTCCAGATCGATGCGGCGCTGCTCCGGCTCGCTGTAGATCCTCATCGATCGGTTAGGCTGAGCGTCCTTGTACTTCAGGCTGCCTTGCCGCCACGACAGCTCATCCAGCCAATTGAAGGCCTTCTTGATTTCTATCTGAGGAAACCCGGCCTGCACGAGTTCTTCTTCGAGCATCATTTGGTCGGTCGGAACGGATTCCTCTGCGTCCATGTAGTTTTCGTAAATGTAGATCAAGACGTCGATTACGTTTTCGTTCACGTTAGTCGTTCCGGCGGCGTAAAGAGGGGCCACAGAAGATCGCAGGACGCGTCTCGTTTAACTGGCCAGTTACGGCGGGATATGGGTTCACTTAAGGCTGTTTCCTAGACGCGTGAACTGTCCACCCATCGCGGATGATACATGACCCTGTAACTCGAGCAACAGCAGGATCGAGGACACTTCGGCGGCCCCCATGCCAGTCAGCTCTACCAACTGATCGGTGGTCACTGGATCGAAACCCATGGCGTCGAGCAGTTTCTGGTGCGCGGGATCGATTGCCGGCCGCTCAGCTTGTGGTGCGCTTGTAGGAGTCCTTGGCCTCAACCCGGCGCCTCGCAGCAGGGGGGCGATTTCCTCGAGGATGTGCTCACCTGTCTCGACCAGCTTGGCGCCCTCGCGGATCAGGGCATGACAGCCCCGTGCCAAGGGATTGTGGATCGATCCGGGAAGCGCGAACACCTCGCGCCCGGCATCGGCAGCTTGTCGCGCGGTGATCAATGACCCGCTTTGCAGCGCCGCCTCGACCACCAATACGCCCAGCGATAGTCCAGCAAGAATACGGTTCCGGCGGGGGAAATTGCCCGGCAGCGGTGGCGTCCCGGTAGGGAATTCCGTTACTAAGAGCCCATCGGCCGCGATGTCGTGCGCCAAGCTGCGGTTGTGGGCTGGGTAGACTCGATCGGGCCCGGTGCCCGCGACTGCCAGGGTCAGACCCCCAGCTTGCAGCGCGCCACGATGGGCGGCGGCGTCGATACCGGTCGCCAAGCCACTGCTTACCACCAGTCCACTGGTCGCCAAGAAGGCCGCGAAATCGGTGGCGTTGCCTTGTCCGCTAGTACTGGCGTTACGACTGCCGACGATCGCCATCTGCGGCAGTGCCAGCAGGTCGGGGTCGCCATGCAGGAACAGGGCGCTGGGCGGGTTGGATAGTTCGCGGAGTAGGGGCGGGTAGTCGGAGTCGATTATCCTGAGCAGATAGTTGTCGGGTTGCTCTAGCCAAGCCATATCGGCCTCGACGGCCGACCAGTCCGGGGCTTGCAGGTACTTTCGGAGCGCACTCGGCAGGTCCGCAGGGGGGCGTTCGATGAGCTGTGTCGCGGGCGTGCCGCCAGCCAGCATCGGATTGAGGGTTTGGCAACCGACGCCTGGTGCACGCAATAGCGCACACCAAGCGGCCGTTTCATCGGTGGCGGCTGAATCCATTCAACCAGTCAATTCTGAGCCCTCGGTCAGGGGTTACGCACCCGGTCGTTGACGTGCATGGCCCGAGTTGCATGCATAATCAGCCCGAAGCTGACTCGGTCGAAGGTGCGAAACACCATCAGCATCCCGGCCTCCTCGTCCGGCAATGTCACGCGTTGCCCAAAACCGCGTTGGACAACGTCACGAATGGTTTCGCCGCGCTGGTCTACCCGCAGCACAGTGCCGGGTTTGAGCCCGTCGTTGGCACCGCGGTCGAGGACCACGACATTGTATTGGCCGATCTGGGCGACCCCATTCAAGACTGAAATGATGCTGCCCTCGACTGGTCCGGGCGGGGCGTGTGGTGTGAAGTTGGCCGTGGCTTTTTCTTCGTTGGCGCCGATCAGGCGGTCGCCTATGACCGCCTCTTGCTCGGTGGAGTTGATAAACACCGTGGCCGGATCGCCGGTGCGCTGCAGTTCGGTGGTGCCGATGTAGACCCCTTCGTACCCGAGGATCTCCCCGGTCTCTGCGTCTTTGTAAGGACCACCGGGGCGCACGATTTCATACTTGAGCGGCTGTTCAGTCTGGATGCTGCGAGCATAGGCCTTCCAGCCCGGTCCGCCGAGGATGTGGTCTTCGGAGAAGGCCACGATGTACGGTGCTGCGTCGATCTCGTCTTGATTCAGTACGTAGGGACGTGTGAGGAACTGGCCTATCGCGTCGATCGGCACCGTGGGTATCGCACCGTCCCAGGGGCTGGAGCGCACGCTGGGGGAGAGTTTGAGGTCGCCTCCTACCAATCGAAGCTGGGGTTTACCGTCGATGTACACCAGCTCGAGCACGTTCCCCGGGTAGATCAGGTGCGGATTAGCGATCTGGGGATTCACATGCCAGATCTCGGGCCATCGCCAGGGACTGCGTAGGAAGCGACCGGAGATATCCCACAGGGTATCTCCCTTGACAACGGTATAGCGGTCGGGGTGATCGGCGCGGAGCAGGTCTTCTGCTAGCGCCAGCTGGACACACAGAGCACACGACAGCAGAAGTATGAGACGTTTACAGGCTTTAAGCATGGAATTCCCTTGGCGCAATGGCGAGTTCCGATCGGTCAATAGTTGAGGGCTGGATTACGATATTATTTACGGCTTGAGCGGGCGATCCCTTTAGCCCGACCGTTGATCGCGGTCGATTTTGTGATGAAATGGTAGCCCATACAGCCGCCTGGCGGTGGTTATTGAGGCGAAACGGTAGACTACGAGATTACTCATGGCGATCCTCGACATACTGCATTTCCCTGACCCACGCCTGCGCAATACGGCCAAGCCGGTCGCCGAGGTCGACGAGCGGGTGCGTGAATTGGTCGATGACATGTTCGAAACCATGTACCAAGCCCCTGGAATCGGGCTGGCAGCGACCCAAGTCAATCAAGCGTTGCGGGTTATCGTGATCGACACCTCAGAGAACCACGATCAGCCCCTGGCCTTGATCAATCCAGAAATCTTGGAGAAATCAGGCGAGGAAGAGATGGACGAGGGCTGTCTATCGGTTCCGGGCGTTTACGAGACTGTGCGGCGCGCCGACAAGGTGCGAGTTACCGCCCTCGACCGCGACGGCAAGCGCTTCGAGCGGGAAGCTGAAGGCTTGCTGGCGGTTTGCATCCAGCACGAGATCGACCATCTCGACGGCAAGCTTTTCGTCGATTATCTGTCCAACCTCAAGCGTCAGCGGATTCGCAAGAAGCTCGAAAAGGAAGCTCGCCAAACGGGCGACAAGGCGCAAGGGCGCCGCGCAGTCTGAGGCAGCGCGGCCCGAATCGGGCCCCCGGCTCTGGATTCGCCGCCCTAGGTGCTTGAAACCGGCCTTCCCTACCAGGGCCTTGCTCAATGAGTGATTCGAAACGCATAGTTTTTGCAGGTACGCCCGAGTTTTCTGTACCGCCGTTGCGTGCACTGCTGGATTCGCCCCACGAGTTGGTGGGCGTGTACACTCAGCCGGATCGCCGTGCCGGGCGTGGCCGCAAACGCCAACCTGGGCCGGTCAAGCAAGAGGCGCTCGATGCCGGCCTGGCGGTCTACCAGCCTGCCAGTTTCAAGGACCCTGCCGCGGTTGATCAACTGAAGTCGCTCACCCCCGACCTAATGGTGGTGGTCGCTTATGGTCTGTTACTGCCCAGGAGCGTCCTCGATATTCCTGGTCGGGGCTGTGTCAACATCCATGCGTCTGTGCTACCGCGTTGGCGCGGTGCGGCGCCCATTCAGCGCGCGGTTCTGGCCGGTGACAGTACCTCGGGCATCACCATCATGGCGATGGAGGAGGGCCTGGATACCGGTCCGATGTACCTGGTCGAGGAGATCCGCCTGGCCGCCGACGAGACCGGTGGCAGCCTGCACGATCGACTGTCTGAGCTGGGTGCGACGGCGCTGATGAAGGCCCTGCCGGGCGTCCTCGATGGCAGTCTGACCCCTGAGGCGCAAGACGATGCCCACTCCTGCTACGCGCGCAAACTCGACAAGGCCGAGGCGTGGATCGACTGGTCGCAAACGGCGCGAGAAATCGAGCGTCGGGTGCGAGCCTTCAATCCCTGGCCGGTTGCCCAGACGCGCTGGAAGGATGTCAATTTGAGGATCTGGTCCGCCCATGCCGTCGCGGGGTCGGGTGGTGCCGCTGGGACGGTGATTGAGGCGACCCGCACCGGCATCGATGTGGCGACCGGCGATGGTCTGCTGCGCATCACCGAGCTGCAACTGCCCGGCAAGAGGGCCATGGGTGTCGCCGACTTTGTTAATGCCAATACGCTTCACGGGGCCACACTTGCCTGATCCGCGATTGGTCGCGGTGGGCAATTTGTTGGCCGTGCTGGACGGATCATCCCTGGATGATGCCTTGGCCAAGATGCCGCCGTCGCTGGCGGAACGGGATCGCGCCCTGGCCGCAGAGCTCAGCTATGGAGTCTGTCGCTGGCACGCGCGCCTAGATGCCCTGATCGGGTTGCTCTTGCGCAAGCCGTTCAAACGCAAGGACCGAGACCTGGGGGCGCTGCTGCTAGTCGGCGCCTATCAATTGCTCCACAGCCGAGTCCCGCCGCACGCCGCGCTGTCGACCACTGTCGAGGGCACGCGAGGACTTGGCAAAGGCTGGGCCAGCCAGTTGGTCAATGGGGTATTGCGCCGATTGCAACGAGAGTCCGGTTCGCTGACGGCCCGTGTGGATGCCGACCCGGCGCTGCGCTTTGCGTTGCCGAACTGGTTGTATCGATCGATCCGTGATGCCTGGCCGGCACAGCACCAAAGCGTCCTGGAAGGCCTACAAGCACGTCCGGTGATGGCCCTGCGAGTTGATCTCAGTCGGGTAGAGCGCGATGTCTATCTGCAGCGGTTGTTAGTTGACGGCATAGCTGCGCGCGTCCACCCGAGCGTGCCAAGCGCCTTGCTGCTCTCTGAGCCGGTGGCGGTCGAACGGCTGCCGGGTTTCGGCGACGGCGAGGTCTCGGTGCAGGATGCTGGGGCACAACTGGCCGGTAGCCTGCTCGATCTGCGGCCAGGGCAGCGGGTACTCGACGCCTGCGCCGCGCCGGGCGGCAAGACCTTGGAGCTCTTGCAGCGGGCCCCGGATCTGCGCTTGACCGCGCTCGATATCGATTCGGACCGTCTGCGGCGCGTCGCCGACAATTTGGCACGGGCCGGTTGTCGGGCGGAGCTTCAGGTCGCGGATGCGTCTGATCCCGGCGGGGCGGACTGGGGCAAGCGGCGCTATGATCGGATCTTGGTCGATGCGCCTTGCTCGGCCACAGGTGTGCTGCGGCGCCATCCGGATATTCGGTTGTTGCGCCGCGCCAGCGACCTGGCCGCGCTGGCGTGCCGCCAGGCGGCGATCCTCGATGCGTTGTGGCCGCTGCTGGCTCCGGGTGGGCGGCTACTGTATGCCACTTGCTCCTTGCTGGCGCAGGAAAATGCCCGCCAAATCGATGGCTTCTGCGAACGCCATCCTGAGGCACGGGTTTTGGAACTGCCGACTAAGCCCGGAATCCGCGCCGGAGGGGGTGTACAGTTGTTACCGGGTGTCGATGAGACCGATGGGTTTTTTTATGCCGCGCTGCTGCGGGCGGGCGCGTCGTGAGTTATGGGAAAATTTCCCCGGATATTCGGTGTCTTGATCCTGCTGTGCCTGCCGCAGGTGGCGTTGGCAGAAGACGTGGACCTGAAGAGAGTCTCGCTCACCCTGAGCGAAGACGGCCGTATCCTGCTCGATGCCGATATCCGTTTCGACCTCAACGACACAGTATCCGAGGCGTTGGAGAACGGTGTCCCGCTGACCTTCGAAACCCGTGTTCAGATGCGCCGTGCCGAGGCCTGGGTCTGGGAATCGGATGTCGTCGAACACCGTCTGCGCACCGTACTGGCTTATCGGCCGTTATCCGGTATGTACGAGCTGCGTAACCTCAGTGGCAGCGAGCAGCTCTCGTTCGCGACCCGCGATGCTGCGCTGCGCACCCTGGGCAACATCGATGGCATGCCGGTTGTCGAGCGCAGCGACCTGAATCTGGACGAAGATTACCTGGTGAGTGTCGATGTGCGTCTTGATATCGAGGCGCTACCCCTCCCCATGCGTCCTAAGGCCTACCTGAAACGCGACTGGTGGCTCGCCAGCGAGCCCTGGGAATGGCGCTTGCGGCCATGAAAAAACAGCGTTTTGATGTGTTGGCTGCGGTGATGTTGGTAGTGTTGCTGCTGGCGTCGCTGCATTTGATCAGTGCCGCGGTGCAGCGCGCGGAGGGGCTCGGCCAGTGGTTCATCCCCTTGTTGCTATTCACCCTGGTTGGGCTGGTGCTGCTGTTCGCCCTCGTCGGCTGGAACCTGTGGCAGCTGTTGCGCGACTATCGGCGTCGGGTGGCCGGGTCGCGTCTGAGTGCGCGCTTGTCGGTGCTGTTCCTGGTTTTGGCACTACTGCCGGTAAGCGTGGTGTATTTTTACTCGACGCGTTTCCTCTCGAGTGGCATTGATAGCTGGTT
Source organism: Chromatiales bacterium (assembly GCA_028284585.1). Lineage (GTDB taxonomy): Bacteria > Pseudomonadota > Gammaproteobacteria > Chromatiales > Chromatiaceae > Thiosocius. The sequence continues at coordinate 18,745 of JANQRK010000118.1, forward strand.
CGACCTGCAAGTCGACAGTGCGATGGAGGATGCCCTGGCGCTGAGCAAGGTGTCGCTTGATCTACACAAGCGCCAACGCATGAAGCTCACCGAAAACGTTCTTGCAACGGTCGAAGATACTTCGCAGACCGCAATTGCGCTCAGCGTCGATGACATGCGCAATACCTCTGGCGCGGAGGAGTTCGCGTTGTTCACGCTGAAAGGCCGGCTGCTGTCGCTCAGTCATGCCAACCCCGATGTACTCGTGCCAACCCCTGTCGATAGTGGCATGGTTCAGCAAGTAGTTTCAGGCGAAAACTATGTTGGGATGGCTGCTGGCCCGGATGGTCGGCTCATGGTGCGTTGCTTGGTGCTCGATCGCCAGCAACGCGGGATCGTGGTGCAGGCGTTGTACCCCGTACCCGAGTCGCTCAGCGAACTCAGCGGGAGTGTGCAAGAGGCATACGAAATCTACCGTACGCGGGCTTACATGCGCTCGCAGATCAAATTCAGTTTCGCGCTGAGTCTGGCACTGGTGTTGATGCTGGGCCTGTTCGGGGCCGCCTGGGGGGCGGTCTACACGGCCCGCCGCCTAGTGCAGCCGATTACCGATATCGCCGAAGGCACGCGCGCTGTTGCCGAAGGAGACTATGACAAACAGCTGCCCCTGCCGCGGGTCGAAGATGAGCTCGGGTTCCTGGTATCGTCGTTCAATGCGATGACCCGCCGTGTGGCCAGGGCGCGCAATGCCCTGGAGGCGAGTCGGCGCAAGTTGCAGACGCAGCACAACTATCTTGAGACGGTACTCGGTGGGCTATCGACGGGTGTCATGGCACTGGATGCCGAGGACAGGATCCAGACGGCCAATCGGGCGGCCGATCAAATCCTCGGGCTCCCTGTACACGAATTGGGAGGCAAGGATCTGCGGGTACTGGGCATGCGAAACGACGCATTGCGACCCTTTGTCGATAGTGTCATCGACGGAATCAAGAAGGGTGTCCGCGAAGGGCGAGCGGAGATAACCCTGTACCGTGGCGGTGGCCGTCAGGTCCTGCTTTGCCGGCATTCACCCTTAGAGATCCATCACGGCATTGCCGCTGGCTATGTATTGGTGTTCGATGATGTGACGGAGTTGATCAGGGCCCAACGTGATGCGGCCTGGGGTGAGGTGGCGCGCCGGTTGGCGCATGAGATCAGGAACCCCCTGACACCCATCCAATTGTCCGCCGAGCGACTGCGGCACAAATTTCTTGCCAAGATGCCGGCCAAGGATGGACGGGTCCTGGATCGGGCCACTGATACTATCGTGCAACAGGTCGAGGCAATGAAGGCAATGGTCAATGATTTCTCCGACTATGCCAAACCGAGAAAGCTCGAACTCGACGCACTCCAGGTTGACGCGTTCCTGGCCGAGGTGATTGCCCTTTACGAAGGCGGCACCCAGAGGGTGGACTTGCAGGCTGCGGCCCCTGGCTTGTGTATCGAGGCTGACCCGGTACGCCTACGCCAAGTGGTCCACAATCTATTGAAGAACGCACTGGAGGCGGCGGGCGAGCGCGGCCGTATCCTAGTCAGCAGCCAGGTTGGCCAAGAAGAGGGAAATGACTTTGTGAAGATTGCGGTAAGTGACAACGGGCCGGGTTTCGATCCCGAACTCATCAAGCAGGTATTCGAACCCTATGTCACGAGCAAGGCCAAGGGCACAGGTCTCGGGTTGGCCATTGTGCAACGCATCGTCAGTGAGCACGGTGGCGTGGTGCATGCTGAGAACCGTGCCGAGGGCGGGGGTAGGGTCGTATTGAGACTGCCCGCCATGAGATCGCAGCCGGATGGCCTGATACAGCCGGACGCGGGTCGCAGTGTCGAGGGGCATGGCTGATGGCGGTGCCGCATATCCTAGTGGTGGATGACGAGCCGGATATTCGGGCATCGGTGCGCGATATCCTGGAAGACGAGAACTTTGGCGTCAGCACGGCGGAGAACGCCGTGTCTGCGCGCCAAGCGCTGCGTGACCGGCGCCCCGACCTGATATTGCTCGATATCTGGATGCCTGATCTCGATGGCATCAGTTTGCTCAAGGAGTGGAATGAGGGTAGTGGCCCTGCGTGTCCGGTGATCATGATGTCCGGCCATGGAACGGTCGAGACCGCCGTTGAGGCGACCCGGCTGGGGGCTTATGACTTCCTCGAGAAGCCCTTGTCACTGGCCAAGCTAATCCTGACCGTGCAGCGTGCCTTGGAGGCCGATCGTCTGGCTCAGGAGAATGTTGGGTTAAAACGCCGTGCCTCGCCGGTACTCGAACCCATTGGCCATAGTGCCGTGTTGCAGCGCCTGCGCGAGCAGGTCAAACGGGTCGCGCAGCATGATAGTTGGGTCTTGATCGCAGGTGAGGCGGGTAGTGGAAGGGAGACGTTCGCGCGCTATCTGCATGCCAATAGCCCGCGCAAGGATCGTCCCTTCGTCGATGTCGCGGTCTCGGCGATCAGCAAAGGCAACGCGGCACAAGAGTTGTTCGGCAGTGAACGCGATGGAGTCACTCAGTACGGGCGCCTTGAGCAGGCTGCCGGGGGGACACTGTTTCTGGATGAGGTTGCCGATATGGATCTTGAGGTCCAGGCGCAGTTGGTCGGGGCGCTGGATACTGGGTCGTTCATGCGGGTCGGCGGGTCGGCGCCGGTCGATATAGATGTGCGGGTGATCGCGGCGACCCAGCAGGACTTGCAAGGTGCGGTCGAGGAAGGTCGTTTCCGCGAGGATCTGTTCTATCAACTCAATGTCGTGCCACTGGTCGTGCCGCCGCTGCGCGACCATCGAGAAGACATCCCGGAACTCCTCGATAGCGCCATTGACCGACTAGTCGGTCAAGAAAAACTGCCTTATCGGCGGTTCTCGATCGCTGCACAGAATGTGCTGCGCAACCACAGCTGGCCTGGCAATATCCGGGAGCTCAAGAACCTGGTCCAGCGGGTGCTGATCCTGGGCACCGGCGACGAGATCGGTGCCGCCGACGTCGAGGCCGCGATGGGCGCAGTGCAAGTCACCAACGGTGCGGTTGCTATCCCGGGCGTATCATTCGATCAGCCGTTGCGTGATGCGCGTGACGCCTTCGAGAAGTCATATCTGGAGTATCAACTCGAGAAGCACGGCGGAAATGTCAGCAAGATGGCCGAGGAGGCGGGCATGGAGCGCACCCATCTATATCGCAAGCTGCGTGATCGCGGTATCGAGATCAAGGACCGTCGGTGATGACAGCGTCCCCGATGGGCGACCCGGTTGCCATTGCCAGTTGCCTGTGTCGCCGGACCATGGCCCTGTGCAGGGCTGCGCACTAGAATGGTAGCGATGCGCGCCTAACCGGGCCCTAACAAAGATGTGAAGATCATTATCCTAGGCGCCGGACAGGTCGGCACTACCGTGGCCTACAACCTTTCCAGCGAGGCCAACGACATCACGGTGGTGGATCAGCACAGGCCCCTGCTACGTGACCTACAGGATCGTCTGGATATCCGGACGGTGCAGGGCCAGGCCTCGCACCCAAGCGTGCTGCAGCGCGCCGGCGCTGACGATGCCGATATGGTCATCGCAGTGACCAACAGCGACGAGACCAATATGGTCGCTTGTCAGACCGCTTGGACCTTGTTCCATACGCCGACCAAGATCGCGCGCGTGCGTGCACCAGACTATCTCGCCCACCCCGCGCTGTTCAGCCATGGCTCGTTGCCGATCGATGTACTGATCAGCCCGGAGCAGTTGGTTACGGACTATATCCTCCGTCTGATCGAACACCCGGGGGCATTGCAGGTACTCGACTTCGCTGGTGGCCGAGTCCGCCTGGTGGCGGTCCGTGCCTACTATGGTGGGCCATTGGTCGGGCATCGGCTCCACACCTTGAACAAGCACCTCCGCGGGGCCGAGGCGCGGGTCGCGGCGATCTATCGCAAGGGGCGGGCGATTGAGCCGGAGGGCAACACGCTGGTCGAGGCCGACGATGAGGTGTTTTTCGTCGCCGCATCGCACAACATCCCCGCGGTCATGGCGGAGCTGCGCAAGGCGGAGAAACCGTTCCGACGCCTAATCTTTGCCGGTGGAGGTAATATTGGGCGGCGTCTGGCGTCTGCGCTCGAGGACGATTATCGGGTCAAGATCATCGAACACAATGAAGCGCAGGCACGGCGTGTATCCGAGGATCTGCACCACACCATTGTGTTGCAAGGCGATGCCGCAGATGAAGATTTGCTGCTCGAAGAGAATATCGAAGACACCGACGTATTTTGCGCCGTGACCAATGACGACGAAGCCAACATATTGTCCGCGATGTTGGCCAAGCGTCTCGGCGCGCGCAAGGTCATGTCCTTGATCAACCGGGCCGCCTACGTTGATCTAGTGCAGTCAGGGGTAGTCGATATCGCGATATCACCGCAGCAGGCGACGATCGGCACATTGCTCACGCATGTGCGGCGTGGCGATGTCGTCATGGTGCACTCGCTACGGCGTGGCGCTGCAGAAGCGATCGAGGCGGTGGCCCATGGCGACCAGGCATCATCCAACGTCGTCGGCCGTGCGGTCGAGGAGATCAAGTTGCCGGAGGGCACGAGTATCGGTGCGGTGGTACGCGGCGACGAAGTCATCATCGCGCATCATGACACTCGGATCGAGTCGGAGGACCATGTAATCTTGTTCCTCACCGACAAACGTCGTATTGCCGACGTGGAACGCCTGTTCCAGGTTGGTATCACCTTCCTCTGAGCCACCATGTCATTAGCTGCCGTCCAGCGCATCGTGGGGCTGTTGCTGATGTTGTTCAGCCTCACCCTACTACCCCCGTTTCTAGTGTCGGTATTTGCCCAGGACGGCGCAATGATTGCGTTCGCGAGTGCCTTCGCGCTGAGCTTGGGTCTGGGTATCCTCAGTTGGCTGCCGGTGCGCAATCGGCGGCGTGAGCTGCGCTTGCGCGACGGTTTTGTTGTGGTGGTGATGTTTTGGACGGTGTTGTCGGCGATCGGCGCTTTGCCTTTCGTGCTGGCAGAACAACCGCAGCTTTCGTTGACCGATGCGGTGTTCGAGTCGGTGTCTGGGTTGACCACGACGGGTGCCACCGTGATTACCCACATCGAGGCACTGCCGTTGTCGATCCTATACTACCGACAACAGCTGCAGTGGCTCGGGGGCATGGGGATCATCGTATTGGCGGTTGCGGTGTTGCCGATGTTGGGTATCGGCGGCATGCAGCTGTATCGCGCAGAGACACCCGGGCCGATGAAGGACAACAAGCTCACGCCGCGTATCACCGAGACCGCGAAGGCGCTTTGGTACATTTATCTCGGCCTCACAGTGGCCTGTGGTCTCGCCTACTGGCTGGCCGGAATGAGCGCATTCGATGCGATTGGCCATGCCTTCTCGACCGTGGCGATCGGCGGTTTCTCGACCCATGACGCTAGCATCGGTTATTTCAACAGTCCCTTGATCGATATGGTGGCGGTAGTCTTCATGCTGCTCGCCGGAGTCAACTTCTCGCTGCACTTCATCGCCTTCCGGTATCGCAGCCTGATGGGCTACTGGAACGACTCTGAGTTGCGATTCTATTTGCTGCTATTGAGCTTGGTGATCCTCGTCACCGTGTTCGGTCTGTATTACACCGAGACCTATGACGACTTCGATGATGCCTTGGTGAACGGTTTGTTCCAGGCCGTGTCTATTGGTACGACGGCCGGATTTACGACCGCCGAGTTTTACAACTGGCCGGGCTTCATTGCGATCCTGTTGCTGTTTTCCAGTTTTGTCGGCGGCTGTGCCGGCTCGACCGGCGGCGGCATTAAGGTGATTCGGGTTCTCTTGTTGGTCAAACAGGGCCTACGAGAGATCACCCGGCTGGTCCACCCGAGTGCGCACATTCCGGTACGGATCGGGACAAAGACGGTCGATTCGCGGGTAGTCGAGGCGGTATGGGGATTTTTCGCCCTGTATGTAGCGAGCTTTACTGTGATGTACCTCGCATTGGCGACCACTGGGATTGAGCTGATGACCGCATTCAGCGCGGTAGCGGCTAGCATCAACAACCTAGGCCCAGGGCTTGAGGGGGTCGGGGCACATTATGCTGCGATGCATGACCCAGGGAAGTGGATCCTGTGTTTCGCGATGTTGCTAGGCCGCCTCGAGATATTTACCCTGTTGGTGCTGCTGACTCCGGCATTTTGGCGCCGCTGAGTTAGTATCCTGATCGCCGTCGATACTGGCGGCTCGAACTGCCCGAGCAACGGTCGGGCGCGAACCTTGCACCCACATGCGGCTGCGGCGGAACCTAAAACCGTTGTGAAGTGCAATATTAGTCTTTCGATATTTCGGAGAATTACATAATGAAAAACCTCGTGACCATTGGCCTGCTGGCTGGTGCCTTAGTAACCGCCGGTCAAGCTATTGCCGATCAAGATTTGGCCATGAACAGCGGCTGTCTGGCTTGCCACCAGGTCGATACCAAGCTGGTCGGGCCGTCCTACAAGGACGTCGCTGCCAAGTACAAGGGACAGGACGGTGCGCGCGACATGCTGGTACAGTCAGTAATCAATGGCGGTGTGAATAAGTGGGGTCCGGTTCCGATGCCGGCAAAAGGCGGCCGCACCGACGTCTCGGATGAGGACGTTGGCAAGATCGTTGACTGGATTCTGACCCTCTAAGGGTCGGACATAATGACCGGCCTTGGTACACAAAGGCCGGTGATTCCCCTCTCCCACCCCGTCGACTGCCAGGATTGTCCTGGTGTCTCTCCTGAGATGTTTAGGCATGAATCGGCGGCCTTGCCGCCAGCACGGCGCAGTATCCTGCGGCGATCGCATCAGTACCTCTCTCTCCTGACTGGGTTCAGCGCGGCGGCTGCGCGCATCAATAATCTCGGTCCCGATTTGTAAGGCATCGGTGTGCAACATGCCGAGATTCATGATCCGCGCAAATAGATTCTCTGTTTTGCGATGGTGCTAGGCCGCTTGGCGATATTCACGTTGTTGGCGCCGCTCAGTCCTGGTCCTGCAATCTGGTGGCGCTGAGCCCACAGGCTGCATGCTGTGCAGAATTGGGCCAGGCTGGCCTGTCCGCCGAGTCGGGCGGTCGCTTGCTCGACTCTTAGGGCGTATGATCAGAGAGCTGCCCAGCGGTTGCGGCGAAACTTAGGGCCACCGCAAGGCGCGCCATGTTTTGGTTTCGATTCCGGAGAACTGAGCAATGAAAAAAAAACTTACTGCTGGCCTACTTGCTGGCGTCTTGGGAGCTGCAGGCCATGCTATGGCGGACCAGGACCTGGCAACGAGCAGCGGCTGCCTAGCTTGCCACCAGGTCGAAACTAAGGTGGTTGGGCCGGCGTTTAAGGATATTGCCGCGAAATATAAGGGACAGGACGGCGCGCGTGACTCGCTGGTGCAATCCGTAATCAACGGCAGTGCCAACAACTGGGGTCCGATACCGATGCCACCCAAGGGCGGCCGCGCCAATATATCGGACGAAGATATTGGCAAGATTGTCGACTGGATACTGACCCTTTAGGGAACTGCTTTTTGCGGGTCGGTGACTTTGTCGCCGACCCGGCCTGGTATCCTGCGGCGATGGCTCAAGCACCTCCCTTCGTCCTGGTTGACGGTTCTTCCTATCTATTTCGCGCCTATCACGCACTTCCGCCGCTGACCAATTCTAAGGGTGAGGCGACCGGTGCGACCGTCGGCGTGATCAACATGCTTCGCAAGTTAATAGCCGATTATCAACCGACCCATATCGCGGTCGTGTTCGATGCGCCGGGTAAGACGTTCCGCGATGATCTCTATCCGGACTACAAAGCCAACCGCCCCGAAATGCCGGCCGATCTGCGTGAGCAGATCCAGCCCACGCTGGATATCATCCGCGCGCTGGGATTGCCGCTGTTGGTGGTCGACGGCGTCGAGGCCGACGACGTGATCGGTACGCTCACCCGTCAGGCCGCCGAGCAGGGCGTTGAAACCCTGGTCTCCACGATGGACAAGGACATGGCGCAGTTGGTCAATCCGCAGGTAACCCTGATCAATACGATGACTAACACCCAACTGGACGAGGCTGGGGTAAAGGCCAAATTCGGAGTGCGTCCGGATCAGATCGTCGACTACTTGGCCCTGACCGGTGACAGCGTCGACAACATCCCAGGTGTTCCGAAATGTGGACCGAAGACAGCGGCAAAATGGCTCAACGAATTCGGCACACTGGACGAGCTGCTGATTCGGGCCGACGAGGTGAAGGGGAAGATCGGCGACAGCTTGCGTGCCAGCCAAGACCAGTTGCCACAGTCGCGCAAGCTCACCCAGATCAAGACCGACGTCGAGCTGGATCTGGGTCCAGAGGATCTACAGCCCGATGCCGGCGACCCCGAGGCGCTGCACGCACTGTATGAACGGCTCGAATCCCGTCGGCTACTGGCCAGTCTGAAAGAATCCACAGCGGCGGGCGATACCGAAGTGAAGGCGACCGATGCCCGCTATGAGACCGTGCTCGACGAGGCGTCGTTGGATGCCTGGTTGCAGCGCTTGGCCGATGCCGCCCTGTTTAGCTTCGACACCGAGACCACCAGTCTGGACTATATGCAGGCGCGTGTTGTGGGCGTGTCATTTGCGCTGCAAGCCGGCGAGGCCGCCTATGTCCCTCTGACCCATAACTACCCTGGGGCACCCGATCAGTTGGACTACGATCGAACCTTGGCCAAACTGAAACCCCTGCTCGAGGATCCGGCGCGGCCGAAGGTGGGCCAGAACCTCAAATATGACATGAGCGTACTCGCTAACCATGGCATCGCATTGCGCGGTATCGCCTTCGACACCATGTTGGAATCCTATGTGCTGAACGCCGGCGGGGGGCGGCATGATATGGACAGCCTGGCCGAGCGCTGGTTGGGGCACAACACCATCCACTTCGAGGACATCGCCGGTAAAGGGGCCAAACAGCTGACCTTCGACCAGATCCCGCTCGAGCAGGCGGGGCCCTATGCGGCGGAGGATGCCGACATCACCTTGCGCCTGCACCAGGTGCTCTGGCCGCGGGTGGAGGAGGAGCCGTCGCTACGCGAGGTGCTCACCGAGATCGAGGTACCCTTGCTCAGCGTGTTGTCACGGATCGAACGCACCGGGGTGCGCCTCGACGGGGCGATGTTGGCCAAACAAGGCAGCGAGCTGGCCAGCCGCATGCACGATCTGGAACAACAGGCCCATCAGATTGCGGGTCGCAGCTTCAACATGGGATCGCCAAAGCAGATCGGCCAGATCTTCTTCGAGGAGTTAAAGCTACCGGTATTGGCCAAGACCCCTAAGGGTGCGCCGTCTACCGCCGAGTCGGTGCTCCAGGAATTGGCTGAGCAAGGCCACGAGCTACCGCAGATCCTGTTGCAGCATCGCGGCCTGGCCAAGCTCAAATCGACCTATACGGATAAGCTGCCCGAACAGGTGAACCCGGCAACGGGCCGTCTGCATACCAGCTACCATCAGGCGGTGGCAGCGACTGGGCGCCTGAGTTCGTCAGACCCCAATTTGCAGAATATCCCGGTGCGCAGCGACGACGGGCGACGCATCCGACAGGCCTTCGTCCCGCGTGATGGTTGGCGCATGCTCGCCGCCGACTACTCACAGATCGAGCTGCGCATTATGGCGCACCTATCAGGCGATAAGGGGCTGCTTGACGCCTTTGCGGCAGGGGCAGATATCCACCGTGCCACCGCGGCAGAGGTGTTCGAAGCAGCCAGTCCCGAGGCGGTCACCAGCGAGCAGCGGCGTTCCGCGAAGGCGATCAATTTTGGCTTGATCTATGGTATGTCGGCCTTTGGGTTGGCTCGGCAATTGGGGATCGAGCGGGCAGCGGCCCAGGACTATGTCAACCGCTACTTTGAGCGTTACCCCGGTGTGAGGGCGTTCATGGAGCGCACCCGTGAGCAGGCCCGCGAGCAGGGGTATGTCGAGACCCTGTTCGGCCGACGCCTTTATCTGCCGGACATCAAGGCGCGTAACCAGCAGGTGCGTGCGGCCGCGGAGCGCACCGCCATCAATGCGCCGATGCAGGGGACCGCGGCGGACATCATCAAGCGGGCGATGCTGGCAGTCGATGCCTGGATCGTCGAACAAAGGCCAGCCGCGCAGATGCTGATGCAGGTGCACGACGAGTTGGTGTTTGAGGTCGATCCAGCCGGCCTAGACCCTGCAACCGAGCAGATCAGTCGCCTGATGGCGGGCGCCGCAGAGCTCGAGGTGCCATTGGTGGTCGATATCGGTGTTGGCGAAAACTGGGACGAGGCGCATTAACCAGAGGCCTGCGGGCGGCGAACAGAATACTGCCAAGCGAGAATGGTCCCCTTTCGACCCACTCCGGTTATTTCGCCGGTACTGTCGTAGGGGTGTCAGATAGCTCTGCACTCGGTCAGCGGTGAGCGGCAGCAACCCACACTGTGCGGTTATTGGAAGCCCTCAGCGGGATGCCTGCTATCCGGTATTGGAGTGGTCAGATGAAGCGGATTCAGGGGAAAATTGAGCGAATTCGCCAACCTCGTTGAACGGAAGATCCGTTGAACTACGGGTCGCTTTCAAAGAATTTGTTGATCACAGGAAAGCGGAAATGAAGAACTTCACATTTCTGACATTTGCCACGATTTTCTTGACCTTTGCTGGCGCTGCAAGCGCACACGAAAGTGCTGGCATCGCCGGGGGATTCGTTAGTGGATTCCTGCATCCCATATTTGGTTGGGATCATGTCGTCGCAATGGTTGCAGTTGGGTTATGGGGTGCGTTCTTGGGGCGTCCTGCTATTTGGCTTCTTCCAGTTGTCTTCCCACTCGTCATGGCCTTGGGTGGAGTTCTTGGTGTAATGGGGGTTCCTATCCCCGCCGTTGAAACTGGAATAGCTGCATCTGCTGTTGTTCTGGGCGCTATGGTGGCTATCGCAGCCCGACCACCAATCTGGATTGCCGCAGTGATCGTCAGTGTGTTTGCGATCTTTCACGGCCATGCGCATGGCACGGAGCTGCCGAACGCGGCAAATCCGCTTGCGTATAGCATCGGCTTTGTAACCTCCACGGGCTTGCTTCATCTGTCGGGCATCGCGTTCGGGTTGCTTGTACGCTGGCCTGCAGGGAAGATCGCGGTTCGAACCGCTGGCGGTGCGATCGCCATGGCCGGCGTTGGCTTCTTGACGGGAGTCGTATGACCAATGCAGGTAAGGCCCTTGGTTTTTGGGTCTTGCTCGCAATTCCGCAGTTGGGCCTAGCTCACAGCCCGATTGAAGGAATCGACAGTTTCTACAGCGGGCTATTGCATCCTGTCTTTGTGCCGGCCCAGTTGCTGCTAGTGGTTGCCCTCCGGCTGTTCATTGTGCAAAGAGGGCTAAAGGACAATCAGTCGGCCGTATTGGCCTTTCTCGTTGCTGTAGCAGCTGGGCTGACAGCAGCCTGGTTTTCTGTCGGCACCAATATCGAGGTGCTTGTCCTAAGCGCCGCAGCATTTATCGGGATACTGATAGTCGCAAGCTTTCCTTTGAACCGTTTTTTGTGTGCGTTGATCGCCGCTTTGGCTGGGCTTCTACTTGGGATGGACTCGGCTCAGGAAACGCTATCAGGTAAAGAAAGGTTTTTTTCGTTGCTTGGCAGCGGACTAGGGCTTTACTTGCTACTTTTTTACCCAATGGCTGCAGCAGACATCTTCAATAAGAGACCTTGGCAGAAGATAGGGGTTCGGGTTATCGGTTCATGGTTCGCTGCGAGTTCGATGTTGGTGCTAGCGCTATCTTATTCTTCGGCATCAATGAAATAACAGACAATGAATTCACTCATAAGTCGTGTCGATTCCTTCCGATAGCAGACGTTGCCAACGACTAGTAACTCGGTTGCTTCTGGTCGTTAGCTGCCCCCGATTTAGCGGGACAAAACCAACCTAATCATCCCCTGCAAACCAGGCATCGAGCTGGTCATGGACTTCGCCGATGCCGGTTTTCTTGAGCGATGAGAAGGTCTGGGCGCTGCATTGCGGATGTAGCGTGTGCAGCCTCGCGCGGACCCCGAGCAACATATTAGTAGCGGGTCCGCGCTTGAGTTTGTCTGCCTTGGTGAGCAGGATGTGTACTGGCAGCCCGATCTGGGCCGCCCAATGCAGCATCTGCTGATCGTAGTCCTTCATCGGGTGGCGGATGTCCATCAGCAACAGCAGGCCACGCAGGCACTCGCGTTGCTCTAGATAGTTAGCCAATAGGCCTTGCCATTCGCGCTTGACCCCCTCCGAGACCTTGGCATATCCATAGCCCGGTAGGTCGACCAGTCGTCGCTCGTCGTCGACCGCGAAGAAATTCAGCAATTGGGTACGCCCGGGGGTCTTGCTCGTGCGGGCCAGAGATCTTTGGTCGCACAGGATGTTGAGCGCACTCGATTTGCCGGCGTTGGAGCGCCCGGCGAACGCGATCTCATAGCCTTCGTCGGGTGGTGCCTGAGCGAGTTTGGCAGCGCTGGTCAGGAAGACAGTCCGACGATACCTTGGGTTCATGCGCCCGGCGGGTCGTTACGCCGCCAGTGGCCTGATTTTCCACCGGCCTTTTCCTCTAGTTGCACCGACTCGATCACCATGCCACGGTCGACCGCTTTACACATGTCATAGATGGTTAGCAGTGCGATCTGGGTGGCACACAGCGCCTCCATCTCGACACCGGTTTGCCCCTTGGTCTTGGCTGTCGTGCGGCAGCGGATGCCGGGTAGCCTTGGGTCCGGTTTTAGCTCGATCGAGACCTTGGTCAACGGTAGCGGATGGCAGAGCGGGACTAGGTCGGCGGTGCGCTTCGCGCCCATGATCCCGGCAACGCGCGCCACGCCTAGCACGTCCCCCTTCTTGTGGCCGCCCTCCACTATCTTCTCCAGGGTCTTGGCTTGCATGGCGATGTCGCCGCTGGCCACCGCGACGCGCTCGGTCACGTCCTTGTCACCGACGTCGACCATATGCGCCTGGCCATCGGCATCGAAATGGGTAAAGCGGTCAGACATTAGCTGCTACCTCATGGGCCGCATAACCGCGATGCATTGCGGCGTCCGGTGCCAGCTGCTGGCCATAATCCGGCAGTTGCTGTTGGTGGTTGTGGCCAAGTAACGGCACATGTGGGTGCTCTCCAGTTGCGAAATCCAGCCTGAGTGCGTGTCCAAAGGGCCGCGGGAGGGCGGGCTGGACGGAGGGTCAGAAGTTGGGCTTTTCCGGGGCGTCGAGGTACATCTGCACGCTATCCATGAGTTCTTCGCGGGCCTCGTCCACCCCATACCAACCGTCGACTCGAACCCATTTGCCCTCGTCGAGGTCTTTGTAGTGCTCGAAAAAATGCGAAATGCGATTGAGTATGTCACCGGGCAGGTCACGGAAGGTCTCCACGCCACGGTAGGTCTTGCACAACTTGTCGATCGGGACCGCCAACACCTTGGCGTCGTCGCCGGATTCGTCTTTCATCTTCAACACCCCGACCGGGCGGCAATTGATGACCGAGCCGGATATCAGTGGGTGAGGGGTCAAAACCAGCACGTCGACGGGGTCGCCATCCTTCGACAAGGTGTGCGGTACATAGCCGTAGTTGCAGGGGTAGTACATCGCGGTCGACATAAAGCGGTCGACGAACATGGCGCCGGTTTCTTTATCGAGTTCATACTTAACCGGGTCGGAATGGGCCGGGATCTCGATGATGACGTTGAATTCATTGGGTACGTTACCCTTGCTGACGCGGTCCAGGTTCATGCGGTGCCTCGTTAAAGTCTGGCCTTGTAATTAGGCGCGCTAGCCTAAGCCCTTGTCGCGGGATCGTCTACTGGCGGGTAAACCAAGCACTGGGCGGGAGCAAGGCGGCGGTGCGGCGTCCGCTGAACCCGGGCAGGTGCGGTCAAGGCGCCGCTAAAAAAATGCCCTAAGGTGGTGCTTAACGGTAATATTGGCGAGGTTTTGGCCGGCTGACCGGATCGGCCCACACTGGGACGACCGCCTTCAGGGGCCGCCCAATGGGTAACACTACAGAAAACTTTAGATAACCGATGTCTGCTTTGGACGTCGTCAAACGACGCCTCAACAAGCGACTGAAACAAAACCTCGGAAGGAGTCTTGCATGCTTGGCAACCTCGTGCCGCCGGCCCTCGGTATCTTTGGGCTTTACGCCGCTTTCTACATATATCGCCGGATAAAGCAGTACCCAGCCGGCGCTACTGAGGTCACTGCGATCGGGGATCAGATTCACCTCGGGGCGATGGTATTCATGCGCCGTGAGTACCTGACGCTCGGCGCGTTCGGCGCCGTTGTGCTCGTCCTGTTGTACTACTTCCTGGGCCCTAAGACCGCGATCGCTTTCTTGGTTGGGGCCTTGGCATCCGGGCTGGCCGGCTATTTCGGTATGTTCACGGCGACCCACGCCAATGTGCGAACGACCACGGCAGCCAACCGCGAAGGGGCAGCGACAGCGCTATCGGTTGCCTTCTTCGGTGGCTCGGTAATGGGCTTGCTGGTTGCCTCGACCGGGCTGCTGGGGCTCGGCACCCTGTACCTTGTCTTTGGTAGCGATCCGGAGACCGCGCATGCGATCCATGGCTTTGGCATGGGTGCTTCGACGGTCGCGCTTTTCTCTCGTGTCGGCGGCGGCATCTTCACCAAGAGTGCCGATGTCGGCGCCGACCTGGTGGGCAAGGTCGAGGCGGGAATCCCCGAAGACGACCCGCGTAATCCCGGTGTGATCGCCGATAACGTTGGCGATAACGTCGGCGATGTTGCCGGAATGGGGTCGGATATCTTTGAGTCTTACTGTGGAGCGATGATTGCGACCATTGCGATTGCATCTACTATGGCCTTGGCGGCGACCGATGCACTCGGCGGTCGAGAGATGCTGATGGCACTGCCACTGCAGTTGGCCGCGGTCGGCCTGCTGTGTTCGATCGCCGGGGTGTATCTGGTCACCCGATCATCCGACAAGGCGCCGGAAAAGGCGTTGCGCACAGGTACACTTGGAGCCTCGGGCCTGTTCATCGCAGCAGCCTTCTTAGTGATCATTGCGCTCGGTGGGTCGACCGCGATTTGGGGCGCTGTGGTGGCCGGGGCGGTCGGTGGCGTGATCATCGGGTTGGTCACCGAGTACTACACGGGCGGCCCACCGGTGCGGCGAATCGCGAAGTCCGGCGAGACCGGCACCGCCACAGTGATGATCACCGGCCTCGCGGTCGGGATGCAGTCGGTCGTAATACCGGTGCTGACCATCTGCGCGATCATCTTTGTGTCCAATGCGCTGGT
The DNA here is from genome assembly GCA_028284585.1 of Chromatiales bacterium. Lineage (GTDB taxonomy): Bacteria > Pseudomonadota > Gammaproteobacteria > Chromatiales > Chromatiaceae > Thiosocius. The sequence continues at coordinate 33,993 of JANQRK010000118.1, forward strand.
CGGTTTGTACGGTGTCGGTATCGCTGCCGTTGGTATGCTGGCTACGGTCGGGATCACCATGGCGATCGATGCCTATGGCCCGGTCGCGGATAATGCCGGCGGGATCGCCGAGATGGCGGGCCTGGGGAAGGAGACACGCGAGATCACCGACTCGCTCGACGAACTGGGTAACACCACCGCCGCAATCGGCAAGGGTTTCGCAATTGGGGCCGCGGCACTGGCAGCCCTGGCCATCATCACGGCCTTCGTCGAGACCGTTGCCGCCGGTACCCCAGATTTCATGCTGCGCCTCAATGACCCGGAGGTGCTGATTGGGATGTTCGTCGGCGGCCTGCTGCCATTTTTGATCGCTTCGATCACGATGACTGCAGTCGGCGATGCCGCGTACGCAATGATTCATGAGATCCGCCGCCAGTTTCGCGAGATTCCCGGACTACTCGAAGGCAGCGGCACGCCGGATACGGCACGCTGCGTTGATATTGCGACCAGTGCGGCACTGCGGCGGATGGTCCTGCCGGGCGTGATCGCAGTCGCAGCACCGGTCGTCATCGGTTTCGGCATCAGCCCCGAGGCGCTGGGCGGTATGCTCGGTGGTGCGTTGGTGTCTTGCGTCCTCTTGGCCCTGACCATGGCGAACGCCGGTGGTGCCTGGGACAACGCTAAGAAGTGGGTGGAGAAGGGCAATCTGGGCGGCAAGGGGTCTGAGGTACACAAGGCCGCAGTGGTTGGCGACACTGTGGGCGATCCCTTCAAGGATACTTCGGGCCCCTCAATGAACATTCTCATCAATGTGATGGCGATTGTCTCGTTGGTCATTGCGCCTTTGCTGATCTGATCGCAGACTAGGCGGCGCGGCGCCTTGGGTTACACTCCGCCCTTCGTTGTGTTCGGAGGGGAAGGTCGGCGTGTCCGGTCCGCATCCGCTGTCGATTCTGACCTTGGGCCTGGGTTTGGGTCTGCTCACTGGCCCGGCTAGCAGCGAGCCCTTGGTATCGCCCGACGACCTGCAGGCACTTTGGGTCACGCTCAAGCTGGCGGCCCTTACCACTCTGCTGCTGTTGCTGTTCGGGACTCCGCTGGCGTGGTGGCTGGCCCGCACCAAGAACCGCTTGCGCGGGCCTCTCGAGGCATTGATTGCGTTGCCGCTGGTGCTGCCGCCGACTGTGCTCGGCTTCTATCTGCTGTTGGCGATGGGGCCGCAGGGTCCACTGGGCGGCTTGTCATTGGCCTTTACCTTTTCCGGTTTGTTGCTCGGCTCGATGGTCTATTCGCTGCCGTTCGTGGTCCAGCCGCTGCGTGATAGTTTCGGGGCGATCTCCGAACAATCGCTGGACGCGGCCTCGTGCCTTGGCGCTGGGCCGCTGAACCGCTTTTTCAGCGTGGTTCTGCCACTGGCCAGGCCCGGCTATGTAACAGCGAGTGTGCTGGGCTTCGCGCATACGCTGGGTGAGTTCGGCGTGGTTCTGATGATCGGTGGGAACATTCCCGGTGAGACCCGGGTTGTGTCGATCGCCGTTTACGAGCATGTCGAGGTGCTCGACTATGGTCGGGCACATGTCCTCTCGGGTGCGCTGTTGGTGCTGTCGTTCATCCTGTTGTTGTCGGTGTATAGCAGCCGGTTCGGCCGCAAGGCGATCGTTTGAGCATCCTGGTCGATGTCGGCGTGATCAAGGGTGAATTCGAACTCAAGGTGGCGTTCGAGATCCCGTCCAATGGTTTCACGGCGATATCCGGTCCCTCCGGTGGCGGCAAGTCGACCCTGTTGCGCACGATCGCCGGGCTCGAACCGGATGCGCGTGGCACAGTGCAGGTTGCGGGTGAGCGCTGGCTGGCCGAGGGCTATCGATTGCCGACCCATCGTCGGGCCGTGGGGTATGTGTTCCAAAGCCCGGCCCTGTTTCCGCACCTGGACGTGCGCCGCAATCTGCTGTTCGGACGCACTCGGCGGGGCCGCGGCCGCGACCTGCTGGCCTTCGATGATGTGGTGGACTTGCTCGGTCTCGAGCGATTGATCGACCGGCGGGTTACTGGTCTGTCCGGCGGTGAGCAACAGCGTGTTGCAATTGCCCAGGCACTGCTCAGCAACCCACGCTTGCTGTTGATGGATGAGCCTATGGCGGCGCTCGATCGCGCCAGTCGCGAGACACTGCTGCCCTACCTCGAGGCGCTGCAAAGTGCATTGGCTATCCCGGTGCTTTATGTCACCCATGCCTTGGCTGAGGTGGCGCAGCTGGCGGAGCATATGCTGCTGATTCAGGCTGGTCGCTTGACCGCCAGTGGCCGGGTGAGCGAGCTGCTGACCCGGCTGGATCTGCCGATGGCGCATGGCCGCGAGGCCGGCGCGGTGATCGCGGCCCAGGTTGCGGATAGGGACGAGGCGGATCGGCTGACGCGGCTCGATTTCAATGGTGGTCAGATCTGGGTGCCCAGCGCGCCACTAGCAACCGGTACCCAGGTGCGCTTGCGCATACTCTCGCGTGACATCACGCTGGCCGCCCGACCTGACCCGGATAGCAGTAATCTGGGCTGTTTTCGGGTCCGGGTCATCGCGATTGCAGAGTGTGGCCCGGCCGAGGTCGTTGTGCGCCTAGCGGCCGGCGAAGAGACGCTGGTCACGCGGGTGAGCCGGCGCGCCGAGCGCCTGCTACAGCTCGCGCCTGGACGCGAGCTGTATGCGCTGGTGCGGAGTGTGGCGGCCCTTGCATGACCGCCTGCGCTCAGATCTCGAAGCCCGCCAGTTTGCGTGGGACACCGGCCAGCTTGAGCGTCACATAGTCAGGCATGCCGTTCGCCTTGTAGGGCGGATAGGTCTCGCCCTGGATCAGCGGATAGAGATAGGTCTTGCATTGCTCGGTGATACCGAAACCATCTGCTGAAATAAAATCCATCGGCATTTTCTTTTCGACGTTGGCAACCTCGCTCAGTGCTGCCTCGCCGATCTCCCAGGCATAGGGGTTGTTCGCGGTGCGCACCACGGTCGGCATGATCGCATTTTTCCCCTCGAGCGCCTTTTCAACCGCGGCCCTGCCGAGGGCGTAGGCTTGGTCGACATCGGTCGCGGACGCCAGGTGGCGAGCGGAACGCTGCAGATAGTCCGCCACGGCCCAATGGAATTTGTGGCCCAGTGCATCTTTGATCAGACCGGCGACTACGGGTGCGGCGCCGCCGAGCTGGGCATGGCCGAACGAGTCGCGTGTCCCCTGTTCGGCGAGGAAGGTGCCGTCCGGCCAATGACAGCCTTCCGACACCACGATTGTGCAGTAGCCATACTGCGTGACCTTGTCTTCTACCGCGGTCAGGAACTTGTCCTTGTCGAATGCTACTTCCGGAAATAGGCCGACCACGGGGATTCCCTCGTCCTCGGTCAGTAAACCGGCCGCCGCGATCCACCCGGCATGCCGTCCCATCACCTCGATGACAAAGATCTTGGTCGAGGTCGCGGCCATGGAGCGCACGTCGAAGCTGGCCTCCAGGGTGGAGACCGCGATGTACTTGGCGACCGAGCCGAAGCCCGGGCAGTTGTCGGTGATGGGAAGATCGTTGTCGACCGTTTTTGGTACATGAATGGCCTGTACGGGAAAGCCCATCTTCTCCGAGAGCTGTGACACCTTAAAGCAGGTGTCGGCCGAATCACCGCCCCCGTTGTAGAAGAAATAGCCGATATCGTGCGCCTTGAAGACCTCGATCAGACGCTCGTACTCACGCTGGTTGTCCTCCAAGCTCTTGAGCTTGAAACGGCACGAGCCGAAGCCCCCAGATGGCGTGTGTTTGAGGGCGGCGATGGCCTCGCTTGACTCTTGGCTAGTGTCGATCAGGTCTTCGGTGAGCGCACCGATTATCCCATTGCGGCCGGCGTACACATTGGCAATCTTATCGGTATGCGCGCGCGCGGCCTCGATTACGCCGCAGGCCGAGGCGTTGATTACTGCGGTCACCCCGCCGGATTGTGCGTAAAAGGCGTTCTTCGCCAGCATGATTTTCCCCTTCGTTTGGTTACTGAGTGATTAGGTGTATTCCCAGGGCCTCGCGCGCTCCAGAACCTGGCTCTGCCGATACCGCCATGGTTTCAAGTTCTGCGCCCAAGGGCCTCGACATCGGTCAAGAGGCCTTGGGTCTCGGCGTTGCCACCAAGGCCGAGGCCGGGCACCGAGCATGATTGTAGAGCGGTCACGCCCTGGTTGCTGATGACACCTGCCGCCTGCTACTAGGGTGGCCGATCGCCAAAATTTTGGCGTATTTTCATTTTGACACCCCTTTATCCCTCAGGTGATTGCCTAAAATCCGTAATAAATCAGGCGCTTCGTTGACAGGTAAAACAACGATCGATTAGCTTAGGCAACCCCAAAAGAGGCCATCCATCATGCACGACTTGCGTGTTTCTATAGGAAAATCCTGATTTCCTAATATGCCAGGCAGCGGGACCCGAGCGGTAACGGTATCCTCCAGCGCGCCGCCGAAAACAATAATGGCCATCGAGGAACCAAGATGAGGATCGTTCTACTAGGCCCCCCGGGCTCCGGTAAGGCCGAGCTGTCACGGATGATTTCCAGACACTATGGCATGCCGATCATAACCGTCAGCAGTGTGATGCAGCGCGCCGCCGCCGAGCAATCCGAGCTGGGGCGTCTGGCCAAAGAGGCCATGGACATGTCACGGGTCTCGGACGAATTGCTGCTCGCGCTGTTGCGCATCCAACTGCCGCAGATGGACCTGAGCAAGGGCTTCATCTTGGTCGATTTGCCGAAGAATGCCGGCCAGGCCGATGTGCTCGATAGTCTGCTGAGCGATCTCGGTGCCACTATCGAACTGGTATTGAGCCTCGAGGTGGATCCGGACGAACTCATGGAACGTCTGGTTGGGCGCATTACCTGTGATAGCTGTGGTGCGCAATACAACCTTTACGTGAATCCACCACTGGTGGATGGTGTCTGCGACGAGTGTGGTGCGCGTGTGGTGCGGCGTCCTGATGACTATGAGGAGACCATCAGCAATCGGCTGCGAATCTATGAAGCGCAGATGGGCCCCCTGTTGCAGTACTATCGCTTGAGCGACAGGTTGCAGCGCCTGGAGGCCGATGATGGCCCTGATGCGGCATGGAAGGTGCTGCGACGCCGGATAGATGAGTTGGAACGCACTAGACCGCCGGTCAGTGCGACCGAGGATTCGGCCACCGAGCCCCAGTCAGGGTCTGAAGGCGCTGGGCAACGTAAGTCGAAGAAGACGACAGCCAAGGCGGGTAAGCAGGCAGAAAAGCCTGCGACACCGGACAAGGCCGCTGATGGCGCCAAAAAATCGACCCAGAAGGCGGCAAAAACGACGCCGACTAAGAAGGCTGCGGTAAAGAAAGCACCGACAAAGAAGGCGCCGGCCAAGAATGTGCTGACCAAGAAGGCCCCGGCAAAAAAGGCGCCCAGCAAAAAGGCCCAGGTCAAGAAGGCACCCGCCAAGCAGGCAGTCACCAAGAAGAAGACAGCAACCAAAAAATCCGCAGCCAAGAAGACGGTCGCTAAGAAATCCATAGCTAAGCGGGCCGCACCCAAAAAGGCGTCGGCCAAAAAGGTTGTTGCCAAGAAGGCTGCACCCAAGAGGAGCACGGCTGGCAAGGCCTCCACAGAGCGGCCGGTGGCAAAAAAGGCCGCGACGAAAAAGGCTGGCGTTCGCAAGGTGACTGCCAAGAAGGCCGCAGTGAAGCGGCCGGCCGCAAAGAAGGCACCGGTGAAAAAGGCGTTATCGAAAAAGCCTGCGGCAAAGCGCTCGGCGGCCAAGGCGAAGAAGCCCTCAGCGGCAAAGAGGCCGGTCGCTAAAAAGGCTGCGACGGCGCGGGTTAAGGCCACACGCAAGCCGGCGACCAAGTCGGGCACTAAGAAAGCGGTACAGAAAAAGAAGGCTAAGGCGCCCGCTAAGAAGAAGGCGCAGCGGCGCTAGATTTGTACTTGTGGATGCGGCGCGCTGTCCAGGTGACTCCTGCAGCGGCGCGGGATGGTCGACCGCCGGACCAGAGCCCACAGTTTATTTAGTGAGTGATTAGTCGCCGCCGATCGTCAGGCGATCGAATAACCAAGAGCCAGTCTTTACGCTGCCAGGGATTGCGTCGTCGGCGCCGACTGCGACCAGTTGCCGGTACATGTCACCGAGATTGCCTGCCACGGTGATCTCTTCTATCGGGTACTGAATCTCGCCGCCTTCGACCCAGAAACCGGCGGCGCCGCGCGAGTAGTCGCCGGTTACCAGATTGGTTCCATGGCCCATCAGCTCGGTGATCACCACGCCTTGGTCCATCTCGCGCAACAGTGCATCGAACGATTGGCCACTGCTGCTGATTCGGGCGTTGCGCACGCCCCCGGCGCTGGCGGTACTCTGCATTCCAAGCTTGCGTGCCGCGTAGCTGTCGAGCAGATAGCCTTGCAGCACACCGTCTGATACCAGCTCTCGGTAACGGGTGGCGACACCCTCGTTGTCGAAAGGGGCGCTAGCCTGGCCACGCGGTAGCAGGGGGTCTTCGCTGATGGTCACCCAGTCGGGGAAGACCTGGGTACCGATCCGATCCAGCAGGAACGTCGATTTGCGATACACCGCGTGGCCTCGCAGTGCCCCGAACAGGCTGCGCATTAAACTGGGGGCCACGTCGGCCCGAAACAATACCGGGCATTCTCGCGTGCCCAAACGCTGGCTGTTGAGCCGGGCCAGTGCGCGTTGCGCAGCCTCACGGCCGATCGCCGCCGGATCGTCGAGTTCACCGGCCAGGCGGGCGCTGTCGTACCAGTAGTCGCGCTGCATCTCTTCGCCTCCCTGGGCGATAACTGCACAGCTCAGGCTATGGCGGGAAGTCGGATAACCTCCGGTAAAACCGTGGCTATTGCCGTAGATAAAGCTCGAACACTGGGTGTATAGCGTGGCCCCTTCCGAGTTCGTGATACGCGGGTCTAGCCCGCGTGCGGCATCTTCACAAGCGCGTGCGATCTCGGCCGCCTGATCGACGTCGACGTCCCAAGGGTGGAACAGGTCGAGATCTGGAACCTCCTCGGCCATCAGCCCTGCGTCGGCCAGGCCGGCGGCCGGGTCTGCTGAGGTATGACGGGCGATCCGACAGGCCGCAGCGACACTCTCGCGGATCGCCGCAGGGCGCAGGTCAGTGGTATTGGCCGAACCCTTACGCTGTCCGAAGTAGACGGTCACGCCTAGTCCGTTGTCGCTGGTATGTTCTATGGTCTCGGTCTCGCCCAGCCGAACGGTCACCGATAGCCCGGTTTGGGACGAGACCCCGGCCTCAGCGGCCTCGGCACCTTGTGCCTTGGCTTCTTGCAGCAGATCCGCAACGACCTGCTTGAGATGATCGATCTGTTCGTTGTCAGTCATCGGCTGTTATGCGGCGGTGCCGCCGACTGTGAGCTGATCGATCTTGAGGGTAGGTTGCCCGACCCCAACGGGAACGCTTTGGCCTTCTTTGCCACAGGTGCCGACCCCAGTGTCCAGGGCCAGATCATTGCCGACCATACTGATGCGATTCATCACCTCTGGTCCGTTGCCGATCAGGGTTGCGCCCTTCACTGGCCGGGTAACCTTGCCGTCCTCAATCAGGTAGGCCTCGTTGGCCGAGAAGACGAATTTCCCCGAAGTGATATCGACTTGACCACCGCCGAAGTTCACGGCGTAGAGGCCGTTCTTGACCGAGCCAATGATTTCCTCCGGGGCATGTTGGCCGGCCAACATGTAGGTGTTGGTCATGCGCGGCATCGGCAGATGGGCGTACGATTCGCGGCGCCCATTGCCGGTCGGCGCAACGCCCATCAGTCGGGCGTTCATCTTGTCCTGCATGTAACCTTTCAAGATGCCGTTTTCGATCAGCACATTGTTGCCCGATGGGGTGCCCTCATCGTCGATCGTCAGTGAGCCACGTCGATCGGGCAGGGTCCCATCGTCGATTACGGTACAGAGTTTGGAAGCGACTTGTTCGCCGATTCGGCCACTGAACGCTGAGGTGCCTTTGCGATTGAAGTCGCCCTCCAAGCCATGTCCGACCGCCTCGTGTAAGAGCACCCCAGGCCATCCGGGCCCCAGCACCACGGGCAGCATGCCGGCTGGCGCTGCTTCGGCGTCTAGGTTGACCAACGCCTGGCGCACCGCCTCGTCCCCATAACCCTGTGCGCGCTGTTCGGCGAGAAAGAAGTCTAGCGCGCAGCGCGCGCCGCCCCCCGAGCTGCCTTGTTCACGGCGCCCATCTTGTTCGACGATTACCTGCACATTCATCCTCACCAGCGGGCGGACGTCACCGTGCACCTGCCCGCCGTTATCCATCACCAGGATCACATCATGGGCCGCGACCAGGCTGACAATCACTTGTTGCACGCGCGGATCGGCGGCTCGGGCTGCGGCGTCGGCTTGGCGCATCAGCTCGATTTTTTCTTTTTCGCTAAGTGATTCCAGCGGGTTGACCGGGGTGTAGAGGGCCGCTGGTGGCGCACCCTTCGAGATCGCCTCAGTCCCATGCTGGCCGGCTTGGGCGATCGCGCGCGCTGCGCTGGCGGCATCCAGCAGGTGCGAGAGCTCCAGACTATCGGTGTAGGCAAAGCCGGTTTTGTCACCGCTTATGGCGCGTAGCCCTGCACCCTGCTCAATACTGTGACTGCCTTCTTTGATGATACCGTCTTCCAATACCCAGGATTCGAGGCGGGCATACTGGAAGAAGACGTCAGCGGCATCGACTTGGCGACTCAGCAAACGGTCCATCACCTGACCCAGATGGGCCTCGCTGAGGCCGGGTGTATCAAGCAGTGTCTGGCGTGCGATTGCGATGGCTTGCGACGTCATGTACAGCTCCAAGCTGGGTGCATCGGATGCGCTTCAGCGACAATGCAACCGGCGGTGGTTGAGACAGGGGAAATTGCGCCGCGTCGTGTTTTGGAAGTCGCGGTCGATGTCCGCGACCACACAACCGTTACCGCGCTCGCGCATGGCTAGTTTAGTCCCCCAGGGGTCGACGATCATACTGTGCCCATAGGTCTGACGGCTGGCTATGTGGAAGCCGCCTTGTGCCGCGGCGACCACGTAACACAGGTTTTCGATCGCGCGGGCCCGCACCAGGGTCTCCCAATGTGCCCGGCCGGTGATTGCCGTGAATGCCGCCGGCAAGGTGATCACCTCGACACCGCGGTCGACCATTGCACGAAACAGCTCTGGGAAACGCAAATCATAGCAGACCGAGATGCCGAGCCGACCGACTGGGCTGTCGATCACGACGGTCCGGTCACCGGGCTCGATACATTCAGATTCTATAAATTGTTCATCGCTCTCGATCAAGTTCACGTCGAACAGGTGTTGTTTGTCGTAACGCACCACCTGCCTGCCACATTCGTCATACACTGTGCAAGCGGCCCGCCATTTGGCGGCATCTTGTGCCTCCAGCGGTATGGTGCCGCCGACCAGCCAGATACCTAGGCGACGGGCCAGCTGGGAAAGAAAGGCCTGCAAGGGACCATCACCAGGTTCCTCGCGCAAGGCGTTGGCATCGCTGCAGTTCCTGCCGATAAAGGCGAAGTTTTCCGGGAGCACAATCAACTGGGCGCCTTCTTTCGCGGCGGCCTCGGCTAGGCGCTCGGTCTCCAGCAGGTTAGCGCTGACATTGCTTCCCGAAGCGAGTTGGATGGCGGCAACTTTCTTTTTTTGACTACGCATGGTGGGCAAGCACACAGTGACCAAGTTCAACTCTACTGCCTGTGGCGCGGCCGGCAAAGGATTAATCGTTAGGGAAAGGTGGGAGAGTATCTGGAGGCGTCTTTGCGACTCCTGTCAATCATCCCTGCCAGGTATGTCGGCACCATGCGATTCGCCCTTCTCGAGCAGTTTCATCAGGCTTCGCAACGGACCGGTCTGATCCTGGTCGGGCTCAGGATCGGTCGCGGGCTGTTTCCGGTCGGGGTAGCTTGCAGGTGGCTCTCGGGTTGTCGGTGCCGTGGCTTGGTCTAGTGTGGCTTTGTCGGTCGCATCCGCGTTCGTTGCCGGCTCGGGATCGAAGCTGAGTTGCTGCAATAGTTTTGATAGGGCGCCACCGCTGTTGAGTTGTTCGATCTGTGGTTCTGCCCAGGGACCGCTGACCTGGTACTCGAAGCGGTTGATGTCGTCGACCTGCTCGGCGAAGGCCTTTTGTGCAACAAACACGGCTACCCCTGCAACAGGCCCACCGGCCAGGGCCCCGGCGATCGGCAGGGTGGCGTCGAGCTGTGGGATTACCGTGACTTGCTGGTCCAGCGATCGTTGCCGCAGATCGGCCGAGCCGCGCACTAGGATTTGGCCGGACGGCCCGGAGACTGTCAGGTCATCGGTGCGTGCCTCAGCATCGCTAAAATTGAAGCTGCCGCCGACCCGGTCGAAACTGTAGCCCTTTTTATAGAAGTCACTGAAGTCCAGGCGCAAGCGTCGGGTCAGTGCATTCAGATTGAGTAGGCCGACCACCCGTGTAACGCCTGGGTCGAGCTCGACCAGGCGACCCGGTCCCAAGTTCAGTACGAAATTACCCTCTAGCGTGACCCCACGGGCCTGTAGCGGATGGCCAGGCCACTGCAGTTCGAATTCGGCACTGCCCGCGGCCTTCTCCAATTGGCGCGAATAGCCCAGTCCGACCAGCAAGTCGCCCAGACCCGGACTGCTGGCGGTGCCTTGCAGGCCGCTGCGCAAGCCATTGTCACCCTGTCGCCAGAAACCTTTTGCGTCGAGGACCAGCTGGCCATCTTGCAGACCAAGTTTCTGGATGCGCAGGCCCGTTGGCTCGCGGCGCACGGCCAGGGTTAGATGCCCCAGATCCGCCTGATCAATATGCAGGTCGGCGATCTCGAGCTGCAGCTCGGGAAGCGTACGTGGGTCCGGGCCGGTGGTGGGGTCAGGCGTTACGCTCGCGCCGGTATCGGTATCGGTATCGGTATCGGTATCGGTATCGGTATCGCGGTTTGGCAGATGGAGTCGCAGTCGATCCAGTGCAATCCGCAGTGCAGTGCCACCTGGTGCATCGGAGAGGTGGAATTGGCCGGCGAGATCTGCGCTGTCGACCCGGCCCTGCCAGTTGCCTGCGTGGTGTGCGAGAACGAGCTGCAGTTGTTCTAAGTCCAGGGTCGCGTCGAGCGTCTCGCTGGCCAGCTGATCGATCCGCAGTTCGACGTCTAGCGGCGGCAAGTGGCTAGCCCCCGTCGGTGGCAGGTGGGTGAGGGCCGCATGCCAGGCCTCGAGGTCGAGCCGCGGCAGTCGGCCACGGATGCGGATACCCGGTTGTTCAGTAACTGCCGGCTGGGCTTGAGACTTGTCCTTGTCGTCGAGCATGAGCTCGATCTGTTTGCCATCGGTGCTGAATTGCGCGGCCAGTCGGCCGGCATATTCCAGGCTACCGGCCGCAGCTGGCCTGCCGAGCGGTAGGCGCAGCAGCAGCGGGTGGGCTTGGGTGGCAGACTTGCCCAATGGCGCGGGTAGATCAATGCCGATACCGACGAGATCACTTTTGACGCTCAGCACGGTCGGCTCTTGTGCGGCCTTGCTGGTCAGTGGGACATCGACATCGACTACGAAGTCGGACGTGCCCCGGACCGTCGCGAGAGGAAGCCAGGGCACCTGACGGGTGATGTCCTGCATCGCGATACGCCCGCGGCTGCGTATCCGTGTGTTGCCGGCGCCGGTGGTCAACACATCGATCGTCAGCGGTGCACCGAGCCCGTGTGCGCGGATGCCGGTCGCGCTCAGGCCATCCAGGGTGAAATCCAACCTGCCGTAGATTCGGTCCAGCTCGAGGTCCCATCCGGGAAGTCCCAGGCGGGCCTCGTCGAAGTGCAGATGACCGTCGAGTGCCTTACGCCCGCGGCGCCCCAGTGGCACCGAAAAATCGAGGTCGAGCCGAGTATCGCCGTTGCCACGCAAGGTCGCCGCAAAGCGACCGAAACGCGCACGCAGTGCATCGGACTCCAACACCCTCAGCGAATCGCCCAGGGGACCGTATAACTTGCCTGAGATGTGAATCGGGCTGGCCGGATTCAGACTTGGGATGCGGGCCGTCACATACTCTAGCTGGGTGCCATAGATCTTGCCTGACGTGGCGTCTATGTCGAGGTGGTTGCCGCGAAACTTGACCCTGGCGTCGAGCTCCTCGAGTCGAGGCCAGCCGGGGGCATAGTCCAGCATCATGTCTTCCACTTGGAATAGCACTTCGAAAATCCCATTGCCGGTGTCCTCGAATGGAAAGTCGTTGAGTGGGCCGTGCACCAGAGCGTTGCCAGTCACCACTTGGCCAGAGATGATCGAGCGGTCCAGCCAGCGGATTACCTTGTCCCCCATGACATGGGCCGGGTAGTAGCGATTGGTGGCGCTGGCGTCCGCACTGCGAAAATCGCTTTGCAGATCAATGAACAATGGCTGGCCGGTGCGTGCTCGCAGGTTCAGACGCGTACGGCTGGACAGGTGCGGACTGTCGGCTAGCAATCGATCGCTGCGCAGTTGCCAGCCGTCATCGAGCTTGAGGAGATCGATGCGACCCTGCAGGGTTCGCAGCATCAAGGGGTCACGAAACAGGCGTGCGAATCTTAGCGTGGTTGCACGACTCGCGAGCTTGAGTTGCAGATGATCCGGCTGCGCGATCAGACTGCCGCTGAGCCTATCGAAACCGGGGATATTGCCGAATTCTGCGCCCTCGAGGTCGCCAAAAGCGGTGGCGGCGCGCCAATCGATACCCTTGGATGTTTTCTGCAGGTACAGCCGCAGGTCATGTAGGTCGCCTGCTGGACGCAGCCGGGCGAGATGTTCTCCTAGGTCTTGCCCGTCGGGATGTGCTGCGAGCAGATGCACCAGGTATTCGAGCCGCAGATGCTTGGCAGCGATGTCGATGCTTCGGCCAAGGTCTGCCCCAGTCGCCATTGCGAAGGCGAAGTCGCTGGTCGGCCATTCCTGACCACTGCTTGACAGCCGCAGATCGCGCAGCCCGAGCCGCACCTCGTCGCGGCCACGATCGGCTGTGAATTGTGCCGTGGCCCGTGCGACCTGCAGTTTCTTGGCTGCGGCCGGTTGCAGCTCGAGGTCGCGGAGTTCGATGTGGCCCTGGGCATGCATCGGCGTGGCGTCCTGCCAGTCAGTCCAGGTCTCTAGGTCCATCTTTAGGCCCTGCAGCCGGTATTGGGCGGGAAGGTAGTGGGCTAGCAACCCGGCGGCGTCCAGCCCAACGACCCGCAAATGGCTGGTGCCGCGCCAGGCGGTGGTTGCCAAGAAGCCTTCCAACTGGGCCGATAGCTCGGCCGTGCCGGACTCGCTGCTCAGGCTGGCGCGCAGTCGTAGCTGGGCACCGTCTCGTTCGGCGACCACATTGATATCGTCGATTGCCAGCGGCGGTTTGGCATAGCGGCGATCGACCCAGATCAGCTGGGCATCAACCAGGTGCAGGCGGCCGGGTAGCGCGAGCTGCGGTCCGCGCATTTCGCCCTGAGGCGTTAGCGCACCGAAGCCCTCGAGGCGCAGTTGGCCGCCTGGCTCGCGCACCAAGGTGAGCCGAGCGTGCTCGACGCTGACGCGCAGTGCATCCAGTGGTCGGCCGAAGATCAGGTCGCCAGGGGCCAGGCCCAAGGTCACTTTTTCTACGGCCAAGGGCTGGCCTGCGCCACCGAGTACCAGCTCGTGCAACTCGAGCAGCGGTCGCAGCCCGTACCAGCGCGCCTGCACTGCCCCAATGCTGACTGGCACCCCGAGTTGGGCCGATAGCAAGGCAGTGAGCTGTGGCCGGAACTCGGCGATCAACGGGGTCGTTGCGCGGCCAGCGAGCGCCAGCAGTCCCCACAGGATCACAAATCCGACCAACAGCTTTCTGAGGATACGCAACGGGGCCACCCGACTGCTCAGATCAGGACAACGTCATATTGCTCCTGGCTATACAGGGCCTCGGCCTGGAGTCTGATCGGGCGGCCGATGAACTGTTCCAGTTCCGCCAGGTTTTGCGATTCTTCATCGAGCAGGCGGTCTACGACTTCCTGTGAGGCAAGCACGAGTAGCTGCTCGACATCAAACTGGCGCCACTCGCGCAGGATGTCGCGAAAAATATCGAAGCACACTGTTTCGGCGGTCTTCAGTGTGCCTCTACCGCCGCAAGTGGGACAGCTCTCGCATAGCACATGTTCCAGAGACTCGCGGGTGCGTTTGCGGGTCATCTCGACCAGACCGAGGCTAGATACCTCGGAGATATGCGTCTTGGCGTGGTCGCGCCCTAGACAGCGCTCGAGGGCGCGCATCACCTGACGTTTGTGATCCTCGTCGGTCATGTCGATGAAGTCGATGATGATGATACCGCCGAGGTTGCGCAGGCGCAGTTGGCGGCAGATCGCCTGAGCCGCCTCCAGATTGGTCTTGAAGATGGTCTCTTCGAGATTGCGGTGACCGACGAAGGCGCCGGTGTTGACGTCGATCGTAGTCATTGCCTCGGTCTGGTCGATCACCAAGTGGCCGCCGGACTTGAGGTCGACCTTGCGCTCCAAGGCCTTTTGAATCTCATCTTCGACACCGTATAGGTCGAAGATTGGCCGTTCACCCGGGTAGCACTCGATCGGCGATTGCTGGTCGGTGATGTATTTGTGGGCGAATCCCTGGGCCTTCTCCCAAGTCGATCGTGAATCGATGCGGACTTTTTCGGTATCGGGATTGATCAAATCACGTAGGGCGCGCAGCGCCAGCGGCAGGTCTTCGTGAATAAGCTCGCGTGACGGGGTGCTGGCGGCGCGCTCTTGGATCGAACTCCAAAGGCGCACCAGGTAGCGCATGTCATTGGCCAATGCCTCTTCGGGTACGCCCTCAGCGGCGGTGCGCGCGATGAACCCCGAGCCTTCGTTGTTCTCCTCGGCGAACTGGTTGAGGATTTCGCGCAGTCGTACGCGTTCCTCCTCGTCTTCGATCTTTTGTGACACCCCGACGTTGCTGATATTGGGCATGAACACCATGTAGCGTGATGGGATCGAGATATTGGTCGTTAGACGCGCCCCCTTGGTCCCCAATGGGTCCTTTACCACTTGCACGATCACCTCAGCGCCCTCAGATACCAAATCAGTGATCTGAGTGGTTTTATCGCTGTCTTCGGCTTGAATGTCCGAGGCATGCAGAAAGGCAGCGCGTTCCAGACCGGCCTCGACGAACGCGGCCTGCATCCCGGGCAGCACACGGCACACCTTGCCCTTGTAAATATTACCTACGAGACCGCGTTTGGCGGCCCGTTCGATGATGATCTCCTGCACGACGCCGTTTTCGATCACCGCGACCCGGGTCTCGGGCGGGGTCACATTGATCAGTATTTCTTCACTCATCTAGGGCCTGTTCATACCAGGTGAGACGCAGCGACGGCCCCGTCCCTTCGGGTTGCGCCGCAAAACACACCACGCAGTGTCGCTCGTCGTTCATTCAGACTCACTAAACTTCTCTCCTCGCGCCTTGCCTGGCACGTTTTGGGGTAGCAACGCTGCGTCTCACTTGGTTTGAACAGGCCCTAGGCAGTTTACACGTCGCAACGGTCGCGCAGGCCGATCTGCGACAGGAGTTCCATGGTCTCGAACAAAGGCAGTCCCATGATCCCGGAGTAGCTGCCCTCGATGTGTTCGACGAAGGCGGCCGCGCGACCCTGGATTGCGTAACCACCGGCCTTGTCGGCGGGTTCGCCAGTCGCCCAGTAGCTGGCCGCCTCGTTGGCGCTGATGGCGCGGAAGCGCACCTGGCTAGTGCTGAGTCGATAGTGGTGCCGGTCTTCGACCATCAGTGCCACGCCTGATAGTACTTGGTGGGTGCGTCCGGACAACGCCAAAAGCATCTCGATCGCCGCCGCACGGCCGCTGGGCTTGCCGAGAATCGTGTCGTCAAGCACCACCGCGGTGTCCGAGCCCAACACCGGCAGTGACGGGAAACGATGCCGCACCGCAGCGGCCTTGGACATCGCGATACGCTGGACATAGTCGCTCGCTGGCTCGTTGGCCCAAACCGATTCGTCGATCTCGGCCGGATAGGCGCAGAACTCGATACCCATCTGGGTCAGCAAGTCGGCACGGCGCGGTGATCGGGAGGCAAGTATGAGCATGGGACTGGTGCTGGATCGATGAAGCCTGTTGGAACTGAGCTAGAGGCTTCAGGTCCGATGGTAAGGGTGGTTGTGCAGCAGGCTCCAGGCCCGGTACAGCTGTTCTGCGATAAGGATGCGTACCAGCGGGTGCGGCAGCGTCAAAGGCGACAGCGACCAGCCGGTATTGGCGCGTTGGCGGGCCGCCTCACCCAGGCCATCCGGGCCGCCCACCAATAGCGCAATATCGCGCCCGTTGCGCATCCAGTCGGCCATTCGTGCGGAGAGCTGCTCGGTCGACCAGGCTTGCCCAGCGACCTCCAGCGCGATGGTGTCGGCCGTCTTGGGGACTGCCGCCAGCAGCCGATCGGACTCAGCGCCCAGGATGCGTGCGCGATCGGCATGTTTGCTGCGTTTAGCGGCCGGGACCTCGACCAGACGCAGTGCACAGCTCGGCGGCAGTCGTTTGGCGTACTCGGTATAGCCTTCGTTGACCCAACCCGGCATCTTGTCGCCGACCGCAATCAGATGCAGGTTCACGCCTTGCCCCAGATGCGCGGCGTGGTCTCAAGAGGAACCACGTTCTTTGCTGAGCCGTTCTGCCGCGCTGGGGTCGATGCTCCAAAGGCGTTCGAGTTGATAGAAGTCGCGCACTTTGGCTTGCATCACGTGCACCACGACGCCATTCAGATCGATCAGGGCCCACTCGCCTTCTTGCAGCCCCTCGGTCCCTATCGGCGGTTGACCGGCCTGTTTTGCCTGGAAGGCGACCGATTCGGCGGTCGATTTCACATGTCGATCAGAGGTGCCCGAGGCGATTATGAAATAGTCGGTGATGCTGGTTTTTCCACGGACATCGAGGGTGACGATGTCAAAGGCTTTCATATCTTCCAGCGTCGCGTGAATGAGATCGCGAAGTTCTTCTACCTGCATTCTCTGGTCCGAGGTCTGCTGCTTAAGGGTAATGATAAACCATGCGCCCAGTGCCACCTCATGAGCGATACAGGCGGTGTTGCTCGATCCACTCAATGACCCCTCGGGGAGTGAGGAAGTCAGCGCTTTGTCCATTCGCGATGCGCCGTCGGACGTCGCTGGAGGCGATATCGAGCTGGGTGACAGGGCACAGCACGATCTGCCCGGTACGCCCGAGGTCGAGCTGCTCGGTGCCATGCGCCTGCAGCAACTGATCTAGTTCAGGCGTGGCCTGCGTGGCCTGCGTGGCCTGTCTGGGCCGCTGCAGGACTGCGAGGTTGGCGCTAGCCAGGATGGCGCTCGGCTCGCGCCAGGCGGGGAATCCGGCGAAGGCATCGTCGCCGAGCAGCAGGCAGAGCGAGCGATCAGGGAAATCGTCGCGCAAGCTGCGCAGGGTATCGATTGTGTAGGATGGCCCCGCGCGTCGCAGCTCGCGGTCGTCGGCGACCAGGTCGACGCGTCCAGCCAGCGCGGCCTTAAGCATCGCCCAGCGATGCTTGGCAGAGGCCTGAGGCGGTTCGCGGTGCACGGCTTGTGCCAGGGGTATCAAGCGTACCTGCTCGAGACCGAGTGACTCGCTAGCGTCCAGGGCGATCCGCAGGTGGCCGTGATGGATCGGATCGAAGGTGCCGCCCAAGACGCCGATGGATGCGCGGTCCGAGGTTGCGGCCGGGAGTTGCTTCGCGGGCCTTGGCCGCTGGTCGTTAGGGCTCAATGCGGGCGCAGCGGTGTGATCTGGCCTGACCCAACTACGCGATGCCCATGCTCGGGCTCAGTCGCGTATGTGGCCATCGCCCAACACGATGTATTTGACCGAGGTCAGTCCCTCCAGGCCGACCGGCCCACGGGCATGGAACTTGTCCGTGGAGATGCCGATCTCCGCGCCAAGCCCATATTCGAAGCCATCGGCGAACCGGGTAGAGGCATTGACCATCACCGAGCTGGCGTCGACTTCGCGCAAAAAGCGCCTCGCCTTGGTCAGGTTCTCGGTGACTATGCTCTCGGTATGCATGGAGCCATGGCTTGTGATGTGTGTGATCGCAGCGTCGATGTCATCGACGATTCGTATCGATAGGATCGGTGCCAGGTACTCCTCGTCCCAATCTGCCTCGCTGGCGGCTGCACAGGTCGCACCGAGAACCTCGCGGGTCGCGTCGCAGCCGCGCAGTTCGACACCCTTTTCGCGATAGGCGGTAGCCAGGCCGGGCAGGAAGTCGGCCGCGATGGTCGCGTTGACCAGCAGGGTTTCCATGGTGTTGCAGGTACCGTAGCGTTGGGTCTTGGCATTGAACGCGACCGCGAATGCCTTGTGTGGATCGGCCTCGTCGTCGACATAGACATGACATACGCCGTGCAGGTGTTTGATCACGGGTACGCGCGCCCCGGCACTGATCCGTTCGATCAAGCCCTTACCGCCGCGCGGGATGATGACGTCGATCGACTCCGGCATGGCCGTCATCTGGTCGACCACCGCGCGGTCGGTGGTCGCCACCACCTGCACTGCATCCGTTGGCAGACCGGCGGACTCCAGGCCGCGCTGGATGCTGGCTGCGATCGCCTGATTGGACAAAAAAGCCTCGGAACCGCCGCGCAGCACCGCGGCGTTGCCAGACTTGAGACATAGCGCGGCTGCGTCGGCGGTCACGTTGGG
The DNA here is from genome assembly GCA_028284585.1 of Chromatiales bacterium. Taxonomy (GTDB): domain Bacteria; phylum Pseudomonadota; class Gammaproteobacteria; order Chromatiales; family Chromatiaceae; genus Thiosocius. Next base: position 52,661 of record JANQRK010000118.1, read on the forward strand.
GCGCGATTCGTAGATGATTCCGACCACACCAAGCGGTACGCGCATACGGCCGACCTGGATGCCGCTGGGGCGAAATTTCAGGTCGAAGATCTCGCCGACTGGGTCGGTGAGGGCGGCGATTTGGCGCAGGCCGTCGATCATGCTGTCGATACGTGCCGGCGTCAGCTCGAGGCGGTCGAGCAAGGCCGCGTCCAGTCCCTTGGCCGTGCCGGCCTCCAGGTCACGCCGATTTTGCGATATCAAATCGTCGCGCCGGCCGTCGAGATCGTCGGTGATTGCCAGCAAGGCGGCGTCCTTTGCGGCGGTGGCCGCGGCTGCCAAGGCGCGCGATGCGCTGCGCGCCCGGACTCCGAGTTCGCTCATATAGGCGGCCACATCGGTCGCCGCAAGATCATTGGCGGCTTGGTTCATCGTTCGACCACAGGTTGAAAAGACAGATGGCGCAGTTTAGCGCAGCTCGAGCTTGCGCGGGCTGGACTGACGTAGCCCGCGGCGCCCTGTACGACCAACCAACAAAAACCTCGGGGTTGGCTGCAGTCAGGGTGTGGGCGATTGCGGCGCGGCCGGGGGAGTAAGGCCGCCCATCGCAAGTACGATGTCTTCGAGCAGCAGCCAGGGTTCTCGCGCCAGGCTGCCCTTAATCGCACGGTCGGCTTGATGACAGAGCCCGAGCAAGCTGAGCCACTGCGCCGAGGCACCCTTTGCCAGTGCGCGGCGCACGATCGTGCTGCGCTTGCGCAACACCCTGGCATCCTTGAGCGCTTGGTCGGTGCTGCGTCCCGCCGTGATTGCGGCCGACAGCTTGGCCATGCTGCGGGCCTCGCGATGCAGCGCCCAAAGCGCGATGGCCGGCGCAGTCCCTTCAGCTTGCAGCCCCTGCAGTATGTGCAGGCTGCGCGCGGCCTCACCGCGAAGGGCGCTGTCGACCAACTCGAAGACGTCGTAGCGGGCGCTGTCTGCAACCGCGGCCCGCAGTCGATCGGCGTCGAGCGGCCCGGTGCCATGCAGCAATAAGAGCTTGTCGATCTCTTGTCGGGCGGCGAGCAGATTGCCCTCGACCCGATCCGTCAGCATCTGCAGTGCATCGTCGGTCGCCTGTATCCCGGCCTCACGCAGGTGCTGGCCGATCCAGGCGGGTAGTCGTTCTGGGTCAATCGGCCACACCTGGATTACTACCCCGAGGGCGTCGATTGCCTTGAACCATTTGCTGTTTTGCTGTTGGCGCTCGAGCTTGGGCAGGCTGAGCAACAATAAGGTATCCGGTGGCGGGTCTTCGCAATAGCGGACCAGCGCTTTGCTGCCCTCCGTGCCCGGCTTGCCATTGGGTATGCGCAGGTCGATCAGCTTGCGCTCGGCGAACAGTGAAAAGGCCGCTGCCTCGGCGGTGAAGTGTTGCCAGTCGAAGTTTGCAGCGGCCTCCAGCACCGTGCGGCTGCTGTGCCCGGCGGTGCGTGCGGCACTGCGGATCGCATCGCAGCATTCGCCGGACTGCAAGGGTTCGTCGCCACTGACCAGATAGACTGCGGCGAGTTGTTCCGCCAGATACTGCTGTAATCGATCCGGATAGACCCGCATCAGTTCGCCGTGGATAGCCGGCGGACCACGCGGGCAACCAGGTCGCGCAGCATATCCTCGCGCAGTAGCTCGGCCTCACGCGCGCTACCCAAGACCACCGTCGGCGGCCGGAACTGGATCCGGACCACACGCTCGGCCTGCGGAGGCAGAAGCTGGCGCCCCGCCTTGTCATGCAGTGCAAAGCGTAGGCTATCCTCGAGTTCGAATTCCACTGCCTTGTTGCGACTATCCACCGACAATACCCGGTGGCCTCGTTTCCAGCGCGATATACGCAGCGTTGAACCACTGTCGGCGGCATTCGAGACCAACTTGAGGTCGGTATGGGCCAGCTGTCGCCGCAGCTCGCGATACAGCGGCGAGTAGTGCCCGACCCCGGCAACGAACAACGGCCCCGGCACCGCCTCGAGCCGACCAGCGCCCATGCCGCGTGGCTGAAAGCCACAGGCGCCGAGCTGCACGGCGACGCCGAGTATCAGGGCCAAAAACAACCAGCGATTGATCGTCTTGGAAACAATGAATTTGCGCGAGAGCTTAGTCATTTGGCGACGATATTGACGAGTTTGTTGGGTACGACGATGACCCTTTGAATGCGCAGGCCCTCGATGAAGCGCTGAACATTTTCGTTGTCTTGCGCGGTCTGTTCGATTGTCGCCTGGTCGACATCCACAGCTACCTGGATCTTGCCGCGCATCTTGCCGTTGACTTGGACGACGTACTCGACGGTCTCGGAACGCAGCGCGGCCTCGTCCACCGCAGGCCAGCCGCCCGATTGTACGTCGTCGCCGAAGCCCAGCTCGCGCCACAGTGTGTGGCAGACATGCGGCGCGATCGGCGCCAGCAAGCGCAGCACGATGCCGACGCCCTCGCGTAGCACGCCGACTGCGGCTGGCGTGTCCTCTAGCCGGGTGAGGGCATTGACCATAGTCATGCAGGCCGATACCACGGTGTTGTATTGCTGGCGCTCGTAGTCGAACAGCGCCTTCTGCAGTACTGAGTGCAGCTCGCGACGGGTTGCCGCGAACTGGTCTTGGCCAGCTGCCGGGGTATCGGATGGTGTCGCATGTAGCCGCACGCCGAGGGCCCAGAGCCGTTTGAGGAAACGGTGGGCACCCTCGACGCCTTCGTCGGACCATTCCAGAGACTGGTCCGGAGGAGCGGTAAACATGGTGTATAGCCGAACCGTATCGGCCCCGTAGCAGTCGATCAGCGTCTGCGGATCGACGCCATTATTCTTCGACTTCGACATCTTCTCGATGCCACCAGGGATGACCGGTTTGCCGTCAGTTTTGGCTATCGCACGCTGCGTGCGGCCCTTGTCGTCGCGTTCGACTTCGATGTCTGCAGGGTTAAACCATTCCCGCGACCCGTCCGGCCGGTCACGATAGTAGGTCTCTGCGACCACCATGCCCTGGGTAAGCAAGCGACTGAAGGGTTCGTCGCAATCGACCAGACCATCGTCGCGCATCAGTTTGTTGAAGAAGCGTGCATACAAGAGATGCAGGATCGCGTGTTCTATGCCGCCGACGTATTGGTCGACCGGCAACCAATAAGCGGCCCTTTCATCAAGCATCCGGTCATCGGCATCTGGGCAGCAGTACCGTGCGTAGTACCAGCTCGATTCGAAAAAGGTGTCGAAGGTGTCGGTCTCGCGAAGATCGCCGTTGCCAAGCTCGTAGAACGCCGGCAGTTTTTTCAGCGGCGAACCTGAGCCGTCGACCAAGATGTCTTCCGGGAGGCGGACTGGGAAGGTATCGGCCGGGTCGATGGTCCCGTCGGCGCGGTGGATCACGGGTATCGGACAGCCCCAGTAACGCTGGCGCGAGACGCCCCAGTCGCGCAGGCGAAAATTGACTTGCTTGCAGCCTTTGTCGTGCTTTTCCAGCCATGCGGCGATGGCGTCGAACGCGGCCTCGGAATTGAGGCCGTCGAACGGCGCGGAATTGGCCAGCACGCCCTTTTCGACATAGGCCGCGTGTTCGATCCCGCACGGCTGACCGTCCGGGTCGAAAATGACCTGTTTCTTGGGGATACCGTATTTATCTGCGAACTCCCAATCGCGCTGGTCATGTGCCGGTACCGCCATTACGGCCCCGGTACCATAGCCCATCAGCACGAAGTTGGCGGCGAAGATCGGCACCGCCTCACCGCTCACCGGGTGCAGCGCATTGCGGCCGAGCGGCATACCCCGTTTCTCAGCGGTTTCCAGATCGGCTTCGCCCAATGCCCCGGAGCGGCACTCGCGGATGAAATCTGCCAGGGCTCGGTTATTTGCGGCGGCCTCGAGCGCCAGTGGATGCTCGGCGGCCACTGCGACATAGGTCACACCCATCAGGGTGTCCGGCCGGGTGGTGTAGACGTCGAGCGTTTCGGCACTGCCCTCGATCGCAAACTTCATTTGCACGCCAACCGATCGACCGATCCAGTTGCGTTGCATCGTGACGACCTGCTCCGGCCAGCCGTCGAGCCGGTCCAAGTCGTCGAGGAGTTCCTGGGCATAGTCGGTGATGCGCAAGAACCATTGCTCGATATCACGCTTCTCTACCGGGGCTCCGGAGCGCCATCCCTTACCGTCGATCACCTGCTCGTTGGCCAGTACCGTCTGATCGACCGGATCCCAGTTGACCGTTGCCGATTTCCGGTAGGCCAAGCCCTTGTCGATCAGCCGGGTGAACAACCATTGCTCCCAGCGGTAATAGTCAGGGTCGCAGGTGGCGAATTCACGGTCCCAGTCGTAGCCGAAACCGAGACGCTGCAATTGGCCCTTCATGTAGGCGATGTTTTCGTAGGTCCACTCGGCGGGCGGCTTGTTATGTTTGATCGCGGCATTCTCGGCCGGTAGACCGAACGCATCCCAACCCATTGGCTGCAGCACGTTCTTACCGAGCATGCGCTGATAGCGCGAGATGACGTCGCCGATGGTGTAGTTGCGCACGTGCCCCATGTGCAATTTGCCGCTGGGGTAGGGGAACATCGACAGGCAATAGAATTTCTCACGGTCGGGATCCTCGCCGGCGCGAAATGCGCCCGTCTGGACCCAGAAACCTTGGGCTTCGTTTTCTATTCGTTCTGGTTTGTACTGCGATTCCATGGATGGTCGGGTATCAAGGGGGCGGTTGGAACCAGGGCACTGTGCCACCCGTCAAAGGATACAGCAGCGAACGCGGGGCCGCGACGCGCTGCGCTTGGGCCTTGGGGATGGTTGTTGGTGCGTATGACGCGCCAAAATGCCCGTGGTTGCGTATCGATTAGGAGATGCACGCATGAACGACCAGGAGAAGGACTCGGTAGACCGCTTGGTTGCCGCCTATGAGGCGATGCTCAAACGGGTGCACGAGGCTGCTGAAACTGCTGAAGAGAAGACCGTTCCATGGCTGCGCGAGACCTTGCAAGATGCGCGCGAGCGCACGGTCGAGCTTGGGGAGCTCACGCGTGAAGAGGCCGATAAGGTGTCGCGGTATATCGAGCGTGACCTAGAAGACGCGGCCGGTTTCATTGCCGAGACTGGCCAGGAGTTCCGCGACTGGTTGAGCACCGATTGGCAGTTGATGCAGGATCGGATGCTGGAGATGTTCGCCGGCATGGCCGATCAGACCAGCCAGGCATTGAAAGAGTTTGCCGAGCAGGCGCGCACGGCCGGCCGCTACCAAACGGGCGAGATCACTGTGCCCGGCACCCTGGGTTGCCTCGCCTGTGGCGCCGAACTGCGCATCAAAAAAACCGGGCCGGTGCCGCCGTGCCCCAAGTGTCTGGCGACCAGCTTCGAGCGCAGGTCCAGCGCTGCATCGGACTGAGGCGTTGGCGGTGCCCGGCTAGTGGGCCAAGCGGATAATTCTGTAACGCTCAGCCAGGGCACAAGCATTTTGGGCAAGGCGCAGTCCGCCGGGAATGGCAGGCCCTTTCCAAGGACGGTAACACAGCCCACGATGCTTGTGCCTTGGCCCTTTGGGAGCCACTGTGCGAGCGCGAC
>JANQRK010000119.1 GCA_028284585.1 Chromatiales bacterium
CGTTGCTCGTCGTTCATTTAGACTCACTAAATCGCTCTCTTCGCGCCTTGCCTGGCGCGTTTTGGGGCAGCAACGCTGCGTCTCACTTAGTGTGAACAGACCCTAGCAGCTAGTCATGGCCAGGCAGCGTACGCAAACTGCCGACGATCGACAGCACCCGCTGGAACCGTGTCATAGATCCTAAGCGTGGGAGACAACTGGCGCCATGGCTTCGAGAAAAGCGGATAGTCCAATTCGGGTAGCAAGCAGATTTTTTTTCTAGGCCTGGGTATTTTAGTCGACATGATACATGACCGATTTCGGTCGAAGTTCACGTCGCGGCTGCCGATTGCGTGGACTTTTTTTTCGAATAGCAGCTGGACAGATAATCTCGAATTTCTTCGAACGCGGAATTAAGGAACCGCAGTCGGCTGGCCAGCGCGCCGATAACCGTCTTGTGGTTTGCATCCGGGATGATTCGCACGCGCGTGGATACGCCGACCTGGTGCAGACGCTTGCTGAATCTTTCGATGTGATGAGCCGCGACGGTCTGGTCATCGGCACCGTACAGCAGTAAGGTGGGTGGCGTCAGGGCGTTTGCCAAATACACCGGGTTGGCCGCCTTGGGGTGCTCTAGCCGATCGAACTTTCCTCTGACAGCGGCGTGTTGTAGCGGCAGGTCATAGGGCCCGGCAATACCTATCAGCGCATGCAACTTGGCGGTGGCGCCGTTGCGCTGCAGAAACTTCGGCTCGGTAGCCAGCATGGCAGCGGTGTGTGCCCCCGCCGAATGGCCGACCAGTACGATTTGCAGGCGATCGCTCGGTTCAACGTCCAATTGGACTGGCAGGACGGCGATTGCACGGGCGATGTCGTCGACAAAATCAGGAAACTCTGCCTCGGGGTAGAGGCGGTAGTTGGGAATGACTGTGGTAAAGCCCATCTGTGCGAACGCCTGCCCAATGAACAGATAGTCTTCCTTGTCGCCTTGGTCCCAGGAGCCGCCATGTACGAACACCACGACCCGAGGGTCCAATGGACGGTCCTTGGGGTGGTAGATGTCGAGCTTATGGCGTTGTGCCGGTCCGTATGCCAGGTCTTTTTCTAGCACGAAGTTGTCGCGTGGCGTCAGCGCGTTTACCCATGTCGTGGTTTCGCAGGCGCCGAGCAGTAGGCCGGTGAGCACGATGAAGATTAGTCGGTACCTGATCCGTGGTAGTGCCAACCCGATAACCACTTGCAGCCAATCGGTGTAGTGCCGCTGGCCAGGCCTGCAGCCAGCAAGGCGCTCGATCGAGAACGCTGACAAGATCGATGGGTTCATCGCAGTGGCCACCTCGCTGGCAACCCAGGTGTGTGGTTAGGCAGGCCGGCTCGTCCGGGTCCGGTCACTAATGGTATGGCAAACCATGGCAGCCCGTTGGATTGCCAGACCGATGTCCAAGTCATGACCACCCGGGGGCTGTGCATGCGATAGGTGGACCCTCTTCGTGACCAAGTGTCTGTTCTGATCGCTGGGACTGCTGCCGACTGCGGTGGTAGATGATAAGCGCACGCATTTGGAGAAGCTTGCTAGTTTCGTGATCAAGCAGCTTTCGAGCTTGACCGCGCTTCCACATGTTTGGCGACGGCTTCGTTCGATTGCTGAAACAAAAAAATTTTAATAGCAATGGAGAACTACGCGGCGCTGGACGGTCTTAATGTACAGCGCGTATTCGAGGAACTGGAGTGGGAGTCGTGGCGTGACCTAGCGAGCGCGTTCTGCGCCTGGCGGGCGCACGCCAGGCGACATGCACCATCCAGGGCCTTCCGGGACAATCGCGTTGACCCAGTTGTAACCTTGTACTGGCGCGATCGGGCTTTTTTCGACAATGGTCAAGGCGGTGCGATGCAGCGGACGACCTGATTCGTCAAGACTGCTGAAAGCAGCTGTACCCAAGCAAGAGGGCGGCGTGTTGGCAAAGGCGGACAAGTCGAGCGTAGAAATAGCAGCCGGCGAGGTGCTCGCGTTGGCACAGGGTCTCGTGCGGGAGCTGCAACCGCGACTTGCCGCGTTGACACATGTCACCCTCGACAGCCGTCTCGATCGCGACCTCGGCCTCGACAGCCTGAGCCGCCTGGAACTGATCGCTCGCCTGGAAAAGCAGTTTTCTATCAGTCTGTCCGAACCTGTCTTCAGCGAGGCTGAAACACTGCGTGACCTGCTGCGCGCCGTGCTGGGTGCGGAATCCAGCGGCGTCGTCGATCTCGAGCAGCTCGCAGCACCCGCACATGAAGCGCGTGACGCAACCCCCGGGCACGCACAAACGCTCACCGAGGTATTCGATTGGCATGCGCAACGCCACCCCGATCGTGCGCATATCCGTCTATATCATGAACACGGCGAAGATCAGATCCTCACCTACGGCGAACTGCACGCAGCGGCCATGCTGGTCGCTGTCAACTTGCAGGCACGAGGGCTGCAAGCAGGACACAGTGTTGCACTGATGTTGCCGACCGGTATCGATTATTTCCGCTGTTTCTTCGGCGTGCTCTACGCTGGTGGCATACCGGTACCCATCTATCCACCGGCGCGTCTGGCCCAGCTCGACGATCACATGCGGCGTCAGGCCAATATCCTGGATAACGCGCAGTGCGGTTTTCTGATTACCGTACCCGAAGCCAAGCTCCTGGCCCGCGTGCTCAGCGCACAGCTCGAACACCTGCGTGAAGTGCTGATTGCCGAAGAGCTGGATTCGGCATATAGCTTCAGCCAGCCGTTGCTCAACGGCAGCGATACGGCGTTCTTGCAATACACGTCCGGCAGCACAGGCAAACCCAAGGGGGTGATCCTCAGCCATGCGAACCTGCTGGCGAACATCCGCGTCGACGGCGCAGCCATCGATGCCAGTACCCGCGATGTATTTGTCAGCTGGTTGCCTCTGTATCACGACATGGGTCTTATCGGTGCCTGGCTTGGCAGCCTGTACTTTGGGGCACAATTGGTGATCATGTCGCCGCTGACTTTCTTGGCGCGTCCGGCACGTTGGCTCCAAGCCCTTCACCGCTATGGCGGTACGCTCTCGGCTGCTCCCAACTTCGCCTACCAGCTCTGCCTGGCACGCATCGAAGATCGCGAACTTCAAGGCTTGGACCTTTCACGCTGGCGTATCGCGATGAATGGCGCCGAGGCGGTCAGTCCGGATACCATCGAGGCGTTCAGCGAACGTTTCGCACCGTACGGGTTTGCTGACGACGCAATGTTTCCTGTGTACGGGCTGGCAGAAAATTCGGTCGGCCTGGCCTTTCCCGAGCTACACCGTCCACCACGAATCGATCGCATCCGGCGTGAACCGTTCAGCAACCAAGGGCTAGCAATTCCCGCGGACGCGGAAGAACCGTCTGCGTTGCGCTTTGTCGGCTGTGGTCACGCACTCGCCGGGCACCAAATCCGCATCGTTGATGCCGACGGCCAAGAGCTGCCGCAGCGGCGTCAGGGGCAACTGCAGTTTCGCGGCCCGTCCGCCACACGCGGTTACTTCCATAATCCGGAGGCGACCAGCGAATTGTTCGACGGCGATTGGCTGCAATCGGGTGACCTAGCCTACCTGTCAGAAGGCGAACTGTTCATCACCGGTCGTACCAAGGATGTCATCATTCGCGGCGGACGCAATATCTATCCGCATGAACTAGAAGAAGCCGTTGGCGCACTCGACGGCATCCGCAAGGGAAGGGTGGCGGTTTTCGCCAGCCGCGACCCGTCGCATCAGACAGAACAACTCGTGGTACTTGCCGAGACCCGCGAACGCGACGAGCAAAAACGCCAGGCGCTGATGCACGAGATCAACGCGATCGCCACCGAACTAACCCAGACCGCGGCCGACGACATCGTGCTTGCGCCGCCGGGCGCCGTGCTGAAGACCTCAAGCGGCAAGATCCGGCGTGCCGCATGCCGGGAGCTGTACGAGCAGGGCCACATTGGCAAGACCCAAACCGGTACCTGGCTACAGGTCCTGCGCATGACCCTGCACGCCGTCCCCATGGCCGTCCGGCGGATGTCGCTGCGCCTGGGACATTGGCTGTACGCGGTCTACGCCCAAGCGGTGTTTCGTAGCCTCGCCGCGGTCTTGACACTTGGGATCCTATCGATCCCCGGGCTGAGCTGGCGCTGGCGGTTTCTGCGTGTCAATGCACGCCTGTTTGCTTGGCTGACCGCTACCCGTCTCGGTGTGCAGGGGCAGGGCTTGCTGCCAATCACGCAACAGCCGTGTATTTATGTGGCCAACCACGCCAGTTATATCGACAGCTATGCGGTGGTTGCGGCCCTACCACGTCGCTTCCGTTTCGTGGCCAAGGCCGAATTGAAAGAGCAGTGGCTCTCGCGCACCTTTCTGCAGCGTCTGGACACGCTGTTCGTCAAACGTCAGGATCGAGTCGAGGGTGTCGCTGGGCTGCACAGTAGTATACAAGCGGCAACCCAGGGCGACTCGCTGTTCTACTATCCCGAGGGTACCTTCACCCAAGCACCCGGACTGCGCGTGTTCCACATGGGTGCGTTCCTGACCGCGGTCAAGAGTGGGCTTCCGATCGTCCCCGTCGCATTGCGTGGAACGCGGACGATTCTGCCCGGTTCCACGTGGTTTGCACATCGGGGAACGATCGATGTCACCGTTTGTGAAGCTTTGTGCCCTCAGACTTTACGCCATCAAGGGGAAGCCGACTGGGATCTAGCGGTACGCATAAAAGAACTCACGCGCACGCGGATCCTGCAAAACTGTGGTGAGCCAGATATGGGTCACGAGCGGGTCTTACCGCCACTGAACTAACCATGATGTGTAACGTCGTTAACGACGAATACAAGCACCAGTCAGAGAGATCCTCCGTTACGCGATCGAACGGCCAGATCTGACGACGAAAGAAGCAGTGTTCAGCAGGATATCCTTTAGCAGCAGTCGTCGTAGTTGTACGTGGGTCGAAGCTTGATGGCGTTTGTTGTCCCGGTGGGTCAGTTTGGGACGCGAATAGACTGCCATGCAGGCTACGCGGCCAGCGCATCCTGCAAAAACATCATCGCCAGGCGTCGCTGTCGCTTCAGTTCACCGTTGATCCGGTCCCAATCTGGCTGGTTCAAAAACGGCCGGATATCAACCTCGTTGAGCGATAACAAGAGTCGATCTTCCAGGCCGAACAGACGCAACAGCGATTGGAAGCGAGACATCCCTCGCTTGGCGTTTCCAAGCGCAAGGAAACGTTTGTTGAACAGAATCGAAAGCACGACTCCATGAAACGAGTCGGTAACAACGAAATCTGCATCCATAAAACCTCGCAACCAAAGCTCGATCGGCGGCGCGACCCGCTCTGCCAGCGGCAGTGCCGAATTCGCTGACGGCTTGCTGACCCGATATAAAGGCTTTCTCAACACATCCGCGACCGACGCTGCAATACGCCCCTCTTCGCCAGTCTCATCGAGCAGGTAGACGAGAACCCCTTCGAAGACCGGCTGTTGCAACTCACTCGGCATCAGCGCCGAATAGCGATCGGGTCCCAACAGCAGTGTCGGATCTACCAGATGTTCGGCGCGCACCCCGAGCCGGTTCCAGCACATGTCGACGCCCTCGTCCTCGCGGACCGAAACCGCGTCAAAACGCCGCAACAAGTCGCTACAGCGCTGGGTCTCCCGGTCGGTAAAGGTCCACTCCGTGGTGCCAAACGAGGCTGCATATGCCACGCGCCGAGTGGTCGTGTCTTCGGCCGCGAGAAAACCCAGGAAGTAGTCGTCGCGATTCGGCAGCGTATAGTCTCGTCGCCACACCTGGTCACTACCGACAACAATTCCATCGAACCGATAGGCGCGAATTTTCTCTTTAAGCCGCCTGCTCGACAAAAACTCTTCCGTTTGAGGCTGTAGGTATCGGTTTATGAAAGGCCCGTGATACCGCATGATCGACGGCCGGACTTCGAGATCGTACATACCCCATCGAACGTCCCAAACGCTACCGATCACGTACTTTTTCAGCCATCGTTTGAGCGTGCGGAATGGCTTCTCCAACGGACTCGGCTTGCGCGTCTCCCGGTTGAGGAACCAAACCTCGTGGCCCAGATCCCTCAATGCAGTCATCAACGCGAAGGCCTGCAAACTGCCACCGTAGTTGACGTACAACGCCAGGGTCAGTACCGCAATCTTCATCGACTCAATACCCCCGGCCAATCAGCAACGGACCTTTAAAAACCACCGACACGTTTTACCGCCGTCCGGATTCGACACTGACCATCGAACCCGCGACATTCGACTCATCTTTGATCCGATCACTTGTCTCCTACAGGTTTCGATGAGTGCGGCCGAAGCTTGTGGTACACGCGTGTCAAAAATCGAAGAACGGCAAGCGGCCGCCGCATTCTTGCATTGAAAACCGACACGTCTGGGCTATCGCGCCATATCGACAGACTCCGGCTTCGGGTCACTTCACGCTGCCACTGAACCAGCGCATACGACCACGATATCGATTGCATCACACGGCGGCGGACGGCCGGATGGCGGAGGCGTGGATGCATCTTGTCGACACGAAACTTCAAACCGTTGTGTCGATGCGAAAAACTCGCGGATTGTGACGCGACGATCGTTTCGACGGGAACTTGGTCAAGCACAAGATCGCCGCTATTCATTCCGTCCCGAACAATCCGCTCAGCCAGACCGGTGCGCGTCACTATGACACTGTTGCCAAGGCCATCGGCACGATACTCGGGCAACCAAGCATCGCCCAGCGAGATATCTGCAAGCTCGGTCAGCACGTCTGTGCAAAAGTCGCAGGCCTCCGCCTTGAACAGACCGGTGCCCCACATATCGCCCAAAGGGCGCATCTTTGTCTCGTGGAACGCACCGTCCTCAGCGTATGCACCGAACGAATAGTCACTCGACGTGCTATCCGGATCTTTGATGCGATACTCCTGGGAGGCATAGGCGCCTTCAATCCCGGCACTCTGCGCGAGAAACTCGGTAAAGAATCGGCTCTTCCATCCACCACAGATGATCCCAACCACAAAGGGAATCTTCTCTTTCAGTTCGACATGGTAGTGCTGCTTCAGCCGAATGGCTTTGGCGAAACAGGCAACGGCCGAGACCGCGACCCTACCATCCACCCCTTCGATGAGCTCGAACAGCTTTTCCAGCGTCACTGGCACATAGCGCGTCTTCGAGATCTGACGAATATCTTCTGGCTGACTGATCAACCGATACTCGTAACCAGCTTCACCTCCTTCGACGACCACGAATAGATGATCAACATGACGTTTCTCGAGCAATGCGCTAAACACAAAGGTCGCGATGCCGCCGGATGACGAGGATTCACGGTACTGCCTGCTGTAGCCGACATAGCTGCCAATGAATCTACCAGCCTTGTCTGCCATGTAGTCCGCATCGGGAAAGCAGAGAGCTCCCAGAGCGTCCTCATCGCGCACGTCGTCGGCCGGCGCAGGATTGAAGGGACACACGCGGACGGCAGAAGCAGGCACACTCGCACCCTGTGCCGAAGGCACGAGAAATCCAAACTCATTCCCTCGCATCTTCAGCGCCCCCCCGGCTTCCGAAACGCAGAGTCCACAACCGGTACACAGCGGATTGACTGGGTTCGACGTCGTCGACAACATCACTGGAACTTCCGGGCGATGACCGAAACCAACAGATCCCGCTCCCGATGGTTCATTCCAACCGCCACACAAGTGATCGCCGTCGCGATCACGCAAACCACCAAGCCGTAAGCCAATGACGCCAAGCTGGTCGGTGCCCCGATCCACCTGTCGACCCCCTGAAGGATCAACCACGCAAGACCGCCAACCAACAGCGAAGGAATTACAACCTTCAAAGCATACTCCTGCATATTGAGCGAAACCATGCGTTTCAGAAACCAGACCCGTGCGAATGCCGACAACGATGACACGACGATTGCGACGTAGATGAACATCATCGGGTCTTGTGTCAGGTCAAACGCTATGTAGCTGAGCGGTACGTTCAGCAAGATTATGGCGCCGACGACGACCTGGTAGAGCTTGATCTGGCCGGTTGCCGCAGCGGCGTTCATCAAAGGCAACGCCGGTGCTTCGATCAGAAGCACGACAAGGATGCCCTTGATAAAGACCAGAGCATGCGCAGGCACCGTGAGTAGCCAAAGGTCCAGTACATTCCCGATCCCGTATTGCGCCGGAACGACCAGAATCAGTAGCAACATAAACGAGAGCTTGGACCCTGAGATCACAAGCCGATGCATGCGCTCGAAATCTTGCTGCCCGTAGGTGCGGTAAATCTGCGGCGACAGGGCCTGCTGAAAACTCTGAGTTAACATCGCCACCGCATGCCGGACCTGCGTCATGACACCATGAGAGGCATTCACTATGGGCCCGAAGAAGAGGTTGAGCAGAACATTGATACCCTGGTTCTTGGCCACTAGCGCCAGATTGCCGAACAGGTTCCAGGCAACAAACACCAGTACCGGACGAAAGATCGCCGAGACCCCCGTGAACTGAAATCGCGCTTCGGCAAATTTTCGCTGACAGAACACGCTGAAGATCAGGAAAACGACGATCGACGCCGCGAAGAGCAAGACGGCATACAGCACCAGGCGGTCTCCGGAATAGTAGCCCAACGCGAAAGCAACACTCAGCTTCAGGCCCGCTTCGACAATGCTCACAAGAGAAAAGAACCACATCTGCTCTCTTGAAATGATTAACGCTGAGAACGGTGCCTGTATCAATCCGATGGCGCTGACCGCGAGCATGCAGTGATACACAATGTTCGCCGCATTCAGCCGGTCGCTAGGAATGTTGAGAGTGTGATTGAGAAACCACAGTCCGAGCGTCTCACCCATTGCCACGAGCAACACCGCGCCAAATACGTGCACGGCGAAGATCGCGTTGAACGTCCGCTTCAGTGAAAGGCTGTCGCCGGTTGCGATTTCGATGGAGATAAAGCGCTGCGCGGCAAAAGACATAGTCGCGCCGATGAAGGCTAGAAATACCGCGATCGCTGCAGTGACACTATAAATACCGAAATCCTCGATACCCAGTTCCGCCAGCACAATCCGCACGGCATAAAGGCCAGCAGCCATCACTACTAGCATTCTGACGTAGAGAAAAAACAAGTTGTTCGCGATCGTCCCGGAATTAGACATACTGCGGTAATCCGAACTTATTCTGGGGACAAGAGGAACAACGTTATCGGGGTTGTTGATTTGCCTGCGGCTTGATGTTCCGTGCGGCATCTTCTCGCTTCGAGTCTATCAGAGTGCTTACTGCGATTCGGCATCGCCAAAACAATGCTCAATAGAGGCTGGCGCAAGTCGACGGTCAATGATCGCCTTCAGCATTGACCACACTTTTCCATGGTTCGGCAGTACTAAATGATGCGGTGTAGGCCGATATTTGAATCGCCCGATAAACAAGATCGTCAACTTCAGGCAGTGTCGATTCGGACATCGCGAAAGCGCTGCGTGCTTTTGTCTCCGCATGTCGAGACAGATGTGGCGATCTACCACATTGCTGCACCAATCAAACTGTAGCGCACTAACAATGCACGTCGCCGTGCTGAACTGTGTTCGACCACTCGTTTATTAATCGGGCTTTTCAACCATGGCATAGAGATTGCTGCCAGAGATTTACTAAAAAGTCTCCGCTGTAACGAGACTGTCACAACCGATTCAATGGTGTGAGCTTATCGAATCACGCCGGCGATCTTTCGAACCAAATTGGCGTGTTAAGACCGCGTTCACAGAACCATAGCTAAAACACAGTAATCTGGCGTATACCGGCTTCCGCTTGCTGGGTGCAATTATAAAAAAAGGGATTGCCTGATCGACCGCGGACAAACCTTTTTAGTTTTTGCCAGTGAGGGAGCAGTAATGGTTCAGGAACACGGGTTGCTCAGGCAGCACCGATCGAAGCTGGATGCCGTTTATCGAATTTCCGACACGTTGATACTGTGTGCCACGTTGGTGATAGCGACGATGCTGTTCGGCGTCGAACTAGACACACCGTACTGGGTTGCCATGCTGCTGGCGGTCACAGTCTTCGCGATAGCCAGTGAGAACCATGCCGTGTACCGTTCCTATCGCGGAGCGAGCGTCAGGCAGCAGTCTCTTCCCATCCTCACGGCGTGGGGAATGACGGTTTTCGTTCTGGTATTGCTGGCGCTATTCCTCGACGCCATCCTCAACTTTTCCAAACAGGTCCTGCTCACCTGGGTGGTTGTTACTCCTATCGCGATCGTCGCATGGCGCATCGTGCTCAAGTACGTCCTGTCCACGCTGCGCACCGCAGGCTTCAACTCTCGACGCGTGGCCATCATCGGGGCCGAAGCCACGGCCGCCCAACTGGGCAACATTATCGACAACTCCCCGGCCTATGGCCTCAAACTCGTTGGATTCTACGACGATAGGTTTTCGAATGCTGAGCGTGTCAGTCCGTCGATTCCGCACCACCAGCTGCGCGGCTCGATCGACGACGCGATCAGACTGGCAAAGCAGTACCAAGTCGACCGGATCTACATCGCGCTGTCATTGACCGGCCGTGATCGCGCCCTACGTATCATCAACGAGCTGGCTGACTCCGCCGTCGCCGTACACCTCGTACCGGAACTATTCGTCTTCGACCTGCTCCATTCGCGGTTGATCAATATTGGTACGATTCCGACACTCAGCGTCTACGAATCGCCGTACTTTGGGACAGGTGGCTGGCTCAAACGCAGTGAAGACATCGTTTTATCGCTGGTGATTCTGGCTGTGTGCGCGATCCCGATGCTGGCCATCGCCATCTGCGTCAAATTGAGTTCGCCCGGCCCAGTCATCTTCAAGCAGCGACGCTACGGCATAGACGGGAAGGAGATACGGGTCTGGAAGTTTCGCACCATGCGGACTTGCGAAGATGGCGATACCGTCGTGCAGGCAACCCGCGGCGATCCGCGCACTACGCGGTTCGGTGCATTTCTCCGCAAGACGTCACTCGATGAGTTACCCCAGTTCATCAACGTGCTGCAGGGCCATATGTCAGTCGTCGGACCACGGCCACATGCCGTGGCGCATAACGAGCACTACCGACGCGTCATAAGTGGCTACATGCTGCGGCACAAGGTTAAGCCTGGCATCACCGGCTGGGCGCAGGTGAACGGCTGGCGCGGCGAGACCGATTCGCCCGACAAGATGTGCCGGCGCGTCGAGCATGACATCCAGTACATTCGGAGTTGGAGCCTCTGGCTGGATCTGAAAATCGTACTGCGCACGATGCAGGTCGGGTTCAACGACAAGGCCGCCTACTGAACAATCCGCCACTCACTACCGGTCGGTTCTGTAGGGTACCCCTAAAAATAGAGGTGCCCGAGCGGCATAGGGATGTGCTGCCATTTTCGATCACGACAGGGGGTTGAAAATGAAGGAAAGGCGAAAACCGCGTTTTGGCCTTGCCGTGGAGAAAAATGCCAGGGAAGGCATTTTTCGAGGTCCCCTGTAGTGCGCGTTAGCCGTAGAGCGGATAGCGGGGTATTCGCAACAATCAACAGCCGTGGCGTCCGGCACTATTTTAGTATGCCCGCAACACCTGGTGGTCGGAACAGGGGCACCTGGAACTTTCGCCGGAAGTAGAGCAGACTCTTGATGTGCATCCTTCCTGCCCAACCCAACGGCTGCGCGGCGCTGCTCCGTTGGTGATCGTGTACCAGCCTCGCCGTGGGAAGACATTCCACGGTTGAACCCGCTCGCCAGACGCGTGCACAAAGGTCGACATCCTCCATGTAGAGGAAGAACGCCTCATCCATCCCCTGCAACCGCTCGAACAGCTCACGCCGCACAATAAAACCAGTGCCCATCACCCAATCGGCTTCGAAAGCCTGGTCAGTGTGCCAGGCATCCATCATCAGGTGTGTACGCACCAGCCGGCTGACTGGCCACCAACCGCCAAACGGCAGGCGCCTGGCGAACACATCGACCAGACTGTAGAAACGCCGCGCCGAGAACTGGCGACGCCCGTCCGGATAGATCAGATTGAGACCCAAGAGGCCTGTCTCGGGATGCGAGTCCAGATAGTCGATTGCCGTCGCCAACGACGCATCTTCAAAGTAAGTGTCCGGATTGAGGACCACGAGGTAGGGCTTGTCCGCACGTGCGGCACCGATATTGATCCCGGCCCCGAACCCATCGTTGCGAGAAGCAACCGTGAGCTGAACGCCGAGTGCATTGAGCTTGCCGGTCAAACGCTCAAGCGAATCGTCGGGTGACGCGTTCTCGACAACGATGATGTCCCCAGGTGCAGCCGCTCCGTGCTTTATGATGGACGACACGCACTTGAGGGCCAAGTCGGGTGTCTTGTAATTGACAATGATCGGATTGACGCGACCGGATGCACTCATCGCTCAGGCCGCCCGTATCCTAACGCCGCTTGATTGCGAAGCCGCCCGCCTCACCACGCCCCAAAGCTGGTCAGCGGAGTGGCGCCAGTCGAATGCTTTGACGCGTTCGACACCTTTCGCAACCAGATCCTCGCGCAACGAGCTGCTCTCAGCCAGCCGATCCATTGCGCTGGTCATCGACGGTATGTCGTAGGGATCGACGATCAGGGCCGCGTCCTTCGCAATCTCCGGCATTGCCGAAACATTCGACGTCAACACTGGTACCCGCGACGCCATGCCTTCGACAATCGGGAGGCCGAATCCCTCGTACAGCGAGACGAAGGCCACGAGAAGAGCGCCGCGATACAACGACGGCAACTGCGCTTCATCTACCCAGCCAAAAAACTGCAGCTGATTCTCGACGCCCAAGCGACGGGCAAGCGCTGTGATTGCTTTACTCGCCGTCCCGGTCAGGCCAAGTTTGATGCCCATCCCTGGCAAGCGGCTTGACGCATAGGCGGCCAGCAAGCGGTCGAGATTCTTGTAACTCCGCCGGTTCCCGGGATAAAGCACGTACTGGAAGTCGCACGGAAACTTGGCCTGATTGTCGAGAAACTTCGGCGCGACTCCGTTGTAGACCACTGAAACACGTTCGTGCGCAATTCCCGACCAACGCAGAAACTCTTGCCGAGTGTAGTCCGATACGCAGACGATTTCGTTGCAACGGCGATAAAGCGGGCGCAACACCACTGCGTAGTAGAGGCTGCGCTTGCGACCGTAAAAGTGCAGATGGGTGAGGTCGTGCACCGTGACCACCGTCGGCAACAGACTGGTCAACGGTGGGACGAATCCGGCTGACCAGAAAACCCCGTCGTGCGCCTGTTGCCGTTTGAGCGCCCGGGCAATGGCGAGCGGCGAAAGCGGATGGCCGATTTCACCCGAGACAGGCAGATCCACAACGGCAACGTCGTGCGGCGCATTCCGTTTCATCGCCGCCATGACGTTTCCAATCCCGGTCCGTTCAGGCCAACGCGAATCCGAGTAGACGGTCAGCACGTCACCCCACCCGTTGCATGGCGGCTCGCCCATCTAGCCAGCCGAGCAGCCGCTGCGACGACGCGATCCAATAGTATCGTGCGCGGCCGAAATCCAGTTTCAACGCAGCGACCCCACAGCCCGCCACGGAACGTCCGATCAGGTAAAGGACATAATGCACCGGATAGTCGTTTGTTCCGAGGACACGACCAAACCCCCGATTGTAGAGCCGCGCTCGACGAAACGATTTTTCATTCATCTCCAGCAGGGGCTCGGGATGATAGATTCGTAGCGCCGGGTCGTAGACGACGTGCGCGCCCGCACCGATCACGCCGAGCAGAAAATTCACCTCCTCGCCGGCACCCCATTTCGTACCCGAGCCAACACCAAGCGACTCGTCGAAACCTTGGGCATCGGCGATGCTGTCGGCGAGCAGGAAGATGGTGTACGACGTGGCACAGGTCCAAACGTTGAAGCGCGTGACGGTAGTCATGTGTTGTGCCCAGCGTCCCTGTGACAGCTTGCCGCTGCCGTCCTCGCTGCAGCCAGTCAGACCCGCGACGCTCGCGTCCGCCTGAAATCGCGTCACGACATACTCAAGGACATGGGGCGCGTACCAGCAGTCATCATCCGGAAACGCGACCAGCTCACCGCCAACGTGCTTGAGCCCCACATTCCGAGCCCGCGAGAGACCTTTCTCCGATCGCAGGTATTTGATGTCGAGGCGGTCGGAGAATGCCGCAACGATCCTGACTACCCGATCGTCGTCGTTTTGATCGATGACGATTACCTCGAAGTTCTGGTAGGTCTGAGCGACGAATGAATCAAATAGGCGGACGATTTCATCTGAACGTCCGAGAGTTGCTACGACCAGCGAGAATTTGAGATTCAAGCGCGCACTCCTGCTGAAACCGCGTCACTGTCTGGGCGCGGCAAACCATCATTGTGCGTCGCCGTTGTTCTCGCGACGGCCCGCGGCTGGGCCCAAGCCACCAGGTAACCCAGCATCAGGTAGACAATCTCGGATTGGTGCAACGGGTTTATCAGTGACCACGCGGTGATAGGCGCCAGCAGGATCGATGTCCTCAGGCCCAAGCCGATACCGAAGAAGAAAACCAACCAGAAAAGAAGCCCGAACGGTCCGGCGATCAACGACAGGTCGAGGGGCGCCGAAAACACCGAGCTCACACCGTACCCGAGACCTTGCACGGTGATCCACCACCCACCGAAATGGGCTTCGACGAATCCAAGACCGTACCCGAGCCAGTCACGCCGGAGCAAATCCATCGACAGCAGCCATGCGAGCCCGCGCTCGTCTTCGAGTCGAACGCGCAGCATTTCCCCACTCAATTGCCAGCCGAACAACTGATAGAACACCATCGCCCCGCCGATCACGCCGATCGCTTTCAATGTCAGTTGCCCGCGAAAAGCGAACAACAAGGCGATCGCCGCGACAACCAACACCGACTTCGAGCCACTAAGGAAAGCCAGCGCGACACAAGTAAATAGCAGCCCTGACGCTGCGCGCACACACGATGGAGAGCGCAGCATCAAAACGTACACCAGAAAGAACACCATGACGGCGAACCAGTTCCGCTCTCTGAACGTGCCGTGTAGCGCGCCTTCCTGAAACAGCAAGGGTTTGTGGATTACGGGCACCGCAAGATACTGTACCAACCATTGCAGGAGGATGAAGCCGGCAACGAAGAGCCACCCGAATGGCAGCCGCCGATCAGAATAGTACTCACCATAAAAGCGGCCGATCAGGTAAAAAGCCGGATAGACCAGCGCGAACTTGAATGCCTGTTGTCCCTGTTTGATACGGTCGACATCGAGCAGTCCGGTATTGATCAGTGCAACCGCGAGAAAAACCAGGAAGACGCCGACTTCCAGCGTCGAAATCCGCAAACGACGTCTGAACAGCAGGTAGGCGCACATCGGAACGCCCCATAGGTGTCCGGCCTGGGTCATGCCAAAGGTGACGGACTGCAACGACAGCGTCGCGATACCAAGGAGTAGAGCCCAATCGAGTAGCGACAATGCGTCCCTACCCCCTGCCGACCGCGCGGTGCCTGCCTGTGCGTCGAAGAAGCCCAACGTCATGGTTGCCGACTCACCGCCCGACGAACGCTTGTCTGATCTGCTTGGCGCGTTCGATCGCCCGCAGTGCCTGTGTTCCCACCCGACCGATCTCACCGTTGCGCCGCAGTGATTCGAAGCTGGTCGCAGGCAGCGCGGTGTCCGGCGCAACTTGAATGCCGAGCTGGCGGAACAGTTCATGAAGATAACTGCCGTGCGGCGGCAGGATGTCCTTGGGGATACTCCAGCGACGCAGGAACTCGTTCCACAGGTGCACGCTAACAGCAGACTTCAACCGATCGCGACATTCGTCGGCATCTGCGTCACGCAACAGCATCGCGGTTTCAAGATAGTGAACGGGATAAAAGGTCATCGGCGGTTCCAACCTGACTAAGTCCGGCTCGTCGGCAACGAACTGGGTGATCAACTGAGGACCAATGTCACCCCAATCGAAAACAAAGCCTTTCTGATTCGCGCGGCCTTCCAGCGTCTTCGCTACTATCGGGTCGCTGATGTAGATCACGGCGCCGTTTAGCTTCCCGGCTGCCTCTTCGCCCACAAGGATTCCCGGTACTCTCTCCTGCAGTCGCTCGAACGCAGAACTTTCGCTGAGGCAAATGACGTCGGTGTCAAACCACCATCCGGGTTCCTGCTGAAGGACCCGATAACGAAAGATGTCGGTGAAGGCAGCAATCGAGCCCTGATGCTCTCCCTGGGTGTACGCGAACACCTCTGACTCGTTCGCCAGCAATGCTGCATCGACGATGTGTACACCCTGAGGTACCTCCAAACCCAGGTTGAAGGTATGCAACCGCACCTCGAATCCCTTGCGCACAAAAGACGTCAGGCATGCTGTCTCGTACAGACTCAGCTTGGGGCCCTGCCAGAAAAAATTCGCATTAACCAAATGAGACTTCCTTCAATTCACCACTGGGCGCGTCGCCGTTGATCACATCGATGAAGCCCAACGCCACAATCGGCCAATCAAGTTCGCTTTCGGCAGCCCGTCTCGCCCGTTTCGCTTTCTCGGCGAGCAACGCCGGATTCAACTGACACCAGGCCAGTTGTTCGGCTGCGCCTTCGGTCCAGTCGCCCGAGATGAAGGTGGCGGTGGTTTCATTCAGATAATCCGGAATCCCACCCATACTGTTCGTGAGAATCGGCAGACCACAAGCCATCGCCTCAAGGATTGCGTTATTGGCTGTGGCATCGAGCAACGGCAGGTACAGCACCTGACACTGCCTGTACAGCACGCGCAGCGTTTCATCGCCGATACCCGCGTACCACTGCACATTGTCCTGCCGAGCCAGGCGGTAGTGCCGTTCGACGTTGCGCACGCCCGCCGGAACGACCAGGTGGAACCGCCATTGCGGATGCGCCACCGATGCCTTGCTGACTGTGCGTTCAAGCGCCTCGAAGTCGCGCAGCCATTTGCCACAGAACAGAACATTGAAACCGGCCCATCGCGTACCTTGTTCGCTGGGTGTGAAGAAACCCGAATCGACACCGTGACGCAGACAATGCACGCGTGGGTGCCCAAGGGCGGACGCCAGGTGTCTTCGCGCATGCTCCGCGAAACAGATCACGTCATCGAATGCGTGCAGATTGACGCTGTCGTCTGGTGCAAAGAGGCGCCACCAGCCTGGTGGCTGATGTGAAATCCCGATCACGCGCAGGTCGGGATAAGTCCCCCTCACCGTGTTGAAATCATTGAAAAACTCTTCGATCGATTCGAACAGGACGGCGTCGAATCTGTTGTCTCTGAGCATCCGGATCGCGCATGACTCAATCGTCCACTTTTGAATATCGAAGAACGGGCTCCAGCCGCGCTTCACCGGCTTGCCACTCAGCTTGTCGACGAGTTTCTGCCAGGCCCGCTGCGCCAGGACTAGTGCCTTATCCCTACGTGAGGGTGCAGTGCGCACCACGTCGAACCGTTCGGACAAGGCCCGAACCAGCGGCGTCATACCACTGTGGCGCCCCATGTGCTGCCACGGTGTACCGACCATCAACAATCGCGCATTCGCCTTCATCGAGCGCTGCCTTTCGCATACCCAGCCAATAGCGGGACACCACATATCGAGGCCGCGGTCTCGAACGGTGAACTGTTCTCGCTTCGGACGCGCCCTTGCTCAGGTGTGCGCCACGACGACTTGCACCGGTTGCGCATACGACACAGCCTCCGTTGTCAAACCAGAGCCGCCCGGACGGCGGCTCCCACACGCTTCATCTGCCGGACCCTGTCTTCCACGCGCAGCATCCAGCGGTGTCTGCGTGAGTGCCCTGCAGACAAGCGTATCTCTTCGAGCATCGTCGACAGTTGTTCGTAATTGGCGATGTACGATCCAGGGGGCGGCGCGACCTTGGCTGAATCCAGCCAGTCGACCGGCATGCGCGGCACGCCCAAAACATCGAATATGCGATCGAAAAAGCGCAAATCGCCGGGCAGGATGTCACGCTCGTATGACACGATTACGGTTTCGTGCGTCGTTCCGAGTTGTCTCAACACCGCCTGGATACGCAAAACATTGCGCGCGAAGCGCGCGAATCTGCCGGGCTGGATCTTGACTAGGTAGGAATTAGCGTCCTTCGGCGCGCGCCACGAATGGGCGTGGCCGGTGGCCCGCATGCGCAAACCCGACGCGAACTGTGCCACCAGATCGCTGCGCTCGACGATGATGACGACGGCGTCCGGCATCTCGGCACGCAGCGTCTCGACGAGCTGTTCCACCTCGCGGTAGTCGTCCGAGGCCAGCTTCATGCCCCAAGCTGCGACCGCATCACTGCGATGCGCCCCGGCCACTGCGTCGAAGCAGGCACGGATACGGGTTTCGCGCTCCAACTCCGTCATGAATTCGCGACCGCTGACCATGAATTGCGCGATACCATCGGTGAACAGCGGGACGATCCGCACCTCGTCATTCGTAGCACAGACATTCGGGTGTCCCCTGATGCCTAGATGCACGAGCGTCGTACCGCTGCGTTGCGGGCCAATGATGATGAAGCGCTTACCCGGCACGTTGTCCTTCCCGGTGATTGGGCGTCGTGGCGCCTGTCAACTACTGCATCATGACCAGTGGGTACCGTTGCTCGGAAGCCGCCCAACGACCGGTCATCCACCTGGCTGCAATGCCCCGCTGAGCCAGACCGGACAAAAAAGATGCCACTAACTACTCGTGCCAACCGCCAGGCCGATAGACGGGTTTGCCACACCACCTAGCCTCGCGTCTCGAACGTCGTGTTCAGGTCAGCCGCTCGCAAGCTGGCGCACGCGGCAATGGCGCTCACTGTCACTGAGCATAGCAACCCTAGTAGGCACGCAGACGCATCAAATCGCCGCATCCGTGTGATCATGTTCCCACTGTGGTCGTGTTGCGCATCCTCGGGCCGATCTGCCGGCTGCACGCGATGGGCAGGTGACCTAGCCTTGCGGTCGTGGTCGACCGGTGTGCCGCGGAGCGTGCAGCGGGCATCCTCTGCGCAGCCGATGCGACGTCGTCAAACCTCCTGGAAAAACCGTGAACGGATTAACAGAAGGGGCTCTGACGAACGGCACAATTAGTCGATTGCAGACCTTAGTCTCGGAACACTTCACATGCGTGACACATGCTTCTGGCCCAATGCAATACGGACGACATCGCGCATTTGGGCCGCCGGGATCTGACCGCGAGTCACGCGCGATTGCGCCCTGTGGCGGCATGCCGATCCCCTGAATCAGGTCGCGGCGTGACGATAACGGCACATGCAATGCATGCGGCTTCACCATCAGCACGGTCAAGCGACCCACTGCGCTCGCAATGGAAGAGGTATAACGGATGCGCCGGAGGTGCAGCACCTTGCTGCTCGCAGTAGCAGGCGTCCTGTCGCTGCCGGGCACGGCGGCTGACGTCAGTAGCGGGATACACGCGCTGGCCGACTTCGACGAGGGCATTGGCGCCTGGCAAGGCCCCGGTCAACTCGCCCGTGGCGAGGGTCGAATCGGCGGTGGATTGCGTGTGCCCGGGCGCTACGCCATGTCGCCTACCCAGGGCCGTATCGAGGTTTCTGAGCCACGCGATCTCGAGATCAGTGCCTGGATCAAGTGCACAGGCTGCCCGCTGCGCAGCGCCGGCATCGCGGTCCTGGCGCGAGACGCTAACGGTGAGGTTTCGGGGACCTGGATCGAAGGGGAGCGTCCCCGATACTGGATGGACAACGGCAGGTCCGCGGTACTTGCGGCGAACGAGACCACTGACTGGGAACGTCTGGTCGGTCGTATCCCGGCGCAAAGCATCCCGCCCGGCGCACGCGCGTTGGACATCTACCTGCGGTCCGACCTGGATGCGGCAGGCGATCAAGTCGCCCTGTTCGACGACCTGAGCATTGCCGAACTGCCCGACGGCGCGGTCGGGATCAAGCAGCTGATCCGCAATGGAGGATTCGAAACCGGAAGCTGCCCCTGGTGGGGCAAGGCCGGAGAGATCGTCACGACGACCGCCTTCGCAGGCGATCGCTCCATGGCGGTCCGCGGAGGTTTTGTCGCACAGGATAAGCGTCCCATTCAACCGGGCACCAACTATCGAATTACGATCGCGGTCAAGACGGTCGACGCACCGAAGGACGCGGTTTACGCGCAACTCAGCTACCGTGGAGACGGTGTCAAGCCTGGCTGGTACGGACAGGCCCACGCACCGCTCAGCGGTCGCTCGGAGAAAGCCCTGCTGGTAACCGGCGGCACGTCAGACTGGCAACGCCATTCGATCACAGTGAGGCCACCCGAAGGTGCCCGCGAACTCTTGCTCTACCTGCGCAAGAAGAAAGGGACGCCAGGGGTCGCGTACTTCGATGCGGTCACGGTGAACGCAACCGACGAGCCGCCGACGACCGAGGCGATGTCCAGACTCCAGCAGCTGCGGTCGCGACTGTTCGGCGAAGATCAGGAGCCACCAACGGTTTCCCGGCTGGGTTCTGAGCGCAAAGAGGTCGTGCTCGCGGACTCACAGGTCGCACACCTGCGCATTGCCGTGCAACCTGCTCCGGATCTTGTCGTTCTGCACGCGGCAGGCGAGATCGCCGACTATCTGCAACGCATCACCGGGGGGGACTTCCTGCCTCTGCAGGAAGGTACTGCACCACAACAGCGGGGAACGATCGCGATTGGTGCAGGAATGGCATGGATGCGACGCTTTTTTCCATCGGTCGATGCGTCCACGCTCGGCGCAGACGGATTCGCCATCACCGCCGCCAACGGCCGCATCGCGATCGGCGCCGGCACCTCGCGCGGCGCCATGTACGGCGTCAACTGGTTCTTGGATCGAAAACTCGGCGTGAAGTGGTTGAGTCCGGACTTTACCTATGTACCGAAAACCGATCGGCTGAGTGTCCAAAACTTCGCAACCGTTCAGGTTCCCAGGTTCACCTACCGCGAAGTCCTGAGCCGGGAAGCCGCCGACAAGCGGTTTCGGGCACACAACCTACTCAATGGAGAGTCACACGGTCCGTCGTTCTTGGATTCACCTCCCGAAATCCATGTCTGGGACCGAAGCTGGCTGGCGAAAGGCGGCAAAGCGAACTTCTGGCAACTCGCCAAGCGTAAGGCCAACTTGAAGCGTCATCCCGATTGGTTCGCTGGCGGCCAGGTCGCGATGATGAACCCGAGCCTGCGTCAGCAGGTGGCGGCATCGGTAATCGAGAGGCTGCAACAGCGAGCCGAGCACGCCAGCGTTTGGTTCGATGTTCACGACATGGACTGGGGGTGGGATATGGATGCTGACAGCGCATCTTTCGCACGCCGCCACGGCGGCAAACCCTCCGCCCCGCGACTCGACATGATGATCGACGTGGCGCGCCAGGTCCGCGAGACATTGCCGGATGCAAGACTCGCATTCAATGCCTATCACTGGAGTTTCTCGCCGCCCGAAGCAATGCGTGTGCCCGACCACATCCTGGTGTTCCCGATGACGATCCATGTCGACTACTCGACGGCACTCGATCGCGGCAACAACCGCCAGCTCGGTGCAGATCTGGTTGGCTGGAACCGCATCGCCCAGCACGTCTTGGTTTGGGACCACATCGCCAACTTTTCCGGTTTCCTGCAGCCGACGCCGAATATCTTCCCCATCGCCGAAAGCGTGAAGTGGCTCGCTACGCTTGACAACGTACAGGGGTATTTTGCCGAAGGCAGTTGGAACACGCTGGCGGGCGAATTCTCGGCGTTGCGGGCATGGATGCTGTCCAGGCTATTGTGGGACCCGACGCTCGATCCGCGGCAAGTGGTGCGTGAGTTCTGCACGCACTACTACGGTCCGGCTGCGCAACCCGTTATGCGCTACATCGACCTGATGCACGATGCCATCGAACGCAGTGGTGACGTACTGGCAGAAAAGACCCAGGTGGATTTGAAGATGTTCGACGTCGACTTCGTCACCCAGTCCGACGCGCTGTTCGATCAGGCCGAAGCACTGGCAGCCAACGATCCCGCACGGCTGCGTCATGTGCAGATCGCACGGATGCCGATCGACTATGTCGCGGCGGCACGTCACCTCGATCTGCGTAAGTCGGCACGCGCCCAGGGCGCTGCGTGGCCAGACAGCAACGACACACGCGTCGACCGCCTGCTGCACACGGCCGAAGCCGCTGGCGTCAGGCAATACCGGCAGGGCGGCACGCTGAAGGAAATGGAGAGGATGCTCCGGATCGAGCGAACCGACCCGCCGAAAACCCCACCATCCGCCGTTGTGCCGTCCCAATCCGAATGGCGTGACTTCCAGGATCTGTCGTTCAACCGTTACGGCACGACAGCTATCGTTGCCGATACCCAGGCATCGGACGGCAGCGCTGCCTGGATTCAACCGGGCAAGAACGGCTGGCTGATCCAGTTCAAGCTCGACAAGCTGCCGTCCAGCGGCCTATGGGATCTTTATGTCGCGCTGCGCCCCGAGTCCGTGGGCAAGTCACACGACAAGGCGTTCGCCAAAGTCGGAAGCTATCCGCCGATGAATCGGTTCACCGCCGTGAAGCACGCAATAAGCGATACTGCATATCAACACATCAAGGTACCGGGCGGCCCATTCGAACGACAGGTCGATCACTCGCGCGGCATCTATGTGCAGTCGCAGACCGCCAAGGACGCCGGCGTGCTCGTCGATCGAATTCTCGCGGTCCGCGTGCAGTGACGTCCTTTCGCAAAACGCCCCACCTTCGATCGCTAGCTGTAAAGGGACCACCCGTGATCTCGCACGACCATCGCTGTATCTTTATACACATTCCCAAGACGGCCGGAACCAGTATCGAAACCGCGCTCGGCCATCTCGACGGCCACGAGGGTCGCGAAGGGCAGGATCATCGCACCATGCGCATGTTGCTCTGGCCGGCAGCGCCGACGGTGGCCTACACAAGCTTCGACAATGTGAAGGAAGTCATCAAGGCGGCGCTACATCCATTAAAGACGCATGCCAATCCGCGCAATGGTGACCGGGTCAACCGTGAACAGGTTAAGAATTATTTCAAGTTCACCGTGGTCAGGAACCCATGGGCCCGGGCCTTCTCGTGGTACCAGAACGTCAAGAAAGACGCCGAACACCAGCGGCTGCTGGGCGTAGATGCCGCGATCGACTTCACGTCGTTCCTGTCACGGTTTCTGGGTCACGGGTATCTGAAGCCACAAGCCCACTGGCTCAAGGACTTCAAAGGCAATATCGCGATGGACTTCATTTGCCGGTTCGAACAACTCCATCAGGACTTCGATGAAGCCTGTCGGCTCATGGGCGTCCCAAGGGTACATCTGCCGCACACGCTGAAGGGCTCGGGCAAGCACTATGCCGATTACTACGACGATGAAGCAAAGACGCTGGCCGATGCCGCATACGCGGACGAAGCCGAGCGCTTCGGCTACCGGTTTGGAGACAAGAGTTAGCCGCAGCCCGTTGGGCCGCGATGCCAACCCGATGAGATGACGCGACGGCAAATGAACCGACGCAATGAACTGTGACGAAGGCTCAGCCTACAGGTGGTTGGGGTCTTTTCACGCCCTTTGCTTGGCGACCATCGTTTGTGCGCTGCCGCTAGTGCCCGCTGTTGCGGACGAGCCCGACGATCCTTTTTTGCTCGTCGTCAGCCAGTTGTTCCGATATGACGACAACCTGTTTCGCCTGGCCGATGGCGCGTCGCCTGCGGACGGCGGTGAACGTGATGAGGGCATCAGCGTGACTCGCGTCGGCGCTCGATACGCGCAAACCCACAGCCTGCAGCGCATTAACGCGTCGGTCGGGGCGTCGTTCGCTGCGTTTCAGGACCGGAACCGCCTTGATTACTCGGTAAAGCGCGCCGCGGCGGCGTGGAATTGGGCGGTGGGCCGTCGCTGGACCGGCATGCTTGAATTCGATTACGACGAGGTTCCGCGCGATTTTGCGGACTTTGCCGGGGCAAACGACGAGGTCAGCATCAACGATCGTTCGACTATCGGCGTCTCGGCCAGCTACTGGTTTCATCCTGACTGGGCGGTCAGCGCCGGCGTTGAACACTACGACTCGTCATTCAGCGATCCGGGGTCGCGCGCCGCAGCCTACGAAGAGATGATCTACGATGGCGGCGTGAC
This sequence comes from Chromatiales bacterium, assembly GCA_028284585.1. Classification (GTDB taxonomy): domain Bacteria; phylum Pseudomonadota; class Gammaproteobacteria; order Chromatiales; family Chromatiaceae; genus Thiosocius. The sequence continues at coordinate 24,012 of JANQRK010000119.1, forward strand.
GGTCAGAACGGGTTCCGGCAATCAGCTGTCGTTGACCGGTCGGTTCACAGATGGCCGATACCCGAATCGCGTCGCGACAGCGACACTCGACGACGGATACCGGCAGACCGAGATCCGCCTCACCGGCGAGTGGCGCTTGACCGGCACTTCGACCGCTTCGGGCTTTATCGGCTTTACCGAACGTGAATATGATCGCCTCGATGTTAAAGACTTCTCGGGCCCCACCGGCCGCCTGCAGTACGATTGGGATATCGGCGGCAAGACGAGCCTTAGCACCGTGGCACGCAGGGAGATCGGTGCACGCGAAGACCTGGACAACAACTTCATCGTCGTCACCGCCCTCGCGATCACTCCGACATGGAAGCCAACCGAGCGCATCCGCGTCTCTGGATCCTGGGAAATCAAGGACCGTGATTTCGGCGGTGACCCCGGCTTCTTGGCCACGACGATCGATCCGGACGACGTCACGCGCAGCTGGCGCGCCAGTGTCGCCTACGAGCCATTCGACAATGTGAACCTTGCGCTATCGCACCGCTACGCGAGTCGCACCGCCGAAGTGGACAGTTCCGAGTTCCGTGCGAATGTCACCGAATTGTTGATGCGGGTATTGTTTTGATGATGACCCACACCTTCGACTCTCAGTCGCAGCGGCCGAACTCTGGTGAATCACACAACAGGCGCGGGCGACGTGGGACGGCGCCGGTATGGAAAGTGTCTCCGCGTTGGATGGTTGCGCTGCCTTACCGCCCCAATCTCGTCAAAGATCGAGCACACTCGGCCGCGCGATCGGCTCGATGGCATAGGCCCCCAGGGCAACCGTCATGCGCTGAGCCCGGTGCAAAAGCGATGGCAACACACGACCTCACGAACAGGGTGTCAACGATGAGCGAATGCGCGAAAGGTTTGGCTACGACGAGCACTCTTGCAGACAGGCGCAGCCGACTGGCTGTGTTCTTGATGACGTGGGTGCTGGTGATTTTTGGCACCCAAGCGCAGTCGAGCGATCGCGATTTTACCCTCGGGGCCGGCGATGTCGTTCGTGTTACGGTGTTTCAGAACCCCGATCTGACGACCGAGGCGCGCGTGTCCGAGAGTGGCAACATCACTTTCCCACTGGTCGGAAGCGTCGCCGTCGGAGGCAAATCGATCGCCGAGGCCGAACGCGCAATCGCGCAGCAATTGCAGGCCGGCAAATACGTGCTCCAACCCCAGATCAATATCCTGCCGCTACAGATTCGTGGCAATCAAGTGGCAGTGCTGGGACATGTCAACCGGCCCGGCCGATACCCGCTGGAAACCCTCGACACTCGGCTGTCCGACATGCTTGCTACCGCGGGGGGCATTTCGTCCACCGGAGCGGACACCGTGGTGCTAGCAGGTGAGCGCGACGGTGAACCGCTGCGACTTACCGTGAATATTCCGCGGCTCTTTGCCGAGGGTGATTTCCGCAAGGACCTGCGGCTACGCAATGGCGATCGGATCTATGTGCAGCGCGCGCCCAGCTTTTACATCTACGGCGCCGTGAACCAGCCTGGGGACTATCGACTGGAAGACGGCCTGACGGTAATGCAAGGACTGGCGATAGGCGGTGGCGTTACGCCCCGCGGCACGGAAAGCGGTCTGCGAATTCACCGCCGCGGCAAATCAGGCGCGATCGAGAGTATCGAACCCAGGATGAACGATTCGTTGTCTCCGGATGATGTGATCTACGTGAAAGAAAGCCTGTTCTGAACGAGGTGACACCCATGAACGCTCTGGAACTACTAAAAATCGTGCGTGCCCGCTGGCGCGTTGCGCTTCTGGTGTTTCTCGCGGTCGTCGGCGCAGCCGGCGCGCTGAACGCTTACCTTCCGGAGAAATACACCTCAACTGCATCAGTCGTTATTGACTTCAGGCTACTGGACTTCGCCTACGGGTCGACGCTGCCGGGCCATACACTCACGAGCTACGTGGCAACGCAGGTTGATATCATCAGTTCACTTCGCGTCACGCAGCGCGTCTTAGAGGAACTGGAACTGCACGCGATGCCGGGCGTGCGAGAACGCTGGCTGGAGAAGACGGGTGGTGAAGGCCGTCTCACGGATTGGCTGGCAACCGAGTTGCAAGGCAGCCTGGATGTCTACCCAAGCCGTAACAGCAACGTGATCTACATCGCTTACACTGGTACCGAACCGGACCGAGTCGCGACCATTGCGAACGCGTTCGCCGAGGCCTACATCGACACCAATCTGGAGCTGAGAGTCGATCCCGCAAGGCGTTTTTCCGAATGGTTCAGCGGCCGGACACAATCCTTGCGCGACGACCTCGAGGACGCGCGTAAGCGCTTGTCCGACTACCAGCAGCAGCACGGTATCGTCGTTCTCGACGACAACCGTTTGGGTATCGAAGTCGCTCAGCTCGCCGAACTGTCCAGTCAGCTGAGCGCGGCACAAGGCCAGCAGGCAGACAGTGCGTCGCGGCTGAGCCAGAGTGCATCACTCGACACCCTGCCCGAGGTGATGCAAAACAGCCTGATCCAATCGCTCAAGTCAGACCTCGCGAAACTCGAATCCGAACGGGACCAACTGGCGGTCCGCCTCGGCGCGAATCATCCAGAACGCGTCCGCATCGAGACTGAGGTCTCCGCACGTCGCACCAAGATAGCGACTGAGACCCGCCGTGTCGCCAATTCGCTCGGCACGACCAACCGGGTTAGTGAATCTCGCTTGAACGAGATAAAGACAGCGATCGAGGCGCAGCAAGAGCGGGTATTGGAACTGCGCGCGCAACGCGATCAAATCGCAGTCTTGCAACGCGATGTCGATCATGCGCAGAACACGTTCGATCTGGTCACCGAGCGTTTGGCACAAAGCAATCTGGAAAAGCAGACGCAACAGACCAACGTCGTCGTCCTGACCCCAGCGACCCCTGCGTCGACGCCGTCCAGTCCAAAAATCCGGCGTAATATGGCGATCAGCGTGGTGCTCGGTTCCGCCCTGGGGATCGGCTTGGTATTGTTATTGGAGTTCTTCAACCCGCGCGTGCGGTCTGTCGAAGACCTTGCGTCGTCGCTGGGCGTACCGGTGCTGAGTGTCATACCGCCCGCCTCGGCGCGGCCTCCTCGCCTGCGCAGACGCAACGTCTACTCGTAAGCAATGACGGCAACACAGGATTTTGATCGCTGGGCTATGAGTACTCAACAACATCAGGTGGCCAACATGAAAAGCGAACCGGCGAAATACACGCCTTCCGAGCGGATCGTCAAGGACGCTTCCATCGGCGCAATCCTGATCGAAGCGGGTCGCCTGACGCCGGCTGACGCCAAACGCATTCTACAAAAACAGGCCGAACAAAATATGTTGTTCGGCACAGCTGGCATCACCCTTGGCCTGATCAGCGATGACGATATTCGCTTCGCGCTCCACCGGCAGTTCGACTATCCTTGCCTCTCACCGCAGAGCCCGAACATTTCACCGGTTCTGGTCGCCGCATTCTCACCTACGTCTCCTCAGGTGGAGGCACTGCGTGCGTTGCGCAGTCAACTCACGTTGTGTTGGTTCTCTGACGAGACGCAACCGAAGAGCTTGGCCATCATCAGTCCGGAGCACGGCGATGGGCGTTCCTGGTTGGCGGCGAATCTCGCCGTGGTCTTCTCTCAGCTCGGTCAAAAAACCTTGTTGATCGACACAAACATGCGCAACCCACGACTGCATCGGTGGTTCGAATTGGGCAACCGACTCGGACTGTCTACCATGTTGTCCAATCGTAGCGGGCCTGAATCCATCCAGTCCGTGCCAGATCTGAAGGGGCTATCGATACTGCCGGCCGGCGCCGAACCACCCAATCCACAGGAACTGCTGGCACGACCGGCGTTTGCGACACTACTCCAGCAGAGCGCGAAGGCGTTCGACGTGATACTCATCGACACGCCGCCCAGCTCCCATTGTGCGGACGGCCAGATGGTCGCTGCCAGAGCCGACGGCGCACTCCTGGTCGCGCGCAAACACCAGAGTGCGGTGCAGTCGTTGCAGCGACTCGGGGATGCCATGCACCAGGCCGGCGCCGTTATCGTCGGCGCAGTGTTGAACGAGCACTGACGATATCAAGCCAAAGCGCCCAACGAATCCTCGGTGATGAGTTGATTGTCAGTCCCTTCAACGCCTGACGGTAGAGTGGGCGACAGCCCTCGTAGCCTCCAATACGAGTTCCTAGCCGCCCACCGTGAAGTGACTCCCTCGAAAGCTGCACAGCCCCTAGGGAATCTCTGAAGAATCAGGGGTTCCTGTGACACAGAGATGTGTCGCCTAAATCAACCGCGGTGAGCAGTTGATTTTGAAGCGAGGTGCAAATCACATTTGCACCGCAGCGTGTGCTGAGAAGTCCAGGAAGGACTTATTCGGAGCTTCCCTAGTGCAGCAAGGAGGTTCACATGAGCGATTCAGAAACTGAGACAAAATGCTGGACGGCGAAGCGTAAGACCCAGGTGGTGCGGGATATTCCGAAGGACATGACGAAAGTGGCCCAGGTGTATCGGCAGTACGATCTAACGCCGGGAGAGATTGAGAGGAGCTATCGTCAAATCTGATGTACGACAGTGTTTTCGATGCCCTGTGACTGATCGTCGTCTACTTGTTCGCCATCCTTGAATTTCACGCCTTGGATGACATCTGCCAGCAGGCCATAGCCGCGTGTAGCCGCTGCCATCGCTTCTGAGCCGTGGTCGGCAGTTGCCAAGCCATCGCCAGCGTGGTCTTGCCGCTGCCGCAGTTCTTCATCTTCGCTGTACGCAAGCGCACCGTGACGAACACCGACTCGATCGGTTTGGTGGTCCGGATGTGCTGCCAGTGAGGCGCCGGGAAGTCATAGAACGCCAGCATCGCGTCCTTGTACTTGCACAAACACGCGATCGCCTTCGGGTACTTGTACTCGAAGCGTTTCGCACAGCTGTCGCATGCCTTCAGCGCCGCCTGCCGTGTCTCGGCCATCCAGATGTCGTGTAAGGCCGCTTTCAGCTTCGGCTGAACCGCCTTGGGCACCTTGTTCAGCGCATTGGCTGTCTTGTGTACCCAGCAGCGTTGCTGGGCCGTCTGTGGCCGTTTCTTGGCCACCGCTTTCCAGAACCCCAGCGCGCCATCACCGTTTGCCAGCATCGGCGGTAGGGTCAGTCCCTGGCCTTCTTGAGGAAACAAAACGGTTCAAAATACATGCTGGTACGACATCGCCAACCAAGCACTCGGTACGCCACCGTCGCTCGTTCCGTTCAACATCACTTTACCGATACCGTGCCCCAACTTCGCCTCGATACCAACACCGCCCCTGACCCAATCATCGTCAAGCGCGTCGATGGTATAACTGAATCCCGTGATACCCACGATATCACCCGAGACCGTCGTCGGGTGGTTGCCGTAACGATGGCCCGCCTCCAACAGACCGATCAGCGAAGCGCCTGAACCGATACGGAATTTTCCGTTAACGCCCAGCGCCAATTCGCTGAACTGATCTTCTCGCTCGTCGTAAGAAGCGGGAAAGCCACCGCCCGATTCCACGTACTGATCGACCCGGGCATTGTGATATTTCCAATCGAGGTAGGGGTTGATGTCGATTGTCGGGGTGTGCAGCACATCGGTCAGCTCTAGGCGTAGACGGGTCGACCAGGAACGGGTATCGGTTTCTCCGAAAGAGTGATCGCGACTACCACCCGAATAGTCACGGCGGCTGTCGAAGTCGCCCCACTGTCCTAGTACACCGGCAACCAACCACAGGTGGCCCTCTCCTACCGGAAAAACAGGTGCCAGTGCCTCCAAGTAAGCGTAATGGGTGTCCAGTTCCAGGCGTCCGCCCTCGGTCAGGTCTTGACGACTCCGGGTTTTGCCAAGAGAGAGGTTGGTTTGTACCGCACCGAAGTTATAGCAGAGGCCAATTTCACCCAACGCCACATCGCCATCACGTTGTTGGTGATTGTCAACGCCCCAATCTCCGGCAATCCAGGCGCAACTCTCGCCGCTTCGCACACGACGCGACAATGGACGACTGTGCGCCCCGTTTAAAATAGTGGTCGTACTTGCACTCCCAAGCGATTCGGCGGCGGCCTCCATCACGCCAACAGAAAGGGAATTCAACTCGGCAATGCCATTACCAAGACTATTCACACGTGCAACGTAAGCTACTGCCCTTCCGTCAGCATTCGTGCTTCTGCCGATTATCACGGTGCCGTCTTCACTCACATCCGTCGCGGATGTCAGTTGATAGTCGTCTCCGACGCCGACGCCGTTGACCTCAAGCCAATCGACGACACGATGGATGCCATCGCCTTCGGTCCAACGAAAAGCTTCCTCACCGATATCGGTCGACCCGGTACCGACAATGACCTTGCCATCGGGTGATATGCCGCTGGCAAAACTGCTGTAGTCCCCACCCGGCAAATCGCCCAACCCAACCATTCCATCGGCTCGCGTCCAACGAAATGCCTCCGCATATTGAGTAAAGTAACCTGGCGATGTCGCATGTTCTTCGGCCGACGCATTGAATCCAGCAACGACGCTTCCATCCTCGGACACCGCCGTCGCCCGACTTTGATATGTGCCGCCGGGAAGCGGCAGGTGCCCGATGCCCACCATACCCTCCGCTTCGGTCCAAACGAACGCTTCGTATGTGTCCGAAAAGGCCTCTCCAACAATCGTCGATCCATCAGCAGAAATGGCAAAGGGATAGCTGAATTCCACATCCTGCGCCCCGGGTAGATCGCCAAGCGACTGCATCCCGTCTTGTTGCGTCCAACGAAATGCGACGATTTTCATGATGCCGGGGGAATACCCTCCATTAGGGTCATGGGGAGCGTCGTAGTGGGTAGTCGATCCGACAATGATCGAGCCATCCGCTGACACGTCGTAAACCTCTTGATCCGAACCTTCAGGCAGCTGACCCAAGTCCTGAAGCCCGTTGTCGCGTGTCCAACGAAACCCTCGAGATGCTCCAATTCGAAAGTCATCTGTTCGCATATCACCGACAAGTACGTTTCCATCATACGAAATGCCGGTGATCTCGCTTAAGGGATACTCCGCTGGGGTCTCGAGCAGACTGATCTCGTCGCCAACCCGCCATATCGCCCCGGTTCCAGATCCGAATTGCCCGACAAAACCAACCAGGGTATTGCCGTCTTTTGAAACCGCGAGTGGGAAAAAGTCGTCGGGCCCGTCGGTCAACGGCCCCAACGGAACAAACTCTGCGGCATTTAGCCCACTGGCAGCAAAAACAGAAGCGCAGAGCGCGGCTGGGATTAACGTACGGCGACGCTTGATAGGGTCCATCTAATTCTCCGAAAGGCCTTTTTCGTGATCTATTCAATCGAATGCTGACAGCATCACATCTTTGAGTAAAACCACACCAGGATAACAAGTACCGATCTATTTGCGCAGGCGGTTGTAGCGATAAAAAAGCAAATGAAATCAGAAGAGTCTGAACGCCTGCTGAACGAATCCGGCGACAATCGAATAGATGTCGGGACTACCTCCGCTGCCGGCCATGGATGGCGAAGCGATGGCCGGTAGTCCCCGGGAGCGATGAGGGCGCACTGTTTACCCGGAGTCGCACAGCGGCGAAGGGGAAACAAAGTAGCTATCCGAACGTCGCGTCCAGCCATTAATTTGAGGGAGTGCTGCGGAGCCAGCACCTAGCACAGCAATGGTGTGGCGCAGCGCCACGGACGCTGGGCGAACCGAGGCAACTTAATGGCTGTCGAAGATCGAGTCGATTTTGGGGACTGGGATGTCCCAAGGTCTTTCACGAAGTCGAAGACTCGCTTGCATAGGCCGTAACGTCTGCGGTGCGGTCAGGATGGCGGCCGGCCAGGTGGGCAAAAAAGCATAAGAAGTGCATCGCTGAAACCGTTGCCGGAATGGATTCGAGCGGAGTGGCCTCACTCGGACGCGATTGACGCGTTGCGGAGCCCCTGTCCATAGGTGCGACACCAGTCGTGAGAAGATGCGGCCGGCCGCTGAAAGGGCGTTCATCTTCTATACTTTGTTTGCGCTCGACGATGTCTTCCCGCAGGTATTGATTGACCACCGTAAGCTCCCTTGTCCTCTCTCGAACCCGCTCTTCCAGGTCGCGGTTGAGCTGTTCTACCTCGGTCTTCTCGTCGCCCAGGCGAACCATTAACTTGGCATTTTCTTCCTGTGACAACAGGCCATTCAGCAGCGTCTTATGCATACGCAAAGCGTTCATGGAGACATGGAGCAGCTAACTAGGTTCGAGATTGGCCAAAGCCTGACCTTAGGCACCCAGACCAGGCATTGATCCGTGTTTTATGAACCACCTGAATTGCTAAAGCGGCTATTCGACGCCGCCATCGCATCGGCTCAGGCCGAGACATGTATGGGCGGCTTTCTCCCCGACAAACCGGCCGGGCGAACGATCGTACTGGGCGCCGGGAAGGCGGCGGCCGCAATGGCGCGCGCGGTCGAGCGTCGTTGGGATGGGTCACTGAGCGGCCTGGTCGTGACCCGATACGGCCATGCTGTGGCGTGCGACTCGGTCGAGGTCGTCGAGGCGTCGCATCCGGTGCCAGACGCGGCAGGACAGGCTGTCGCGCAGCGCATGCTGGACTTGGTCGAGGGGCTGGGTGCGGACGACTTGGTGATCTGCCTGTTCTCCGGTGGTGGCTCGGCGCTCCTGTCATTGCCGCTCGACGGTTTGACCTTGCAAGACAAGCAGGCCGTAACTCGCGAGCTGCTGCGCTGCGGCGCGTCGATCTCGGAGATCAACTGCGTGCGGCGGCACCTGTCTGCGATCAAAGGTGGGCGCCTTGCCGCGGCTTGTTACCCGGCGCGCTGCGTGAATTTATTGATCTCCGATGTACCCGGTGATGATCCGGTCGACATTGCGTCGGGCCCGATGGTCGGTGATCCGACGACCTGTGGCGATGCGTTGGCGATCATCGAGCGCTATGCGCTCTCGGTATCGGATACGGTGCGCACGCTACTCGAATCGGGTCATGGCGAGAGTGTCAAACCCGATGATTCACGACTGCGCGGACTACTGACACACATGATCGCGACACCACAGATGGCACTCGAGGCAGCCGCAGCCGTTGCCTGCGATGCCGGTGTGCCGGCGCATATCCTCGGTGACCGCATCGAGGGCGAGGCGCGCGAGTTGGGCAAGGCGATGGCCGGGGTCGCCTTGCAAGTCGCTCGACGTGGCATGCCTTTTAGCCCACCTTGTGTCTTGTTGTCCGGTGGCGAGACGACGGTGACCGTGCGTGGGCAGGGGCGAGGTGGTCGCAATGTCGAGTTCTTGCTGGCGCTGGCGATTGCGCTCGATGGCGCGCTCGGTATCCATGCCTTGGCAGGTGACACCGACGGCATCGATGGCGTTGCAGAGATCGCCGGTGCACTGATTACCCCGGATACGCTGGAGCGCGCCCGGGCGCTCGCCATCGATCCGCATCGCGCATTGGCCGACAATGATGGCCACGGCTTCTTCGAGGCCTTGGGCGATCAGGTGATCACTGGCCCGACGCTGACCAATGTCAATGATTTTCGCGCCATCTTAATCAGTTGAAATCTGGCGACCTGTCATCGGCCTAACACGCAGTGGGTGTATCAACTGCGGTACGTGCAGCAGTGCCAATTGGTGGCTCAGTCGTTGGCCTCTTGCGTCGGGAGATGTCTGCAGACCGTTTCGACATCGGCCGGTCGATCAACATCCAGATAGATACCTGGGTCGTGCAGGTTCAGCCAGACTACGCCAGCCGCTTTCTTTAACAATGATCTGGCCCCGGGCTCACCCGACAACCGCGCCAGGCCATCGGCGAACTGGACGGAAAAACCGACCGGATGCCCCCGTCGGCCATGACAGATGGGCACGACCGCGGCGCAGGTCTTAAGCTGTTCTGCGATTCGCCGCAGTGTCCGCAAGCGGACTAATGGCAGATCCGCAGGTTGTACCAGCCAGGCCGCAGATTCCCGGCTTGCCTGCACGGCGCAGGCGAGGCTCGAGCCCATGCCGCGGTCGGGCTGTGGGTTGACGCAGACGCGACAATCCAAGGCAATCACTGCTGCACGCAAGTCGGTGTCTTCCGGACGCAAGACCACGAGCACATCGTCGAGCACCGCGCGCATCCGTCGTACGCAATGCAGCAGCAATGGCTCATGGTTGGGCAGCAGGATGCGACGCTTGTCGGAACCGAAGCGACGGCCGGTACCGGCCGCCAGCAGCACCCCGGTCGGCGTCATTGACCGGCTTCGACGCGATGGCGTGTCACGATGAGGTCGGCGGCGATCGCCACCGCGATCTCCGGGGGCGTATGGCTGCCGATATCGATACCGACCGGCGCGCGCAGCCGTGCGATCTGCTGATCATCGATGCCGAGGCTGCGCAGACGCTCGCGCCGCTCCGCTGCATTGCGTCGTGAACCCAGGGCACCGACGAAAAAGAACTCGGCCTCGAGCGCTGCGATTATCGCGAGGTCATCGACCTTGGGGTCATGCGCCAATGCGAGCACTGCGGTGCGCTGCTGTTGCCCCAGGTCACGGATCAAGTCGTCCGGCATCTGTCGACTCAGTTCAATCGTCGGCAGTGCCGTATCGAAGTCACTGCGTGGATCACACATCGACACCCGGAAGTCGAGGGTCATCGCGATCCGTGCCACATAGTCGGCGATCTGTCCGACGCCGACGATCAGCAGCCGCCATTGCGGGCCGAACTGTTTGGATAGGATCGAATCGGTGCAGCTAAACACCGCTGCGCCATCCACGGGATGGATCTGCGCATCGCCGCTGTTCAGACAAACCCGGCGCTGGATCAGGCGACCGGCCGCGATCGCCTCGAGCGCCGGGTGCAGTGTCTCGGCCGCCGGCTCCTCGACCACCAGCTCCAGCCGTGCGCCACAGGGCAGACCTAGGCGGGTCGCGCTGTCCGGATCGGCACCATAGTCGACTGTGGTCGGGCAGTCGGCGAGCTGGCCGCTGGTATAGCGTTCGACCAGGTCGGCCTCGACGCAACCGCCGGACACCGAGCCGACCATGAGCCCGTCGCGCTGTCGTATCGCAAGCAGGGAGCCCGCGGGCCGCGGCGACGAGCCCCAGGTCTTGGCTACTGTGACCAGGGCGCAGCGATCGCCTTGTGAGGACCATTCGGTCAGTGCGCTCAGGACCTCGAAATCGCTGCCATAGCGTGCGTTGTCGTCGCCCGTCATGCGCGTTGGATCGGCAGCTGGGTGTAGCGCTGGCCGGTCAGCGCAGACAGGGCATTGGCCACCGCGGGCGCGATTACTGGTGTCGCGGGCTCACCGACCCCGGTCGGGGCCGCGGCAGAGGGTACGATGTGCACCCGGACCTCGGGCATCTGGTCGGCACGCAGCACGGCATAGTCATTAAAATTCGATTGCACGACGGCACCATTTTCGATGGTGATCTCGCTACCGAGCACGGCGCTCAGCCCGAAGCCCAGGCCACCCTCCATCTGGGCGCGCACGATGTCCGGGTTGACCGCGACCCCGCAATCGACCGCGACGTCGACCCGCTCGATGCGGTAGCTGCGATCGTCGTTCACGCGCACTTCGGCGACCATGGCGACGAAGGTATTGAAGGATTCGTGCACCGCGACGCCGCGTGCCTGGCCAGGCCCCAAGGGTTTGCCCCAACGGCTGTTGTCGACCGCCAGAGCCAGGACACCCAGGTGACGCAGGTGATCCTTGAGCAGGGCACGCCGATAGACGACCGGGTCCATGCCGGCCTTGCGTGCCAGCAGATCGATAAAGGTCTCGGTGGCAAAGGCGGTATGGGTCGAGCCGACCGCGCGCCACCACTGCACCGGTACCGGCAGTTCGGTGGTTTGCAGTTCGACTCGCAGATGGGGGATCGCATAGGGCAGGTTGTTGGCGCCCTCGACCGAGGTGACATCGACACCGTCCTTGACCAGTGCCGCCTCGAACGGCGTGCCGCTGATGATCGATTGGCCGACGATGCGGTTGCGCCAGGCCGCCGGCAGGCCCTGGTCATCGAGTGTGGCCTCGATGCGATGCACATAGGCCGGCCGATACCAGCCCGATCGCGTGTCATCCTCGCGTGACCAGACCAGCTTGACCGGTGCCTTACCGTCGATTGCCTTGAGGATCTGCGCGGCCTCCACAACATAGTCCGAGGTCGGATTGGCGCGCCGCCCGAAGGAGCCCCCTGCGTACAGCGTATTTATCCGTACCTTGGCTGGGTCGATCGCCAAGACCTGGGCAACCGCGGCTTGATCGGCGGTCTGGATCTGCGCTCCGTACCAGAGCTCGATGCTACCGTCGGCATGGCGCTCGATCACGCAGTTCATGGGCTCCATCGCGGCATGGGCGAGGAACGGGAACTGGTAATCGGCGACGATCGTATCTTCGGCCTCGGCCAAGGCGTGGTCGGCATCACCGTCGCTGCGCGCAGGTGTGCCGGGCATGTCCAATTGCGCGCGATAGCGGGCGAAGATCTCTTCCGAGCCAAAGTCCATCGCGGCGCTCTCGTCCCAGTCGATCTTGAGTGCGCTGCGACCGCGCTGTGCTGCCCAGTAATGGTCGCCCAGCACCGCCACGCCCGACAGAATTTGCACGACACCGCGTACCCCCGGCTGTTGCCGGGCGGCGCTGTCGTCGAACGCACGCAGCTTGGCACCGAAGCGGGGCGGGTGCGCAACGACGGCGATCAACATGCCGGGGCGCTCGACGTCTTGCGTGAACTGGGCGGTGCCGTCGATCTTGGCGGCGAGGTCTTTACGTGCGATGTCGCGGCCGATCAGGCGAAACTTTGCCGGCGATTTCAGGGTAACAGTATCTGGTACCCACAGTTCCGCGGCGGCCTCGGCGACTTCACCAAAGCGCAAGCGTCGCCCTCCAGTCGCGTCCGACAACACGCCGTCGCGCACCCGGATCTGGTCCTCGGGTACCTGCCAGCGTTCGGCTGCCGCTTGCACCAACATCGCCCGCGCCGCGGCACCGGCCCGGCGCATCTGCTCATAGGCATTGGCGATCGCGGTACTGCCGCCGGTACCTTGGGCCGGGCCCCATAGCAGGTTGTTGTAACGCGTGGCATCGGCCGGCGCGGCGACGATATCGACTTGCGACCAGCTGGCATCGAGTTCCTCGGCGACCAGGGTTGCAAGGCCGGTATGGGCCCCTTGGCCCATCTCCAGATGTTTGGCGATCACCGTGACCCGGTCGTCGGTACCGATGCGCACGAAGGCGTTGGGTGCTAGGGCGGCGTCGAGTTTGTCTTTGCCGGCAAGACCTGGGCCGGCCTCGCCGACCTCGGCGAGGGCCGGCAGCGAGACCCCGAGCGTCAGACCGACACTCGCCGTGAGGCCCGCCTTCAAGAAATCGCGGCGCGACACATTGACCGCAGGTGGATGCTTGCTGCTACCGTCCATCAGGCGAGTCCATCGGCGGCGCGGCGCACTGCTTGCTTGATTCGATGATAAGTACAGCAGCGACAGATGTTGCCGGCCATGTGTTTGGCGATCTGGTCATCGCTCGGTCGGGGATTGCGGCGCAGCAGGTCGCTCGCGGCGAGGACCTGCCCAGACTGACAGTAGCCACACTGCGGCACGGCAAGCTCCTGCCAAGCGGCCTTTACCGCGCGGCCGCTGGCATCATCCAGGCCTTCGATGGTGGTGATCGCTTGGCCAGCCGTGGCCGACACCGGCAAGATGCAGGAGCGGGTGGCGCGGCCGTCGAGGAGTACGGTGCAGGCCCCGCACTGGGCGATCCCGCAACCGAACTTGGTGCCCTTGAGGCCGATCAAGTCACGGATTACCCACAGCAATGGCATGTCGGGCGGGGCATCGACCCGGTGGACGGTGCCGTTGATGGTCAATGTCGGCATAGGCGGTCTCCTGCAAGTTCGTCGTGCATGGGCGGCCGGTGGTGTCTCTGCCGCTCCGATGCCCCAGTAAAAGCGCCGTTCGGGTCAGTATTTCCGAGTCCAGTGCAGTGGGCAACCACGGCGCTGCTCCGGTTGCAGATCATTCCCTGCACACTAGCGAATTGCCCTCATCGAGGTTTGAGTGAACCGAGCGCCGGTCGATTCCGTCGATTCAGGTGCCTGTCTTGGTGCTGTTGCGCCTGTGTACCCAAGTGTTGCTGTCGGCTCTTGTAGGGTTATTGTGGATCACTGGTAGTCTAGGCCAGGCACTGACTAGTAGCCGGCAGCGAAATAGCTCTTCTGTCCGATTGACCAAGGGCGTTTCAGACTGGGATACAAAGGAAAATCGAAGATGAAGAAGATCCTAGTGACCCTTCCAGGGGAGGGCGGTGGCACGCTAGACGATAGCGTCGTCGATGAGATCAGAGAGAAAGTGCCAGACATTGTTATCGAGAAACCAGCGTTCGGTTACGATCAGCCGATCGACGAACGGGGTAGACAATTGGCGGCGCTGATCGAAGAACTCAGTGCGGACCCGCAAGCAGCGATCATTGTTTATGCAGTCAGTGCCGGCGGCTTGGTTGGTCGCTATGCCCTCTCTTCCCTGATCCACGCGGGAAAGCCACACCAGGTGATTCGATTCATCACACGCGATTCGCCCATGCTAGGAGCGATTGTGCCCTTGTGCTTTCAGTTCTTGGTCCGCTTTCTTGGGATCTTCGTGAGCGACGATGTAAAGGAACATCTTGCCAAGAAGACCTCTAAGCAGCTTCTCATTTACTACCACGAGACCGAAGCTACGGCGACATCTGGTTCAGCGGAGCGCGGAATCACGGTGACTTACACGGCAGGCCCCCATCCGCTACGGACCCAACTAATTCGAGAACTCGATACCTTCGAGGCTGGACAGCCCTGGTTGCTGGGAATTCACACGATTGGTATCTCCAACGGCTCCACGAAAAACAATTTCGAAAAACAACAGTTCGTGGACATGAAAGTCTATTCAGAGACCTGGTTGGGGAAAGTCCAATATGTCACCTTTGTGCTTAAGCGGTTAACAAACAATGCTACAACTTGCGTCATAGACTTCGGTTTGCCTGCTTGGGTTCGTCGATTTCTTCCCAAGCCCTACAACGAATTGGCCAGTCTGAACGTGTCGATCAGGGGACCTTACGAGCAATGGGAGAATGCCCCTGGCGGGCACAATAGCCTGGCTGAAAGCAACGGGAAGTTGATACGGTCTGTGGCGGCCAAGATTTGCTTGATCATCGACCGGTCGGTTCCTGTGGTAAACGTGAAAAGCTCCACCGATCTGAATTATCCCAACTGCTTTATCCCTACGGTCAGCGCCCTAGGCTTGCGTGACAAGGCCCCGATGTGGATAAAGGACAAGTCAGAGTCGGAGATTCTGGCAGCTTCCATGTTCGACGAAATTCGCTATCAGGCGAAAAACGAGAGCCATGGCCACACGAATAAGGACTTTATCGTAGAGAAAATCCTAGAAGGCTTCAAAGACCTGTCGACGGTGTAAGGCTGAAAAATGGCGCGTGTTATGTGTGTGGGGATCGCCACGCTGGACATCGTGAACCGGGTCGAGTGCTATCCGACCGAAGATAGCGAGGTTCGGGCCTCGGCGCAGTCTCGGCGCATGGGCGGTAACGCGGCGAATACGGCTATCGTACTTGGGCAACTCGGCGTAGAGGTATTCTGGGTTGGCAATCTGGCGGACTCGGCCGAGCTTGTCGAACATAGCTTCGCTCGCCATGGCGTGAATGCCTCGTTGGCTGTCCGTGTCCCGGATGCGGTCACACCGACCTCTTATATCTTGCTCAGCGAGGTATCGGGCTCGCGTAGCATCGTGCACTTTCGTGACCTGCCAGAGTATTGCGCCGAAGACTTCTCCAAGCTGGACCTCCAGGCTTTTGATTGGGTGCACTTCGAGGGGCGCGCGATCGACCAGCTACCACCCATGCTTCGGCGGGTACGTGATTGTTCCTGTGCGGTATCGCTGGAGGTGGAGAAGCCTAGACCGGGGATCGAGCGGCTGTTCGGTCACGCCGACCTGTTGTTGTTCTCACGCGACTACGCCCGAGCGAGGGGATTTGCCGATGCGGCGACATTGCTGCGTAGCCTGCCGTCCGGCGTGCTCGCAACCTGTACTTGGGCCGCCGATGGGGCGTGGGCCCGCGACCGCGATGGCCGGCTGTTGCATGCTCCGGCGCCGAAGCTGACGTCGGTCGTGGACACCATCGGGGCCGGAGACGTGTTCAACGCGGCGATGATTCATGCGTTGGTCACTGGCCTGGACGTCGAACAGGCGCTGCAGACTGCCGTTGCCTTGGCTTCGTCACAATGTGCCAAGGAGGGGTTGGTGCTGGCCCAGGGGTGACCCTACCAGCGTTCTGCACGCCGCTTGAATTCGCTTGGACTCTATTGCTTGCTGCAAACCGCTCGGATACGGGGGGCTGAAGGCCTTCCGTAGTTCCCAGATCGCTAATTCAACCAATTAGTTGACAGTAATCTCGTCCACCTATATATTCAACCATATGGTTGAATTAGTCGATGATGAACGGCTTTCCATGCTGCTCAAGGCGGTGAGCGATACCACGCGCCGCGCGCTGCTAACCCAGTTGTGCCAGCAGGGCGCCAGCCGCGTCACCGACCTTGCGAACAGCTACGACATGTCGCTGAACGCGATTTCCAAGCACCTCAAGGTGCTCGAGGCCGCCGGCCTGGTGAAGCGCACCACGGTGGGCCGGACCCATCTGATTGAAGCCGACCTAAGGCAGGTTGACCTGATGTCGACCTGGCTCCATTCGCTGCAGTCCATCTGGCTGCTCAGCCTGGAGAAACTGGACAGCGTATTGAACGAGGGAGAAGAGAAATGACCGACTTGACGGTGAGTATTACCAAGACCCTAAGCGCCCCGATAGAACAGGTATTCGATGCCTGGCTCGATCCCGCTATGCTGACGCGTTTTATCTTGCCGACCCCGGGCATGCCGCAACCCGATGTCGAAAACGATCCGCGTGAGGGCGGTCGCTTCCGTATCGTGATGCACTTGGGCGATGACCGGATACCGCATACCGGCACCTACCTCGAGGTGCAGCGTCCACAGTGTTTGAAGTTCAGTTGGGAGTCGCCGTATTCGACCGACGACAGCACGGTGACACTGGATTTCACCGCGCTCGATGCCAAGACCACCCAGGTTGCATTGACCCAAGTGAAGTTCTTGCATGAGGAGGCGCGCTCGGATCACGAAACGGGCTGGAGCAACGTCCTCGATCAGCTTACCGTGACCTTGGCAGCGGCCTCTTGAGGGCGCCTCTGGAAATTGAGGGGCCCGAGCGGCACAGGGATGTCCGCAGAGAAAAATGCCACGGAAGGCATTTTTCGAGATCGCCTTGAGTTGGCCGATGCGACGAGCACTATTCGACAGGCATCGGCTCGTCGCTAAACCCGGTAGACGTTTTTGATGGCGTCATAGCGCAGGCTATCTTCTGCCATCCGGCCGTTGAAGGCGTTGCGAAAAAACGCCTGTACGTTTCCATTGTCGCGGGCTGGGCCGTCCTTGAAGTAAGTATGCGCGTTGCCGACGCCCGCGGCATGGGTAAAGTCCACGTAGGTGGCGCGGCGCGACGTCAGGTCGTAAGTGACGTGCCCGAGTCGTGCCAGCTGCTCTTCGCCGGCCTTCATGCGTGAGGCGGCGAGGGCATAGTCGTTTTCGTTAATACATACGTAGACCCGGCGCCGACACTGGATGCGATCCAACCATTCAGCATGGCCCGCGTTGTTAACGTCCGGGGCCGCCATGATCACGTTGTCGAACAGCGGCCGGGTCGCCTCGGTCGACGTGGATTTGAGCAAGTTCTTGTACAAGTAGTTGCCCATGCTGTGGGCCAGGAAGTTGATCGTGAAAGGACACTCGGCATTCAGCAGCTCGGCGTATAGCTGATCGGCGAGTGTGCGATTGTTCGGGTGTCTCTTGTTGGCCTCTTCTTGCAGCCTGGCACGCTGTGCGTCGGTGACCAGCCTCAAGTATTCCATGCCCTTCTGGAACAGCCGGTCCAGGGCCCCCACTGAGGCCCGGGCATCGCGCTTGTCGCTGCGGTAGCTTGCCGTCCCGGACGCGCCGCCACCATCGGCCGGCCAGGTAAACGGCAGCACGATCAGCTGGTAGAGATCGGCGATCGCCTTGGCAGCGACAAGCACGTCCTTCACATCATTGTTGAAGCCATGCACGAAAACCAGGATGTTCTTCTTCTCCGTACGCGCCTGTTCTGCCACCTCGCAAGCCACTTTTAGGCTGGCGTACCAGCGGCGGTCGTTTTCGGGGTCGATTGGGAGATGGTGTTTCTTGATCAGTGCGCGAAGCTGAGGTTTAGTCAACTCATCGTTGAGTGCTTCGACCTCCCAAGTTCGGCCGTCCTTGACGACGTCGAACAGGCGGATCTCGTTCGGCCCCTCACTGTTGGGCTTCTTTCCAAACTGGCCCAGGCCTTTGCGGCGATGAACTTCGCGATTGGTGACCACGAACATAGGCCTATCCTCCCTTGCTTATCCGACATGATACCGGAATCGCGCCTGGTGCAAGGTCTGGCGAGCGTATCCTGCTTGGGTGCAATGACTAGGTCTGATGGACACGTCAGTAGGCTAAGCTACTAGAGCGACGCGGCTTGTAACCTGGCGGCCCTGGACTCGGTTTGGAACGCTCCCAATTGATTGGGACCCACCTCACATAGGGTTGGTTGGGCACTGCTGTGAATCAGGATTCCCTAGAAGGCTAAGAAATGACAGAAACTCAGCCGGCCATGCCAGAAATCGTCGATTTTCGGCCGTTTGTGATTTGTACCCCCAGCAACTACGCAACAAGCAAAAATTTTTATGCGGATCTCGGGTTTACAAAGTTGTGGGATGATGGAAAGAGTGCCTGTGAGTTCGCAACAGGGTTCGGGAGTCAGCGCTTTTTGGTCACACTCCATTTCGATATCGAGCCTCCCCAGCATGCGATGCTGCATTGTTGGGTCGAGGATGCGCGGCGATGGTTCGATTACATGGAAACCTTGGGTCTCAGCAAACGCTACACGATGGTGACGATAACGCCACCCGTCGCTACCCCATGGGGATGGCTCATCACCTATGTCGCCGATCCGGCGGGGGTCAAATGGCACTTTGCAGAGCCGCATGCTGAGTCGAACAAAGAGTTTTTCAACAATGCTGGCTGGATGCATTAGTTAATTCGCTATGGTGCCGCTTGTTTTGTGGTCCTTAGGTGATACACGCATACGCTGAGCACAGAGGTTCGTGATGCCGACCACACTGAGCTTTACGCCAAATCTGGCACGCCACCTCGACTGCCCAGGTGCGGCAGTCGAAGGCAGTACACTGCGCGAGGTGCTCGAGAGCTATTTTGAGAGCAATCCGCGGATGCGAGGTTATGTACTCGATGACCAGGGCGCGGTGCGCAAGCATGTCGCCATTTTTCTCAATCAGGCGCCAATCGGAGATCGCATCGGGTTGTCCGATAGCGTCGCCGACGGTGATGCCGTGTTCGTCGCCCAGGCATTGTCGGGTGGCTGAAGCCAAAAAGCCCAATAGGAGGTAGACCGATGAGCGACCGACTACTGGTGGGAACACGCAAGGGACTGTTCCGAATCGAGCGCGACAGCGCCCGGCGTTGGCGCATTGCCTCGAACTGGTTCCTCGGTGACCCGGTTTCACAGTTGCTGATCGAGCCCGGCGGCCGGTTGCATGCCGCGCTGGCGCTGGGGCACTTCGGCGTCAAGATGCAGCGCTCGGAAGACGGCGGTGCGCATTGGGGTGAAGTGGCCGTACCGACCTACCCCGATAGGCCGGCGGGCGTCGAAGACAAGGACCCGATGCGTAACATCGACATTCCGTGGAGCACGCAACTGATCTGGTCGCTGGCGGTCGGTGCACCAGGTGAGTTGTGGTGCGGCACGATTCCTGGTGGCCTGTTCCACTCCCGGGACGGGGGTGATCAATGGCAGTTAGTGCGCGCGCTCTGGGATGAACCACGGCGTAAAAAATGGATGGGCGGCGGATATGATTTCGCCGGTATCCACTCGATCCTGGTGGACCCACGCGACTCTGCCCATGTGACTGTCGCGGTGTCGGTCGGTGGTGTCTGGACGACACGCGATGCCGGGGCTAACTGGGAGCTGATCGGTGATGGCCTGCGCAGTGACTACACCCCGCCTGAAATGCAGCAAGATCCTCTGACGCAGGATCCACATTGTATGGTGCAGTGCCCCGCCGCTCCGGAGCGCCTCTGGATTCAGCACCATAACGGTATCTTTGTAAGCGATGATGCGGGTGCCAACTGGCGCGAGTTGACGGATGTTGTGCCATCAAGCTTCGGCTTCGCAGTGGCTGTGCATCCAGATGAGCCTGATACCGCGTGGTTCGTGCCGGCCATCAAGGATGAGCAACGGATCCCGGTCGACGGCCGCTTGGTCGTCAATCGTACCCGGGATGGCGGCAAGAGCTTCGAGACCTTGGACGTCGGGTTACCAGAAGGGCCGGCCTACGATCTGGTCTACCGCCATGCGCTGGATATCTCGGCGGATGGTCGGCGGCTGGCGTTCGGCAGCACGACCGGATCCCTGTGGGTCAGCGAAGACCAAGGCGATGGCTGGCAGTGTGTTAGCACGCACCTGCCGCCGATTAGCTGCGTTCGCTTCGAGATGGCTTGATACGCCGGCCCGTGAACGGCGAGGCGATGTTCAGGGGAGTGGTAATGGGGGATAACCGGCGCGGCGTCGTTGTTGCCCCCTAGATCTGAGGCGTTTTAGGGGTGAGGGGTCTCCGGCGGTTATCGCATGCTGGTAAGCTGAGCGCCTGAGTGCACGCGGGTGCCGGCAAGTTTAAGCTTTTCCGCTAAGCCTCGGATTTCCTTGATTCACGCGATGCGTTTGTGATCGCAACCTCAGCATGGGAGACTTCGGGGGTTTTGCAATTCCCACCCGAACCCATCATCCCAAACGGAGTGCATGCCATGCCGAGCGGTGAAAACCAGCGCAGCTACGACCCCGACTACGATTTCCGCTTTGAGGAATCACTGGCAAACAACGAGTACCCGGCCGCCAAGATGGCAGCGGCGCGCGCCGCAGAGCACACGACGCTTGCCGCGGAGGTCTGCACGCCCGAGCTGTGGGAGAAACTCAAAGACAAGCACAGTAGTGGCCCCGCCAAATGGACGCTCGCGCGGGCAATCAACACCGGCGTGATGTATCCGGAGAGCTTTGTTGGCTGTCACGCGGGCGATCGTGAATCGTACGACGATTTCGCTGAGTTCTTTTACCCAGTGATCGAGAAGTACCACAAGGGCTTTTCGATGGCGCAGGGTAGCGATCTGCAAGGGACGCCCGCCGAGCGCATGGACGCCAGTCGCATCGGTGTGGATCTGACCGGCAGTGCACAGGACAAGATCATTTCAACGCGTATCCGAGTCGCGCGCAACCTCGCGATGTTCCCACTCAATCCTGGTGGTACGCGGGAGAGCCGTGAGGCCATCGCCGATCTCATGGAACGGGTTTATGCGACGTTTCCAGCCGAGTCCGATTTGGCCGGTAACTTTTACCGCCATACAACGATGTCGGACGCACAGCGTCAGTCACTGATCGACGATCATTTTTTGTTTCGCGGCGGGGACAGGATGCAGGCCGCGAGCGGCTATCATGATCATTGGCCGCATGGCCGGGGCGTTTTCCTCAACCATGCCAAGACCTTTGTGAATTGGGTCAACGAGGGCGATCACCTGCGCATCATCTCGATGCAGAAGGGCGGGGACGTCAAGGCGGTGTTCTCGCGGCTCAGCCAGGCCGCCAAAGGTATAGAGGATGGGGTGCGCGCGATCTCCGGCGCCGATGAGGTGTTCATGATGCATCCGAAGTTCGGTGCCGTGACCTGTTGTCCCTCGAATATCGGTACCGGCATGCGCGGCTCGGTCCACATCTTAGTACCCAAGCTCATCGCCGAGGTCGGGTTCGACAAAATCAACGCCATGTGCCGGGAGAGAAACTGCCAGGCGCGTGGTTCGACGGGCGAGCATTCCGAAGTCATCGACCGGATCGACGTTAGCAACTGGCGTCGCATAGGGCTTCCCGAGTACAAACTCGTCGAAGACATGATCAATTGCGTCAACTATCTCGCGGAGCAAGAAGATGCCTTATGAGGACACCCTCGTGCGGATCGCTGCGCTCAAAGCGGACCATCCGCAGAACATCGCATTACAGAGTTTCGACCCGGCGTACTTCGCTACACTGAACGCGGATGGCCAATCACGCCTGATGAAATGCCTCAACTCCGGTATCGAGAATCCGGATAGCGAGATGGGCTGCTACGCCTGCCAACCGGGGGACTACGATAAATTCCGGCCGTTTTTCGCCAAGGTCCTGGCGCGCTATCACAAAGTGCCCGAAGACGCGCGG
The DNA here is from genome assembly GCA_028284585.1 of Chromatiales bacterium. GTDB lineage: Bacteria > Pseudomonadota > Gammaproteobacteria > Chromatiales > Chromatiaceae > Thiosocius. The sequence goes on from JANQRK010000119.1 coordinate 46,336, forward strand.
CACACGAACGACTGGACCCTCGAAGGTGTCGATGGCCTGCCTGCGAACGGTGTGCTCGATATTGCCGAACTGGGCCTCCCCGCGTTGTCGATGCGGGTAAGGGTCGGTCGCAACCTGGCCGATTTCCCACTCCCGGGCAGCATGACCCGCGACGATCGCACGGCGCTCGAAAGACGCATGATGGCTGCCTTCGATCAACTGATCGCAGACCCCGACTACGGTGGTGCCTATCATTCGTTGACGCCGGGCAATCCCAATGCCATCAGTGAAGACGAGTATCAGGCCTTGGTCGATGCCCATATCATGTTCAAAGACATGGGCGCTGACAGCTATTTGACCGCAGCCGGGATCGCGGCCGATTGGCCGCATGGTCGTGGCTGCTATGTCTCCGAGGATCGCGGCTTCATCATCTGGGTAGGCGAAGAGGATCACCTGCGCATCATGTGTATGGAGCGTGGCACCGTGCTGAATCGCGTGTTCGACCGCCTGAAAGTGGCGCTCGGTGTGGTCTCCGGTATCGACGGCCTGGACTTCGCCATGTCCGATCAGTACGGCGTAGTCACTTCCTGTCCAACCAATCTGGGGACCGGCATGCGCGCGTCGCTGCACATCGCATTACCCAAGCTGACGGCGGACGGCACCGACAAGCGGGCCAAGGACATTGCGCGTCCGCTGGGGTTGTCGGTGCGTGGCGTCGGTGGTGAACACACGCCAATCGGTGCCGACGGGACCGTCGACATTTCGCCATCCGCACGGTTCTGCATCACCGAGGCGGAGATCATCACCGCGCTGTACAAGGGCATCGCGCTGCTCAAGGCAGAAGAAGATCGCAGCGGGGCCTGAGCATCTGCGGGCGCCACCGGCACGTTTGCGTCAACTGGCAGTGATGCGCAGATCAGCGGTTTTGCAGCGCGTCCAGGATGGCGGGCGCGGCAGCTTCGAGCATGTCGAGCGTGATGTCGAAGCCGTCGGGACCGCCGTAGTAAGGATCCGGTACATCCTGCGGCGCGCCTGGCTCTAGAAAAGACGACAGCAGCCGAATGTCGGCCTGGGTTGCATTGCCACCCAGTCTGCGCAGATCGCGTAGGTTGGCGCGGTCCATGGCGACCACTAGATCAAAGCGGTCCAGGTCTGCACGCTCGACCTGTCGCGCACGGCCGGTAATCTCGAACCCGCGGCGTTGTGCCGCCGCCCGCATGCGTGGGTCGGCAAGTTCGCCCACGTGCCAGTCCCCGGTCCCCGCCGAGTCGATTTTGATTGCTTCGGCCAAGCCGGCCTTTGCGGCAGCCGTGTCCAGCACCGCCTCGGCGGCAGCCGAGCGGCAGATGTTTCCAAGGCACACGAAGAGCACGGAAGGGTGGCCGGACATTGCTCGATCATACGGTGCCGGCCGGCCGAGTGCCACCCGCCTCGTGTGACGATCAGTGGATAAGGGTTTCGAGATTCGTCAGTTTGCCGCGCCCATGGGCAGTTACATCATTGAGCTGGGCGGTGCGACGTAGCCGCGCAGTTTCGGCTGCCAGTCGAAGCCAAGTTGCTCGCAACGATCGCAAAGATACTGACGATTGCACCAGTGTTCGGTACACCGGACCGGTCCAAACAACGCAAGGTAGATGCGACTGAGGTGGAGATGGGTGCGTCCTTTCAGAAGCACCAAATCACCGGATTGCAGACGACCCTTTAGTTGCTCGGCGCACTCGGCTGTGGTGGCGCACGCGAACGCGGTGGCCGCCGACATACCTTCGTCGATTGCCATCCTCTGCGCCACGGCGGCGCTGCCCCCGACGAAGTAAACACAGTCAAACCCTTCATAGGCCTGTCGAGCAAGCCACTGCGCGGCCTGTTCTTCAGAATCCGAACTGTTGGTGTATAGCGATGTGACCAGAATCTTGCGTTTGGCCGGGGTGCTCTTGAGCGCAGCGAACGCGACTTCGTAGTTGTGCTTGGAGGCATGGAACTCGTCACGAATGAATGTGACGCCAGTCGGCAGCGTGATCGGCTGCATCCGCGCCCACGGCGGCGTCACGGCCGCGACGGCAGCCGTGATCTCGCCCGGCTCAATATCAAAATGACGCCCAATGGCGACTGCCATCAGGATGGGTACCTGCCAGTGCTCACCCAACAAAGGGCTGCTCATGATGAATTCATCCGAGCCGGCGCGTACTTGTAGCTGCAATCCACCGTCGCCAGTCGAGGTGAGATTTGTGCAGACAACGTCAGCGTCGGCGCCTGCAACGGTGACGACGCTGGCGGATGTCCCTTTCCGCATCTGCGCAACTCGGTGATCAGCGGTATTCAGAAATACCCACCCAGATGATCTTACAGCCCTGACCAACTCAGTTTTTTCTTGCGCAATATGCTCTATGTCACCGAATGCGCTCAGGTGGTTGGGTGCGACACCGAGCATGATAGCCATATCCGGCTGCAATATGCGCACGATGCGGCGCATATCGCCGGGAAATTCTATCGCTGCCTCGACGACGGCGATTTCATGATTGGCTTGTAAACCCTGCAGCGTTCCTAAGACGCCGCCGAAGCGTAGGGCATTCCAGTTTCCTGGTGTCTTGTGCACCCGGTATCGTTTCGACAGCACCTGAGCAACCAGTTCTTTGGTCGTCGTTTTGCCGCAACTGCCACTGACCACGATCATGACGATATGGCGATTCCGTCGGCGTATCAAACGGCCGCGCAGCTGATCCCGCCAGAGCCGGAATGCATGGACCCATGGCCGTAGGAGATCTTTCAACCAATGATTTGGAAGTCTTGGCATGGGCTGGTTCTACTACAAAAATCTACAGGATGCCGCGATAATCCCCCAGTTTGGTCAGGACAGCAGCAACCGAGTACATCGAGCCGGAATAGGATCTATCAGGGCTTGTTTGACCAGAAACACCGTCTGGCCAAGCTGGAAGACCGGGGTGAGTGACAAGACGCCGGTGTTCAATTGCCTGAAGTTTTTACTTTGGCCGCCAATAATTAAAGATAAAGCCGGAGCGCTGACATGCGATTACCTACGACCTCGGCCCCTTGGGCCATGCAAGATTACCCGCAGGCAAGACAACGCGAACTCAACGGTTTGCTTGATTTAGTCGAACTCAAAAAGGGCATGGTGGTGGTTGATGTCCAAGCTGCTGGTGGGTATGTGTCGGACGCAATCCATGCGCGCCTCGATGGCGCTGTTCGCTGCGTTTGCATTGAGCCATCCGATGCCCTTCGCGCGCGTATCTCGCCACGGCATACTGTGCTGGCTGAGCCTGTGCATGCATTCCCCTCCGTGCCAGCGCAGTCGGCTGACCTCGTAGTTGGCCTGGCTGGTCTTCATCATAGCGATGATATGCGAGCTACGGTCAAAGAGTGCTATCGCGTATTGAAACCGGGCGGTCATTTTGTGCTGTGCGACGTCGAGATTGGGTCGGCCGAGGCTCGCTGGTTGGATGAATTCGTTAACGAACACAGTAGCGCCGGACATCAGGGTTCGTTCATCACTGTCGATTTACTCGATGGTCTACTGGGTGACGCAGGTTTCGGTGGTGCCAATGTATCGCGTAAATCCGTTCCCTGGGCATTTGCGAGCGAGGACGATGCGGTACGCTTTTTCCTCGGCTTGTTCGGACTGCAGTGTGATCTCAGCACCCTGCGGGCGGGAATGTACGATTACTTCAATATATCGGCCGATGCACTCGGGTGCAGTGTAGACTGGAATCTGTTGTATGCACGCGGCACACGACCGTTGAATTGAGGGGCCTCCAAGAACGCTCCCTAGACAACGCTGTGCGCGTCCGGCTCGCCGGGTCGGGCGTCTACTACCCGATTTCAGCGGCCAAGATGCTGTGAGTCCAGAATAGTTCCATAGGCCCCATGGCTGCACGAGCGATTGATTAGGGTGCAGTCGGCGCGGCAACGCGTGTGGCTTGCCACCATCTATGGTCCCTACTTGTGGACTAAGGTAACTGGGCACTTGGCATGGTGCAGGACGCGTTGGCTGACGCTACCAACCAGTATCTCCGAGAATCGCGACAGGCCGCGGTTGCCGATCACGATCTGCGGGCTGTCCACGGCTTCGGCATGGGCTAGTATCGCACTTGCCGGATCGCCGGCCAACACAGTCTCCTCGACCGTGATGCGCGTGTTACCTATCGTATTGCGCGCATGGTCGAAGACCTGGCGCGCCCGGCGATCGCGCATCGCCGCGAAGTGCTCGGGTGAGTAAGATTCTATCTGCTCGCCCGCCATGGTTTCGGACGGTACCCCGTACATCTCCAGCGCATCCGTGGGAAACGCGAACAACAGCCGCATCGGGACACCGAATGCCTCGGCCAGGACTGCGGCGTGAACTGCTGCCGCTCCAGCGCTATTGGAGCCATCCACGGGTACCAGAATTATCGTCGGTCGTTTCGACATGCCGGCATCTCCTACTGTTGATTCATGCCCGTGTTTCTTTGTAGCCCTTGTTCCGTATGTTGCCGACGAAGGTCTTGATAACCACATAGAGCACCAAGAGCATCAGGATCACGGCGACCGGGCGAGTAAAGAACATGAAGGGGTCGAATTGCGAGGTGATCACCACCTGCTGGAGCGCCCGTTCCCATTCCGGCACCAGAATGAACCCGATCAGGAAGGCGACGAAGGAATAATCGAACTTGCGCATGAAATAGCCGATCACGCCGAACACCAGCATCACGATCACATCGAATATGGACGACTGGCCCAGGTACGAGCCCATGATGCAGGTGAAGATCACGATCGGGTAGAGGATCACGGCCGGGATCTGGACTGCCTTACAGAACAGCTTGAGGCCGAAGCGCCCGATCAGCAGTAGGAAGAAGCTGGCGATGACCAGACTGCCGAACACGCCGTACATCAGTTGCGAGTTTTCCTCGAACAACAGCGGGCCGGGCATCATGCCGTGAATCATGAAGGCGCCCATCAGCATCGCGACCGCCAGGTTGCCCGGGATTCCGAGCACGAACAGCGGGATTAGACTGGCACCGACCACTGCGCTGTTGGCCGATTCCGAGGCGGCGATCCCCTCCAGATTGCCCTTGCCGAACTTGTCCGGTGTCTTGGAGCGCTTCTGTGCCTGGTCATAGGACAGGAAGGATGCCACCGGGGCACCCAGACCGGGCATCGCGCCCACGCCGACCCCGATCAAGCTCGAGCGGAACAGGGTCTTGAGGTTATCGAACAACTCCTTCCAGGCCACGAGTCGATCTTCGGGTCGAGACGAAAAATGGGTCGCGGAACCTTGGCTACCGCCCGAGCCGACATGGCGTTCGAGCTGGATCAAGATCTCGGAAAACGCCAACAGCCCGATTGCCACCGGGATCAGGGACAGGCCGCTTTCTAGTTGATAAATGTCGAAGGTAAGGCGCGGTAATGCCGTAACTGGCTCGGTGCCGATCATCCCGGCGGTCAGCCCGAATGCGGCTGCGATCAAGCCACGGGCGATCGACTTGCTGCCGATACCGGCGACCACGGTCAAGGCCAAGGTGATCAATGCGAACATCTCCGGCGGCCCCATGTACAGGGCGACGGTGGCCAGTGGCGCGGCAATCACCACGAGCACGATGGTAGCGAACAGGTCGCCTGCGAACGAGGCATAGAGCGCCATGCGCAGGGCCTTTTCGCCCTTGCCTTGTTGGGTGAGTGGATAACCGTCCCATGAGGTCGCTGCTGCCTCGGGTGTACCCGGCGTTCGCAGCAAGATCGCCGAAATCGCGCCACCGAAGAAGGCGCCCTTGTTCAGGCCGACCAGGAAACCGATCGCCGCCAATGGCGACATGTAATAGGTGAGCGGGATGAACAGCGCGATCGCCATCGGTCCGTTGATACCGGGGATGGCGCCGATCGCCACACCCAAGGCAACGCCCCCAAAAACGAACAACAGACTGATCGGCGACAGTGAGTCCAGGAGGCCGGCAATGATTGATTCCATAGTATTCTCGCCCCTGCTGTTTAGGTTCCGGGTATCGGGACGCTGAAGCCGTATCGCATCACCACATACATCAAAGCGGACATCGCGACCGCCAGTAGAACTGGTCCGACCACCGTGCGGCGTCCCACCAAGTACTGCATCACGAGCAAGAACAGGATTGACGCCGGAATGAAGCCAATCCAGTCGAGCGCTGGTATCAGCAGGGCGCAGGGGACCATGAACAGGATCAGATGCATCAGCTTCGCCGGACCGACCTGGGTGAAGCTGGCCGAGTCACCCTCTTCCGGATAGTCACTTTCCCCCGAGCTGTCGGCCTTGCCCCACCAGATGATCAGGCTGTTGCGCACCAAGGCCAGGATCGACATCACCAACATGATGCTGACAGCGACGTTGGGCACCAGTGCCGGGGATGCACCGTAGCCGGGATAGGGTGGGGTATAGGCTGGAATGACCCAAGCTAACAGGACCACGCTACCGAGCGCGATGCCCAAACACACCAGGGTATCTCTATGTAATCTCGTCACGCCTGCTCCTTCGTCAGCTTGGCGATCAAACGTCCATGCGTCGTCAGCATGTGGCGGTCGAGCTCAGCACGAAAAACCGGGAGGTCGGCGGGTAGCGATCGTGCACAACGCACCCGGTTCCTGTGCGCGCCTTACTTCGGCGCTTTCGCTTGTTCACCAAACAGCTCATACATCGCCTGCATGGATGACTGGGCATGGTCGCGGCCCCATTCCACCGGGCGCATCAACAACTGCTCGGTAATAAAGCGCTGAGTCTCCTCGTCTGCCGCGAGCTTACCGGCTACTTCTTCGAGTTTGGCGAGCCGATCCGCCGGGATGCCCTTGGGCGCGACCAGGCCCACATACATCTCGACCGACTCGTTATACCCTTGCTCTTTCAGCGTGGGCACGTCGGGGATCGGCGGCAAGCGCTGGTTCAATGCCGAGGCGACCAGCTTGAGGCGGCCGGCCCTGACGTGCTCATAGAGAATAGCGCCGACATAGCCGATATCCGCATGACCGCCGGTCACGGCCTTGATGACCGAAGGTCCACCTTTACTTGGGATCAGCGAGATCGGCACACCCTCCTGCTTAGCGACACGTTGGATGACGTCGCGGTCGTCCGCACCATGAAACATCACCACCAAGGGCTTCTTGTTTTCTTTGGCCCATTCGAAGGCCCCTTTCAGGGTGTTCCAGGGCTTATCCGGCTCGGAGATGAAACCGCTCGAATTGAGCGCTAACAAAGTGATGTAATCGAAGTCGTCGAATCCATACTTCACCGGTGAATGGTGTGGTTGGTAGGTGTAGGCTGTGGTCGCTGCCACGGCCAGGGTATAGCCGTCGGGTTTGGCCTTGCTGAGGTCGGTCGCCATCACGCTGCCATGTGAGCCTCCTGTGATGTTACGTACCGTGACCGGCTGGCCGATCTCTTTACTAAAGCGTTCCGCAATCCCCCGCGCCAAACGATCGATCTGGGCGCCTGGTTGCGTCATGGTATAGAACTTCAGTGGGCGGTCCGGATAGTCGGATCCAAAGACGGGATGTACAAAGGCTAACGAGAGAAAGATCAGACTGAATACCATCGGGTGTCGGTAACTCATAACGGCGCTCCTTTGGCGTATGGGGTTCTACGGCGGCACGAGAACGGAGTCTTGCCTCCGGACGGCTCGGCTCGTACTACAACGCTGAGCTTATATGCGTGACCAGGGTTTGTAATGTCGGGGGGGCGACAATCATTGCGAAGAAACCGGGTTTATCTTGGGGTACCGGCCGACGCCCGGCGGCGTCACGGACGCTGGCTCTAGTAGTTGATGGTCTTCAGCAGCAACTGTTCGAGTTGGCTGGGATCGACGTGAATGTGGTGGTGGCTCATCTTCAATACCCTGCTCTTTTTCAACTCGCCGATCACTGCAGATACGGTCTGACGCGAGGTGCCCAGCATATCCGCGATCTCTTGGTGGGTTAGTGGAATATCAAGACAGACATCCGCTTCGCCCTGCTGTTCAACCAAATTGCAGTGGACATTGATCCGCCCATAGCGCGAGCATAGCCGCAGCAACAGCTTGATGATGCGCGAGCTGACGTCGTCTGCCGCGAGATTGGTGAAGATTTCACCCAGTGCGCGCAGACGACACGAAAGCAAATCGATGACTTGGAGGGCGACGCTGGGCCGTTCGGACAGGAACCGGGAAAAGCCCTGGCGCGGAATGCGGTGCACCACCGCATCGGTACAGGCTTGAGCGAAGACATCGCGGTGTCCACCCCGGCTGGCCTCGGCGAGCCCAAACACCTCGCCGGGAAAGCAGAACCACAGAATGACCTCCTTGCCCGAGTCCGAGGCCTTGTAGATCTTTGCCCGGCCCTGTTCCAATACGAAGACGTTCAGTCCGGGATCGCCGGAGCGAAAGATGTACGCATCCTTGCTGTAACTATGGCGGTGGCCGAGAGAGAGAAATTGACGACGGGTTTCGTCGTCGAAATTGCCGAGAAAGTCCGAGGGCGTCAGGTACCAATTGTCGCTCATCGCAGAATTTACCGACCTACTTAAACATCGATGGGGAACTGTCGTCTGCGTGACAGTCGGCGATCTCCAGTTCGCCTATAACTCTAACGCACGAAATCTCAGTATAGGGGATCTACCGAGCGTAGTGCTCAGCGGCCACCCTAGTATAAATTCAGCCAGATCGCATACCACTCAAGCTGCGGTCTTCTTAAGGAGCTTAAGTCTAATGAAGAAGATGTCGCCCGGCGAACTCAAGGAGAAACTCGGCGAGTACCATGCCCCCGAGGGCTTGTATCAGATCACCAAGGACATGCCTTTCCTCGGGCGCGTGAGTTGCAACATCGAGGAGATCGTGGCCGGTTCCTGGCAAGAGGTGGTGATCGATTACGAAGTCGGGGCGTCCGGCATGGCCGATGGCTCCTGGTTCAAGGCGACCTTCCGCTTCTACTCCGACTGGGCCTTGTTCCAGACCGTCAACCCGCAGGGTGCTGACTATGTCTCGGCCGAGTACCATGCGGCGCCGACAGTGCCCGGTCAGAGTCCTGCCACCGTGCAGAAACTCAGTGTCCGCTTCGACCAAAAGGGTCACGAGCGACCGTTCCAAAAGGCCGTGATCGTCGACACCTTCGATGGCTATGTAAAGGCTGGTGACCACATCATTATTCGTCTCGGTGATCGTCGCTTCGGTGGTCCAGGTACCCGGGTCCAGACCTTTGTCGAGGAAAACTTCAAGATCCGCTGCTTTGTCGACCCCTTGGGCACCTCACGCTTTTCAGCAGTTGCGCCCGACCTGGTCTTTCAAGTGGTGCCCGGCGTCCCGGCCCAGCTGCAGTGGGCCGGTTCGCGCATCGTCAAGCAGGGCGGGGCCCTGCCGCTGCGCGTGCGTGCCGAGGACGATTGGGGAAACACCTGTTGGAATCGCCCCGAACGGGTCCACATCCTGGCGACGCGCGATGGCGCTGCCGTCTATGATCGCGAAATCACCCTAGCCGATCAGGGTTGGGCCGTGGCACTGCTCAATGACCTGCCGGTCGACCGCCCGGGCGAGTTGGCCATCACCGCGACCTTGTCCGAGCACCCAGTGGTCAAGCCGCAGACATTTTACGTGACCGTCGACGCCGATCTCGGCTTTCCGCGCATCTTCTACAGTGACCTGCATGTCCATTCCGACGACACAATCGGGACCAACTCGACCCGTTACAATCTGACCTATGGGCGAGATGTTACTGGGCTCGATGTGCTGGCCTTCGCACACAACGATTTCAATATCACCACCGAGCGTTGGCAGAGCACCGTCAGACTAATCCGCGAGATCACCAAGGATGGCGAGTTCATCGCCTATCCAGGCACCGAGTGGTGCGGTAGCTCTTGTGCCGGCGGCGACCACAATGTGGTCTTTTTGCACGACGACGAGCCCGAGTTCCCGTACCTGAAGTCCGGCGAGCATGTGCGCTCGGTCGATTGGAACGAAGACTCGGCGACTGACGAGGCCGTGCCGGGTGCCTGGCCCCTGGAAGAACTTTGGGTTGCCTATGCCGCAGATCCCGAGGGCCACCTGCTGATCCCACATGTTGGCGGCCGACGTTGCATCCTCGACTGGCACCACCCGGAACTGGAACGCCTGATCGAAATCGGCTCGGCCTGGGGGCACTTCGGTTGGTTGTACCAAGAGGCGATGCAGCGCGGCTACAAGATCGGCGCCACGATGGCAGGCGACGAGCACCGCGGTCGCTGCGGTGGTGGTGTTCCCGGTACCGCGGTGTTCGGCACCAAAGGCGGAATTGCCGGGGTAGTCGCAGATGGTTTGACGCGTAAGGACATCGCCAGCGCGCTGCGTGCCCGTCACACCTTTGCGTCGACCGGCGAGCGCACCTTTGGCATATTGCGCTGTGGCAAGCACATCATGGGCGACGAGTTCAAGCAACGCGGAGTGGCATCGCTCGACTATCGTTTTCTGGGCGACGTCGGCTGGGACGAGGTCGTTGCTTATGACCACGAAGGCGAGATCTGGCGCCGCGACCTGCAGCAAGAGCTAGGCTATTCGGACCGCCGGGTGCGCTTCCGCTGGGGCGGTGCACGCATCAAGGACCGCTATCGCTGGGCGGCATGGAAGGGCATGGTGACCATCACCGATGCCGTGATCAACGATTTCACCGGGATTGGCTTCGAGCACAAGGAAGAGACCTGTTGGCGTGAGTCCGCCACCACCGTCGGTTTCAAAAGCGATACTTATGGCGACGTCGACGCGATCGAATTCGACCTCTCGCACCTCGAGTCGGCGGTCATCCGCATCCAGGGCACGATCGATGGCTATGTGAAGGTCGGTGATCCGACCAAGGGCAATCCCTTCGTCCATTGCCCGACCTTCAGTTGGGAGATCACCGGGCGCGAGTTACTCGAGGCAGCGCGTTTGCGCAAGGACCTGCCGGGGGTCGACATGTTTCTCGGTTTCGAACGAATGAGCGACCAAACGCCGCCGCGCGAGGTCGCCGGAACGCTCGAGGTCGCGGCGGAGAACGGGCCGCACGGCCATCGCCCGGTCTTCCTGATGGCGCGCCAGGTCGACGACGCCAAGGTCTGGACCTCGGCATTGTTCATCAACTTCCAGGGGTAGGGAGGACGCACTGCAGGCGCATTCAAGCGGCCTTTTAGGCCGCTTTTTTGTATAGATTTCTGAGAGCCGCATGTCGTGTGCGTTCAGGCGTCCATCCCGTGGTGTCGATAGACTTCCGCTACGGCGTCACTCGCCATGAACTCGATGAAAGCGTTGCCCCACCGCCCGCCATCACCCACCGCCGCGATCTGGCTGCCGGATTGTGCGGACTCGACCGGTGCCAGAACCTGGATCTCGAACAGCTCCGGGAAAATCCGTGTATAGCGTAACCCGAGGTGATGATAGACCACCGCACAGTCGGCTTCGCCAGCGGCAACCGCGGCTGGGGCCTCGCGATGGTGAATGCGTTCGCCATAGACGATGCGTCGATCGTCACCTTCGCGTACCCCGCTGAGGTCGACGCCTGCCTGTTCGGCCAGGTGATCCAGGGTTGCACGGTAGCCGGCGTAGCTGGCCTTCTCGGTCTTCGGATTGGACAGGAACAGGCGTACGTCCTCGCGGGCCAGATCGACGACACCATGGATGCCCTTGGGGTTGCCGGCCGGAATCAACAAGACATTACCTCGACTCGTGAACAGCCTGCGGTCAGGACCGAGCCGACCCTCATCCTGCAAGGGCCGAAGTATGAAGTCCGGGCTGATAAAGACGTCCGGCCTATTCGACAACAACAGATTACCGAGGCGTAGACCACCGCTGCGCAGGGCCGCGGCCAGTGGGCCAGGCGGGGTGGTCGTGTAAAAGACCCGTTGTACGCCCGTCTGCTCGCGAAAGGCACAAATTGCGTCGAGCAAGGCCATGTGGTGATTGCCGTCGGAGAATACGGTCAGTTCAGCCGCACGCGGGTCGCCGTGAAAATCCAGTGCCAGGTTGGTGCCAACATGCCGCCAGGATGTCGCATCCGGGGCCTCGTTGGTGCAAAACTCATTGGTCCATTGCAACATCGTACATCCTCTATTCGGTTGGCTAGTTTTGCAAGTTGGCTATTGGTAAGCGTAGCGGCCTATGTGCCACTTTGCAGCTCACATCATAGTGCTTGTCGAGCTGCTGCCGACCTAGCTTGCACGTTGCCACCAGCAGATCGTGAACGGGCGCGAACCAGTGGTCAGAGATGCGACGAAAGCCCCATTCTGGGCGTATGCTTGCAGGGAAGGTTTGTTCCCCATTCCCTATCGACCCAGGGCCTCACTTGTCCAGTCGCGCTTGTACTTGCCCTTCACTCAAGCCCTAGCTATGGTCTTGGCTTTCGCTCCAGGGAGACGTCCAAATGAATCTGGACGGCGCGATCATCCTAGATTCTGGTGCGAATGCAGGCTGGCGCGTTCCCAGGGGCTGGCGGCAGTCGGTCGATGCCTCTGGCTTTGCCTAAGACATACTTTGCCGCGGTCTCCTTTTCCGGAATGTCGGGAGTACGACAATTTGCGGATATTGCTTAGACGCCTGTCTCCTTAGTGGCGTCACCAAAGAAAACAGGTTTTTCAGGTCGCGGACTTCGTGGCTTGCGGCAACGGCGGCTTAGATCGCTGCAATCCGAGGCTTGCCTTCATATTCGCGCTGGCTCTTGGGCTGATTCAGTCAAGCGTTGAAGCCACTTTTGTGGCTCTGTATCCCCGCTCAGTGACTTGCTTCACCGTGTTGATCTAAGGTTTACGCTCATATGCACAAGTGGCACAGGGATGTGCTGCCATTTTCGATCACGACAAGAGATTGAAAATGAAGGAAAGGCGAAAATCACGTTTTGGCCTCTCGGGGTCCCTGTTAGTCTAACGCTGTCAGGTGTCTAGGTCGCTGGGGGCTCGACAATTGCGCGCCCAACTGGGGGTCTTCGGCGGTTTCGCGGGCGGCGGCCTCGGCGAGTGGCACTGGCTTGCTTATTCCGTAGCCCTGAGCGTAGTCGACGCCGATTTCGCTCACAATCGCGAGCACGGTGTCGTCTTCGACAAACTCGGCGATGGTTTTCTTGCCCATCACGTGCCCGATATCGTTGATCGATCGCACTAGCGCCAGGGAAGTATTGTCACTGGCGATATCGCGGACAAAACTTCCTTCGATCTTGAGAAAATCTACGGGTAAGTTCTTCAGGTATCCGAACGAGGACATACCGCTGCCAAAATCATCCAGGGCGAACAAGCATTTTTTCTCTTTCAGCGCCGACATCAGTTTCAGCGCCTGATTGAAATTCGATATGGCGGAAGTTTCTGTGATCTCAAAACAGAGTTTTTCCGGTGGGACACCCGAAGTTTCAATCAGATCCTTGATGAAAAGCGGGAATTCCGGGTCGGATAAGGTTGCAGCTGATAGATTGATAGAACAGAACGATAGTTCGTCTATGTGACATTGCTGAGTTGACAGCCAGTGAACAACATTGCGGACTACCCAGCGGTCGATAGCCGGTATAACGCCGTATCTTTCGGCCGCCGGCACGAATGCGCCGGCCGGTACCAGTGCACCTGTTTCGTCCACCATGCGGATCAAGATCTCATAGCTATATTCGGGCTGCGTACTGGGGCCCAATTTCTTAATCGTCTGGGCGTACAGCTTAAAGCGGTCTTGCTCAAGCGCCGCGTGCAATCGGGATACCCACTGCATTTCGCCGCGCCGTCGTTCCAAGGTATCGTCGTTAGGCTCGTAGACGTGGATGCGATTGCGGCCTGCCTCTTTTGCGGCGTAGCAAGCCTCGTCAGCCGCTTGCAGCAGTGCATCCGTGTTTGCAAAAGCATCGCTAATAAATACGACGCCGATACTGACGCCTATGGCGAAAGTTTTCTGCTGCCAAACAAAACGGAATTCCCGTGTGCTTTTCCTAAGCTTCTGCGTCGCCTTGATCGCGCCGTCAGACTCGCAGTTGCGCAATATCACCCCGAACTCGTCGCCACCCAGTCGCCCAAAGGTGTCTTCTTCTCGTAACTGACCATGTAGCATAGAAGCGAGTTGCTTTAGCAGGCTGTCGCCTGCCGCATGCCCGCAGGTGTCATTAACCACCTTGAACTGGTCCAGGTCGCAGTAAAGCAGCGTGTACCGGCTCCTGTTTCGGGTGGCGTCTTCCAAGGCTCGATCGAGCAGACGTTCGAACTCGGCACGGTTGACCAGGCCAGTAAGGGCATCATGGGCGGCCTGATGTTTTATCTTCTTGGTTAGGTTTCGGGAACGCGTGACGTTTCGGAATACCATCACGGCACCCAGCACTTCTCCACTCGGTCCACGTATCGGGGCACCGGACTCTTCAACTGAGTACTCGCGACCGTCGTGTGCGACCAGCAGATTGTTGCTGCCCAGTTTAGATACTTTCTCTTTTGCCAGTGCGGAACTGACTAGGTTGACAACAGGTTCTCCGGTATCCTCCTGAACTAATCTGACCACGCTGTTGAATAGATGACCTCGTGCCTCCTGCACTGACCAGCCGGTCAGCTCTTCCGCCACAGGATTTAGGTATTCCACTGTTTGCGTCGCATCTGTGGTGATCACTGCGTCGCCGATCGAATGAAGAGTAATTTCGGCTCGTTCCTTGGCTTCGAACAAGGCTAGCTTGGTCGACTCCAAGGCTTCGGTGTGGCGCTTGTTGTCTAGCATGGAACTACATAGCGCGTTAACCGACTCGGATAAGGCATGAATCTCGCGAGACCCACTGACCTCGAGCTTGGTAGTCAGATTGCCCGCGGACAGCGCTTTTAGGCGTAGGTGGATCTTAGACAACGGTCGTACGGCAACTTTGAATATAGCAAGGGTGATAATTGTCGTCAGTAGAAGCAGTATCAGGGTCGTCCAAATCCGCAACCAGAGTACGTGCTCATCAACCCTCTTGTGAATACGATCAGTGCTCCAGTCAACGACGATCCTTCCGTAGAGGTCACCATCGAAGCACACGTCCGAGGTATAGGTTACGATTTCGTCAGGCTTTGCAGTATTGTCTCGGCTCCATGACGTCAAAGGTGTACCGCGCTCATTCTCGAAGCGCATGGATTGGATATCTGCTTCTTCATTGACGGTTGCCTTGACGATGCTCAGTAGCAGCGGTGTATCCTCGCTAATCACCGCTTCGAGGGCCGATGCAGAAATGAGCGACACCATCCGCTGACTGTGTTTCTGCATTTCGTGCAAATAGGCTTTTTTCCCAATATGCCGAGTAACCTCTCCTGCCAGGAATGCAACGAGCACAACTGCTGCCACCATGATGAACAGAAGCTGGGCCATCAAAGGCATCCTGTTACTTGAGGCGTTCTTCAGCATCGAGTCGTTTTCGAACTACAACCTACTAGACCGGGAGATAAGCCCGTTTTCCTGATGCGCAACACACTATTTGAAAAACTCGGGATTGTTGCGCACTGCCGCGATGATCGGCAGGTAGTCTTCGTGCGAGCCGACTACAAAGCCGTCCTTGCCTAGAGCCTTAAGGCCTTCTGGGTTCTTGTATTCCAGCAGCGCGCGGCGTAGTGTAGAAAAGATTCGCTCACTCAGTCCGGATCTGGCAACCCAGGGTTTGGTGACGTTCTCGAAAGTGGCGATGGGGCGAAGTGCCACGCCCTTTTTTAGCAGCTTTTTGTAGGTGCTCTCTTTCAGTGCGCCGGCGTCAAATTTCCCCACGGCTATCGCGTAACCGACACGGTCGTGGCGGCCCAGATACTCGAAGTAACCGAGGTCCGCGGCCTTAATGCCGTGCTGCAGGAGGTACTGTTGGGACAGGTATCGGCCGATCGTGGATTGCTCGTTGCCGAAGGCGAATCGCTTGCCCTTGAGTTCGCTGACCGACTGAATCTGGCTCGAGGCCGATGCACAAATCACACCGTTGAAGCGTTTGGAACCCTTATTACTTTCTGTCGCCATCAACCGGACAGCAGGATCTAATGTAGTGACACTGACGTAGGACGCTGGGCCAAGGCGGGCAAAATCGACCTTTCCGCTGGCTATGGCTTGGATGCCCTTTTCGTAGCTGCTGGAGACCTGAATTTTGATCGATACTGGTTCGCCTAGTTCCCTGGTCATTGTTTGTTGCAGGTCTCTCAATATCGGTTTGAACTTTTTCAGCATCGTCGTCGGTTTATCCGATGCGTACACGCCAAAGTTCAAACGGATCTCAGCCAGCGCAGGGAATGAAGTCAAAGACAGTACTAAGAAGAATATGGAAACCCGCATACTTGAGTCCTATGTGGATTTGGCAACATGCACAAGAGGGATTTTTATTCCTCTTCTATTGTGGCATCGGGGTGCAAAGGGCACACAAGGCTATCGTGCAGCGGGATTGAAACTTGAATGAAAACTCCCGATGTAATAGAGGGTTAGCTCACCCGTTGCGGCACCAGTGCTGTACTGTCGCCGTGGGTTGCGTGGCTGGCGTTGTTCGATTGCTGAAACCGTTGGATTGGGCCTAGGTTCCCGACTCGAGCCGTGGGTCCACCGATGCGTCGATTCGGCTCAGTCTCTGCGATCCATCGCCAAGTGATGTTCGTGCTTTAGGCCCATGTAAAGGGCAACACACATTGCGATGAGCACCAGAGTGAATGGCAGACCGACGGTGATGGCTGCTGCCTGCAGCGCCCCTAACGCATCGGTCCCGCCACCGAACAATAGCGCACCGGCAATCAGCCCTTCCATCGTTGCCCAAAACACACGCTGTGGCACCGGGGCGTCGAGCTTGCCGCCGGCTGTAATGCTGTCGATGACGAGCGAGCCAGAATCCGACGACGTGATAAAAAAAACCAACACCAGCAAGATACCCATGAACGACGTAATAGTGGTGAATGGCAGATTCTCGAGCATGTAAAACAGCGACAAGGCCACGTCGGTAATGCCATTGGCCAGTTGTCCAACTTGGTCGACAGCCTGATCCAATCCACTGCCGCCAAATGCGGTCATCCAGAGTAGCGTGACCGTCGTCGGGATCAGTAGTACGGCGATCAAGAACTCGCGGACGGTGCGGCCCTTGGACACACGCGCAATGAACATACCTACAAACGGTGACCAGGAGATCCACCAGGCCCAGTAGAAGACCGTCCAACCGTGATAGAAGGTCTCGTCATCACGTCCTATCCAGTTGCTCAACGACAGCAGATTGCCGGCGTAGGCAGCCGCCGTGTCGACCACCCCGGAGAAAATAGCCAATCCTTGGCCGACGATCACCACGAACAGCAGCAGACCCAGTGCCATTAGCATGTTCAGGTTGCTGAGTACCTTGACCCCTCCGTCGAGCCCTCGGACCACAGACACAAGTGCAACGGTTGTCACGCCAATGATGATGGCGAATTGCGTATTGATCGTGTTCGGTATCCCGAACAGGTAGTTCAGTCCACCGGCTGCCTGTTGTGCGCCAAAACCAAGCGATGTCGCCAGCCCGAAGATTGTCGCCATGACGGCGACGATATCGATGATGTGTCCGGCCCAACCCCAGGCCCTGTCCTTGATCAGAGGGAAAAAGGCCGACCGGATCGTCAGCGGCAGATTTTTGTTATAGGCGAAGAAGGCCAGGGATAGCCCGACGACGGCGTAAATGGCCCAAGGGTGCAGGCCCCAGTGGAACATTGTTGCGCCCATCGCCAGCTCGGCTGCCTCTGGCGTGTTCTTCATCACGTCCAGTGGCGTTCCATACCAGCCGGTGTAGTAGGCGATAGGTTCGGCGACACTCCAGAACATCAAACCGATACCCATACCCGCAGCAAACAGCATCGCGAGCCAGGATGGCATCGAGAATTCGGGTGTCGCATCTATACCGCCGAGCCGGATGCTGCCGACAGGCAGCACGATAAGGGTCAGACAAAACAGAACAAAGATGTTGCCACTGACGAGGAACAGCCAATCGAAGTTGCCGATAGACCAGGCCTTCGAGCCATCGAAGGCCGTCTTGGCCGACGCAGGGAACATAATCGTAGCGATGACGAAGACGATCACGAACAAGCTCGAGATGACGAACACAGGGTTATGGATGTCCACACCCCAGGTTCGGATATTGTCCTGGCCGACTCGGTAGTCGGTGTCGTAGCGATCCCGCATGACTCTCTCCAAATAGCTTCATTACGTGTGAATCGAGTCAGGCAACGAGCGCCATCTACGAAATCGTCGGCAGCTTGACTGGCCTTGTTTCACGATGGGCCAGCGCCTTACTTAAACATGCAGTGACACTCTGTTGCCAAGTGTTTGCGCTTCAGCATCTGCCGCGACTCCAGGCATTCAGCGATAGTCGGCTGATTTAGGGCGCCTCGAAAAATCGAGGCGCACGAGCAGCGCAGGCATGTGCTGCCATTTTCGATCACGACAAGTGATTGAAAATGAAGGAAAGGCGAAAACCGCGTTTTGGCCTAACCGTGGAGAAAAATGCCATGGATGGCATTTTTCGGGGTCCCCTTGAGTGACTAATTCTTCCAAACGACGGACGGAGACATTGCTCGGCCGCCCGGTATTGTTTAGCATCAAAGGCGTTTTTCGCTAAATGTCTCCATCCGTCTACACAAAGGGTGTAGAAAATTTCGAAAGGTCAGTGGAGGCTCGTTGCTGGAGCGATCGTTCCGCATAACTTGCATGACAAAGGTGCGGCGCGAGGTCAACCAACCAAAGCGGGTGTCGACATAGTTTTAAGCGCGCTCATGATCTGCCGGCGTGCCTCCTAGACTAGAGAGCAGCGCAACTGCCCTCCAATCGACACTCCGCTTACCCACTCCATCAAATCGACATCGCATGTCGCTCATCCTCCGGTTCTTGTTGGAACGCCAGGAGTAATGCAACGGCATTTCAACACTGAGGACAGATATTTTGCGTCAAGAGAAACAGCAAGACTATGGTCGGGACCCGCTTGCAGTCCGCGAATCAGGCAAGTACCAGGAGGAGTATGTCCATTCGTTTGTGGAGAAATGGGACGAACTGATCGACTGGGATGGGCGGGCCAAGGCGGAAGGTGAGTTCTTTATCGAAAAGCTGCGAGAACTGGGGGTTAGAAAAGTCCTCGACGTCGCTACCGGCACCGGCTTTCATTCCGTACAGTTGCTCAGAGCTGGTTTTGAAGTGACCAGCGTTGACGGCAGCCCGATGATGCTCGCGAAGGCATTCGAAAATGCCCGTCGCCAAGGTTACATCTTGCGGACCGTGCAGGCCGACTGGCGATGGTTGAATCGGGACGTCCATGATTACTACGATGCCGTGATCTGCCTGGGTAATTCCTTCACCCACCTTCACCACGACAACGATCGGCGGAAGACTCTGGCTGAGTATTACGCAACGCTTCGCCACGACGGCATACTCATTCTCGACCAGCGAAACTACGATGCATTGCTCGACCATCAAATCAAGCCCAGTCATCACTTCTATTACTGTGGCGACAATGTGCGTGCCGAGCCCGAGCATGTCGATGAGTCGCTCGCACGGTTCAAGTACAGCTTCAGTGACGGCTCGGCTTTCCACCTGAACATGTTTCCGCTGCGCAAAGCGTATGTGCAACGCCTGATGCGGGAGGTCGGATTCCAGCACATCGAGACGTTCGGTGACTTCAAAGAAACCTACCGTGAAACCGAGCCCGATTTCTTCGTCCATGTCGCAGAAAAGGCCTACCGCAAGCAGGAGGGCCAGGCGTGAGCACCGCCTACTCGGATATCGTTGAAACAGCCCGCGAGTACTATAACAGCGAGGATGCTGACAACTTCTACTTCCATGTGTGGGGTGGCGAAGACATCCATATCGGACTGTACGAAACAGCCGATGAAGGCATTGCCACGGCGTCTCGGCGCACCGTCGCGCGCATGGCGGGGATGCTCGAAGGTCTTGGCTCGGACAAGCGCCTTGTCGACCTTGGGTCTGGGTACGGTGGTTCCGCGCGCTACCTGGCAAGTACCTATGGCTGTCATGTCATGGCCTTAAACCTCAGCGAGACGGAAAACGCTCGCAATCGCGCGATGACCGCCGACCAGGGCCTAGCGGACAAGGTCGAAGTCATTGAAGGCAGTTTCGAGCAGGTGCCCGCCGCTGACAGCAGCTTCGATTTTGCCTGGTCGCAAGATGCCATCCTGCATAGCGGGCAGCGTCTTCAGGTCATCAAGGAGGTAGCACGCTTACTGAAACCAGGTGGTACATTCATCTTTACCGACCCCATGCAAGCGGATGATTGTCCACAGGGTGTGTTGCAACCTGTCCTCGATCGTATCCACCTCGACAGTCTTGGATCATTCGCGTTCTATCGCGACGCCGCCGTGGCGGCTGGTCTTGCTTCCGTTAGAACCGAGGATCTCACCCCGCACCTGATAACGCACTACAGTCGCGTGCGCGACGAGCTGCTGCGCTCACGCGAGTCCCTTGCAGGACGCGTCAGCGCAGAGTACGTCGATCGCATGCTTCAGGGCCTAAGTCACTGGGTAGAGGCCGGCCAAAAAGGCTATTTGGCCTGGGGAATCATGAAATTTCGCAAGCCTGGCTGACTCCCGTCCGGCCAATTGCAGCGCAGCGTTTGCACGGGGCATGGTGGTTCACCGCTCATTGCCGCCGGTGACCGGGGACTTAGGTCATTCCGGCTCTTGGTGAATCACCAGCAGGCATATCTAAGGTCTTGGGCGCCACACCTGACCCAAGCAGACATCGAGCGGCG
The DNA here is from genome assembly GCA_028284585.1 of Chromatiales bacterium. Classification (GTDB taxonomy): domain Bacteria; phylum Pseudomonadota; class Gammaproteobacteria; order Chromatiales; family Chromatiaceae; genus Thiosocius. Next base: position 66,946 of record JANQRK010000119.1, read on the forward strand.
CTACAATTCACGTAAACGGTCCCGGAGTTTCTCCCAAAGAGGTAACCCCTTGGCACTTTCACTGTGTTACGAATGCGGACAACAGGTCGGCAAGGGGGCCGAGAAGTGTCCCAATTGCGGCGCACCGCAAAGAAGGATTGCGGGCTTTCTCATGGCGCTGTTCGTCATCGCAGTTGGCGCTTACATCGTGATGTGGGTGCTGGGTTCATCGGAGGCGCCAGAGAGTAGGCCGGTGCAATACGGGGGGCCGCAGCTGCCGACATCATCGGTGGGGGAGTTTTCGCGCTAAGTCCAGACTGCGCAGCGCCGTCTCCAGGCGCGCCCAGTCGGCTTCCCCCCTGGGCAGCCCAAAGCGTAGGCTCGGTGGATCGTCGAAGCGACGTACCAAGATGGCCTGCTGCGCGAGCCGCGCCTGCAAGTCAGCGGCGCGTGGCGTCTTGACCCACTGAAACAGTGCACAGCCACCGCTCGGGGGTAGCTCGGTGCTGGTCAGCAGGCCCGCGAGACGTTGCCCAGCCGCAGTCGTTGAACGGCGCGCTGCGGCTTGCCATCCGTGATCGGTGAGTGCACGTGTCGCCAGCCAGCGTGTGGGTGAACTCACCGCCCAGGGGCCAAGCTCCTCGGCCAGTCGCTGTAGCGCTGGCTGCTCTGCCAGGACAAAGCCTAGACGTGCCCCGGGCAGCCCAAAGAACTTGCCCAGCGAGCGCAGCACGAACAACCCGGGGCGCGGGCAGTAGGGCGCCAGGCTGTGCTCCGGCGTGCTGTCGATGAAGGCCTCGTCGACCACCAGCCAGCCGCCCTGTGCTGCCAATCGAGCGTGCCAGTCGAGTAAGCAGTCTGGTGCGAAGCGCTCACCACTTGGGTTGTTCGGGTTGACCAGCACCAGCACGTCGCCCTGGGTGCCGATGTCATCCAGCGCGCCTGCGGCGACTGGTGCCACCTGGTGCCCGGCGCGTCGCCAGGCGTGGGCGTGCTCAGCATAGGCCGGCGCCAGCACATTGACCCGAGCACGGCCGCGCAGCCACGGCAAGGCCTGGATCGCGGCCTGTGAACCGGCCACCGCCAGCAGCGACTCAGTGCCATAGTAGGCCCGGGCCGCCGCCTCGAGACCGTCATCGTCCTCCGGGAGGTGTGCCCAGACCGCTGACGGCACCTCCTGGACCGGCCAGCTGCACGGATTGACCCCGGTCGAGAGATCGAGCCAGTCCGATACCGGGATACGATGCCGCTGCGCCGCCGCGCGAAGCCGTCCGCCGTGCTCAAGCATTCCTCGGTCTCACTTAGTGTGAACAGGCCCTAGTGGGCCAAGCGGATAATTCTGTAACGCTCAGAGCCACTGTGCGAGCGCGAATCAAGGCGCGTTTCGCAGGCAATGGCGCGTCCTTGGCAAGAAACGCAACACCGAGTCGCGCTCGCACAGTGGCTCCCAAAGGGCCATGGCACAAGCAT
>JANQRK010000020.1 GCA_028284585.1 Chromatiales bacterium
ACCGCCTACGCGCGCTTTACGCCCAGTAATTCCGATTAACGCTTGCACCCTCCGTATTACCGCGGCTGCTGGCACGGAGTTAGCCGGTGCTTCTTCTGTTGGTAACGTCATGATCTTCCCAACTGAAAGTGCTTTACAACCCGCAGGCCTTCTTCACACACGCGGCATTGCTGGATCAGGCTTTCGCCCATTGTCCAATATTCCCCACTGCTGCCTCCCGTAGGAGTCTGGGCCGTGTCTCAGTCCCAGTGTGGCTGTTCGTCCTCTCAGACCAGCTACAGATCGTTGCCTTGGTAGGCTTTTACCCTACCAACAAGCTAATCTGACGCGGGCTCATCCAATAGTGGCCGAAGCCTTTCCCCCGTAGGGCGTATGCGGTATTAGCTCGAGTTTCCCCGAGTTATCCCCCACTACTGGGCAGATTCCCACGCGTTACTCACCCGTCCGCCACTCTACTCTCACCCGAAGGTGATTTCGCGTTCGACTTGCATGTGTTAAGCATGCCGCCAGCGTTCAATCTGAGCCAGGATCAAACTCTTCAGTTCAATCAAAAATGTTGCTTAAGGCAACAAATCTTGGCTCAACTCAGAATCTATAGGTTATCCCAAGATGCTTCGTTGATATAAATGGCCGTCTCAGCCATCAACGGAGCACCCACACAAATTACCTGATTTGATTTGTTAAAGAGCGACGCACACGCTGAGTGTACCGGCGGCCACTAGTTAGCCACCTCGAAAATTCCGACGATTTGCCGGCCGATGCTCTGGTGGTCCGCATTAATGAGCCACTAGAATCGAGGGAGCATATTTTAGCTGCATTTGGGACTCCGTCAAGCACTTATTTGAGACTAATCTGCCGAGGCCGACAGCCTACGATGGCTAGCGCACTTTCAGGCGGGCAAAGCGACGTTTGCCGACCTGACATACAACCTCACCTCCTGCGGGCAGGGAAAAAGCCCGATCAAGCAACTTTTCGCCGTCCAAACGCACTGCCCCCTGTTGGATCAAGCGAATCCCCTCAGAGGTGCTACCCACCATTCCTGCCGCCTTGAGCGCATTGGCTATGGGAATCCCGCCCTCTTGACCATCTAAGACATATTCGGGCATGTCATCTGGCATCGCCCCCTTTTGAAACCGCTCCACGAAACTCCGCCGCGCGCCCTCGGCCTGTGCGGCCGAATGGAACCGCGCCACCAGTTCTTCGCCCAACTCAAACTTGACGTCGCGTGGATTACGTCCGTCCACGACCTGCTGCCGCAATCCCTCCAGCTCAGCCAGGGAGCGGAAACTCAGGAGCTCGAAGTAGCGCCACATCAGCTCGTCCGAGACCGACATCAGCTTGCCAAACATCTCTTCGGGCGATTCCGTTATCCCTATGTAATTGTCTAAGGATTTCGACATTTTTTGCACACCATCCAAGCCTTCGAGTATGGGCATCGTCAATACAACTTGTGGCTCCATGCCTTCTTGCTCTTGAAGCCTGCGCCCGACCAAAAGGTTGAACTTCTGATCGGTACCGCCGACTTCGACATCGGCCTTAAGGGCCACTGAGTCCCAGCCCTGGATCAGTGGGTAAAGGAATTCATGGATTGCGATAGCTTTGCCATCACTGTAGCGCTTGCTGAAATCGTCGCGCTCGAGCATGCGAGCGACCGTGTGTCGGGCCGCCAATTGGATCATGCCGGCCGACCCCAGCTCATTCACCCATTGCGAGTTGAAAACTACCTGGGTGCGGTCCGGGTCGAGTATCTTGAAGACCTGCTCACGGTAACTCTGGGCGTTTTGGCGCACCTGTTCTGGCGTCAACGGGGGGCGAGTATGGCTCTTGCCAGTGGGGTCTCCGATCATGCCGGTGAAATCCCCGATCAGAAACAAAACTTCGTGACCCAGCTCCTGGAATTGGCGCAGCTTGTTGATCAGCACCGTATGGCCAAGATGCAAATCTGGCGCGGTGGGATCGAAACCAGCCTTGATGCGCAAAGGCCTACCGCGGGCCAGCTTTTTTTTCAGCTCCTCCGGTAACAGGATCTCTTCAGCGCCCCTTTGGATGCGCTCCAGGGAATCAGTAATCGACATTGCTTCAAACTCGCAAAAGTGGGCCGCAAACCTACCAGAAAGCAGGGCTCGCCGCCCTCACAATGGTGACCGGTATAACAACTCCGACCCGCGTTGTTAAATTCCTACCCCTGGCTGCCGACAATCTGCCATAATCCTGGCAATTCGAATGATTACGGTATGTTTGTGATAAGAGACTATAAGTTGCGCGCAGAGCCCCTCAAGAATCGGCGACGCGGGCGGTTGGCACTCTTACTCACACTGGCACTTTTAGTAATTGCCCTGGGCGGAGCATTTTCGTTGTACCCACGAGGAGCTGACAGCCAGATCGCTGGCTCCTCACCCTCAAAAGCCGTCGACGACCCTATTTCAAGCACCTTAGTCCTACCGCCAACCGCCGCCTCATCACCTGCTCCGGCGCCAGAGCCTTCGGTACGCGACATATCCCCGCTCAGCGCCGTCCCTGACGATCTGACATCGGCTCCTAGCCCGGCAGATTTGGGTACAGAGGTCAGCCTGAGCCCAGAACCCAAAGCAAATTCCACCGAAAAAATCCAACTCGTCAGTATTCCAGCAGATGGCAACGAGCTACCACCGGCACCCGCGGCGGAAAGGGCCAGGCTGACCTGGGTCGAGCATGAGGTGGCCAAGGGCGAGTCTTTGGCGAGGATTTTCGACCAGCAGGGGCTAGACGCCGGGTTACTGCACAAAATAATTGCCAGTGATTCGACCGCAGGCACCCTAGCCCGTATCCGACCGGGACAAAAGATCCGCTTCCAATTCGACGAAAATCAAGAGTTGGTGCGCCTCGAATTGCATCGCAATCGCGTTGAAAGCCTCCACATCAGCATCACCGATGACGCCATCAGTACTCAGGAGGTAAGCAAGTCGGTCGAAAGCCGAGTCGCCTCCAGCGCTGGGCTGATCGAATCATCATTGTTTCTTGACGGACAAAAGGCCGGCCTCTCGGATGCCAAGATCATGGAACTCGCGACGATCTTTGGCTGGGATATCGACTTCGCGCTAGAGATTCGCGCTGGCGATCAGTTCCGAGTGCTTTACGAACAACACTATCTCAATGGCGAGAAGCTGCGCGATGGGCCAATACTCGCCGCTGAATTCACCAATCGCGGCACCACCTACCAGGCTTTGCGTTATAAAGACCGCAACGGCGAGATCGGCTATTTCGACACTGATGGTCACAGCAAGCGGCGGGCATTTATTCGCACACCGATCAAGTTCGCACGCATCAGCTCACGCTACAACCCTCGACGCTGGCATCCAGTGTTAAAAAAATGGCGTTCCCACAAAGGCGTAGATTACGCTGCCCCGACAGGCACACCGGTCAAGGCGACCGGCGACGGCCGCGTCGCCTACCGCGGGACCAAAGGTGGTTACGGGCGCACTGTGATACTCGAGCATGGGGGGAAATACACAACCCTATATGCTCATCTCTCGCAGTACTCGAAGCGATCCGTTCCCGGTAAGCGCGTGAAACAAGGCCAGGTTATCGGCTATGTCGGCAAGACAGGGCTCGCGACTGGACCACATCTGCACTACGAGTTCCGTGTGCACGGCGCACATCGCGACCCGCTGCGTGTGAAGCTGCCAAGATCAATCGGGCTACCCAAGACTGAACTCGCGGAATTTCGTGAAACGGCCGCGCCGTTGCTGGCTCGCTTGGCACAAATCGTCCCAGACACCATGGTCGCGAGCGCTGCAACCAGGCCGCGCCAGAACCCGTAAACGAGCGTGACACTGTTCATTGGTGTCATGTCCGGCACCAGTATGGACGCAGTCGACGTCGCGCTGGTCGATATCAACGGGCTCGCCACGACCCTGGTGGCAAAGCACCGCGCCCCTTGGCCTACCGAATTACGCAATCGACTGCAGCAGGTCGCTACAGGCTCGCCAATCGCGGCAGAATCGTTCGCAGCGCTTGACAGCGAAGTCGGTGAATTCGTTGCTCAATTGGTGGGAAAACTATTGTTGTCTCGCACCATCGAGCCAGCGCAGGTGCGAGCCGTTGGCTGCCACGGCCAAACCCTGGCCCATGCACCAAACGCCAAGTTTCCCTCAACATTGCAAATCGGCGACGGCAACGTCATCGCGGAGCGCACCGGGATCGCAACCGTAACCGACTTTCGGCGTCGCGATATGGCCGCGGGTGGTCAGGGTGCACCGCTCGCGCCGGCCTTTCACGCCGCCATCGTGCGCCATCCCCACGAGGATAGGGTGGTCTTGAATCTCGGCGGCATTGCCAACATTACGGTGTTGCCGGCCGACGCGGCCCAGTCGGTTGTCGGCTTCGACACCGGGCCGGCGAATTGCCTCATGGATCTATGGATTGGCCGCCAACGGGGCGCACCCTTCGACGCCGGCGGCAGTTGGGCGGCCTCGTCCGAGCCCGACCCGGGGCTGCTCGAGCAGATGTTGGACGACCCCTACTTCGCACTGCCGCCGCCCAAAAGCACCGGCACCCAGCACTTCTCCGCTGAATGGCTCGATAGTTGCTTCGCTGACACCACAGGACTGGCACCGGCGGTGGTCCAGGCAACCTTACTCGAACTTACCTGTCGGACGGTGACCGACGCCATCCGAGCACAGGCCCCAACAACCGCAAGAGTTTTGGTCTGCGGCGGCGGCGTACGCAACCGTCGGCTCATGGAACGGATGGAATCGCAACTCGGTTATCCGGTCGAGTCGATCAGTGGCTACGGCGTTGACCCAGAGTGGGTGGAGCCGATGGCCTTTGCGTGGCTGGCGCAGCGCACGGTTTGCGGCAATGTCGGCAATCTGCCCTCGGTGACCGGCGCCGCCGGCCCAAGGGTGTTGGGTGTAATTCACCCAGCGACTGAATAGAAACTGAGTCGCCTTACTGGCAGACGATTTCACGCTACTCCCTGCTGAGAAACACCCGAAGGTGCGCCTCAACACTGCTTGCAAGGGCCTGCAGATCATAGCCGCCCTCGAGCAATGACACGATGCGCCCGTGCGCGCTCTGCTCGGCCTGCTCACAAAGCTGCTGTGTGACCCAAGCATAGTCCGCTTCGAGCAAGTTCAGACCGCCCATGTCGTCGGCCCGATGGGCATCGAACCCGGCGGAGATCAGTATCAGCTGGGGTGCAAACTGTTCGATGCGTGATAGCCAGTGGCGCTCAACCGCTGCCCGAAAAATCCTGCCGTCGCTGCCGGCGTCTAGCGGGACATGGATGAGATTGGATTCTTGGCTATCGTATCCAGAATGCGGATAGAACGGGTGCTGAAAACTCGAACAAAAGAGGATGCGTTGATCGCCACGCACTATGTCCTCGGTCCCGTTGCCGTGATGGACATCGAAATCAACGATAGCCACCCGAGAGAAACCGTGCGTATCGAGCGCATGGTAGGCCCCGACCGCCACGTTGTTGAACAGGCAAAAGCCCATCGCACGATCACGCTCGGCGTGGTGACCCGGCGGGCGCACCGCGCAAAAGGCCTGGGCAGCCTGACACCTGGCTACAAGATCCACGCCCAGCACGGCCGCGCCGACTGCACGCAGGGCGGCGTTGAGGGTGTGCCTGTTCATGAGCGTATCGCCATCGAGCCAGACATGGCCCTCTTGCGGTGCCAAGCGATAGATCTCGTCGACATAAGCCGGCGAATGTACCGCCTCGAGCATGTTCCGACGAGCCAGCGGTGCAGCATAGTGTTGCAGCACCTTGTCCAAGCCAGAGGTACTTAGACGATTCTCGATAGTGCTCAGGCGTGCGGGTTGCTCCGGGTGGTAGCGCCCCATGTCGTGCAATAAGCAGTCATCGTGCGATATATACGCGATCGCCATCTATGCACCCATTTTTAGGGGGCTACTGGCCAATACAGTGACATTGATCTAGGACCTGTTCACACTAAGTGAGACGCAGCGACGGCGGCCGTTTTTCTGGCCCACAAGGCGCTGTGAGCGCGGTGTGCCCACCGCACATGAGCGAGCAGCAACGCCGTTGGACGGAAAACCCGCCCCGTCCCTTCGGGTTGCACCCCAAAAC
>JANQRK010000061.1 GCA_028284585.1 Chromatiales bacterium
GAGGCGCAGCGACGGCGGCCGTTTTTTCGGCCAACGAGGCGCTGCGAGCGTGATGTACTCACTGTACATGAGCGAGCAGCAACAAAGTTGGGCGGAAAAACGGCCCCGTCCCTTCGGGTTGCGCCCCAAAACGCGCCACGCGGCGTTGCTCGTCGTTCATTTGGACTCACTAAATCGCTCTCCTCGCGCCTTGCCTGACAGGTTTTGGGGCAGCAGCGCTGTGCCTCGCGGAGTGTGAACAGGCCCTAATAGATCAGCCGGTCGATTTGCCTGGGTCGTGTGCCACAGCGGCCTTCCCGGTATGCCGGTCGACACCCCTCTCGATCCACTTGCGCACCCGATTGGCATCGCCGAACGGGGTCAATTTGCCGAACGAATTGAGCAACACCAGGACGGTCGGTACGCCATTGAACTCGGTATGCATCACCAAGCAGCGGCCGGCCTCGTTGATATAGCCGGTCTTGCTTAACTGGATCTCCCAGGCTCCGCTGCGCAGTAGACGATTGGTGTTCACATAGCGCAACGGCCCGCGTTCCTTCCAGGGCCGCACGTTGAGTGCACGACGCGTGGTGGCATCGCGAATGGTCGGATATTGCATGGCTGTGAATACCAGCCGCGCGAGATCTCTTGCGCTGGCGACATTGGCAGCGTCCAGGCCGGCCGGGTCGACGAAGCGGCTCTGGTGCATGCCCATCTCGCGCGCCTTGTCGTTCATCGCACGGGCGAAGGCCTGGGTGCCTCCGGGAAAGCTGCGTCCCAAGGCGGCGGCCGCGCGGTTTTCCGAGGACATCAGTGCAAGGATCAAGAGTTCCTGACGGCTGAGGCGAGCACCGACCCGAAGGCGCGACCCGGTCAGACGCAGTAGATCGCGATCCGCCTTGGTGATCTCAATCTGCTCCTGCTGAGGCAGCTTGGCATCCAGGATGGTAATCGCCGTCATCAGCTTGGTCACCGAGGCGATCGGCATTACCTCGTCGGCATGTCGCTCGTACAGAGTATTGCCGAAGTGGTCAACGATCAGCGCGGCCTTGGAGCGCAGTTCCAGTTGGCGAGCATCGAGCCGCTCCCAGAGGCGGAGGGTGCGGCGGCTACGGCTGGCCTCAGTGGGTGACCGATCGGCGCCGAGCGCGGCGAGAGGGAAGGTCAGGCTGGCGATCAAGAATGTGCGGCGATGCATGGCAGCGAATGATCGCGCAGCCTGATGGCGAACGCAATTCGGGCGTCGGTAGCGCCTCGCGGGGTTATAATCGCGCGCTTTTCGCTTGTGTCCAGGGGATACTTTTGTGCGCGAATCTATCCAGAGCCGGCTCGCTAGGCTGGCAAGCGAGGCCGACATCCAACTGTTGTCCGATGGCCGTTTTGGGCTCGAGAAAGAGAGCCTGCGTGTCTCGATGGCCGGCGGTATCGCACAGACGCCGCACCCGCGTGTGCTGGGCTCGGCACTGACCCACCCGGACATCACCACCGACTACTCCGAGGCCTTGATGGAGTTCATCACGCCGCCCTTGGCGCGGGTCGGTCAGTCCTTGGATTATCTCGCCGATCTGCAGGCCTATGTCTACCAGCGTCTCGACAACGAGATCCTGTGGGCGACCAGCATGCCTTGTGTGCTGGCCGGCGAAGAGAATATCCCGGTCGCCGAGTACGGCAGCTCCAATGCCGGCCGTATGAAGCGCCTGTATCGGGTCGGCCTGGGTTATCGCTACGGTCGCGTGATGCAGGTGATCGCTGGCGTGCACTTCAATTGGTCACTCGCCGAGGCGTTGTGGCCGGCCTTGCATCGCATCGACGGCGAAGCGGGTAGTCTGCGTGAATTTCGTGATCGGCGGTACATGGGACTGGTACGCAACTTGCAGCGCCATGGCTGGATGATTCCCTATCTGTTTGGTGCGTCGCCTGCGGTCTGTAAGTCCTTCTTCGTCGGCAAGGCAACCCAGCTGCCCATGTTCGATGAGTCGACGCATTATGCACCCTATGCGACCTCATTGCGGATGGGCGACATCGGATACCAAAATGTTCGCGAGGAAGGGCTTGGCTTCAAGGCGTGTTACGACGATCTTCAGAGCTACGCCGACCAATTGTTGCGAGCGACCATGACCCCGGTGGAGGCCTGGGAGGACATCGGTGTCAAGGTCAACGGCGAATATCGTCAGCTCAATGCCAGTATCTTGCAGATCGAGAACGAGTACTACAGCACGGTGCGTCCGAAGCAGGTGCTCGAGGGCCTCGAGAAGCCCAGTCTGGCCCTCAAGCACCGCGGCATCCGCTATGTCGAGCTGCGCTCGCTCGACGTCAATACCTACCACCCACTGGGCCTGGATGAGACCCAGGGGTATTTTCTTGCGGTGTTCTTGTTGTATTGCCTGTTTAGCGAAAGCCAGCAGATCGATGGCGTCGAGCGACGTGAGATCGACCGCAACCTACTGGAAGTTGCGCACCGTGGCCGCGAGCCCCAGCTCATGCTGCAGCGGGGAGGAGGGCGTATAGCGTTGCGTGACTGGGCCATGGAGATCCTGGAGGCGATGCTGCCGATCAGCGAGCTGCTCGACGGCATCCAGGGTGGCACCTGGTTCGACGACGCGGTGGATGAGCAGATCAATAAGGCCCGGGCCGCAGAGCTGACCCCCTCGGCGCGTATGCTCGAGGAAATGCGCGACCGTGGCGAGGGTTTCTACGAGTTCGCGCGCCGCTTGTCACACCAACACCAGCGCTTTTTCCTGCAGCACCAACTGCCCACGGAGGTGGTCGCACGGCTCGACGCCCAAGCGTCGACCTCGTTGGCCGATCAGGAGCGACTGGAGGCCGAGCCGCAGCAGGATTTCGATCAATTCCTGGCTGAGTATTTGGCCCAGACCTGAGTGTCCCGTCGGATGTGGCGTGTGGCGGTTGGTGGCGACCGCTTGGCTCAGCGTGGCCATTTACCCGAGACCCTGAGTTGCACTGCGGATCATGCCGTTTACCGGCTGCCGCCGCCCGATGCCTTGCGCAATAACCAATCGAGTTGACGGGTACTGAGTAGGCGACGCAGAACGCTGAACACATGGGTTGGTGTGGTCACCGCATAGCGCGCCCGCGGCCGCGAACTCTCCAAGGCATGGATCACCCTCTTCAGCACGGCCTCGGGCGGCAGCGAAAATGGTGTTCTGGGACCCTCGCGTGCCAGTCGTGTCAGCAGCGCCCGATAGTTGCCCTGGTGCGCACTGTTTTCCACGTCGATGTGCTGTTTGAACTTGGCGAAGGCGTTGTCACGGAATCGACTGACGATCGGACCGGGCTCGATCAGGCTGACATGGATGCCACTGCCGTGCAGCTCCAGACGTAGCGTGTCGCTCAGGCCCTCGAGGGCGAACTTCGAACAATTGTAGGCACCGCGATAGGGCATCGCCACCAGGCCCAGTACCGAACTGTTTTGAATAATGCGGCCTTGGCCTCGGCTGCGCATCCCGGGAATCAGTCGTCTGGTGAGTTCATGCCAGCCCAGCAAGTTGGTGCGCAGTTGTGCCTCGAGGACCTCCCAACTGAGATCTTCGACGGCGCCGGGCTGGCCGTAAGCGCCATTGTTGAACAGACCGAACACGTGACCGTCGGCGGCCGCCAGGGCCTGTGCCGCGGCGTCACGGATCGATGCCGGATCGTCAAGATCCAGTTCGATCGCCTCGAGGCCGAGCTGCTGCAGCGCGTGTACGTCTTCCTGGCGTCGGGCGCTGGCGATTACCCGATAACCCCGGTCGTGGAGGCCCAGGGCGACACAGCGCCCTATCCCGCTGGAACACCCAGTTACCAGTACCGTCTTGTCACGCATATGCACACCGTATTGGGTGAAAGCAGAACTAAAGTTTGCTGGCCGGATTCCGCTACGGGCACAGACACGACGCGGCTCCATCAGTCGTGACGATCTGAGGTCTCAAGGAGGTCAATTCGTGGACATCGCTACGCTGATCGGGCTTCTCGGCGGCTTTGGCATCATTATCGGCGCAATCGCGACCGGCGGCGATGTGATGTTGTTCGTCAATATGCCCTCGATACTGATCGTTGTGGGTGGCACCTTCATGGTGACCCTGATGCAGGTCTCGCTGGGCGATTTTCTCGGATCTTTCGCGATCGGACTCAAGGCCTTTTTATACAAGGTGGATGATCCCAAAAAGCTCATCGAGGAAGCGGTGGGCCTGGCCGACGTGGCGCGTAAGAACGGTCTACTGGCCCTCGAGGGGCAAGAGATCAGCAATGGATTTATGCAGAAGGGCGTGAGTCTATGCGTCGATGGCCACGATCCTGCGCTGGTGCAGAAAATGTTGACCAAGGACATCGATCTGACGATTCAGCGCCACCTTGTCGGCCAGCGCATGTTCAAGAACATGGCGACTATGGCGCCGGCGATGGGCATGATCGGTACCCTGATCGGTCTGGTTCAGATGTTGGCCAACATGTCCGACCCTGCGGCGATTGGACCGGCCATGGCGGTGGCGCTGTTGACCACGCTGTATGGCGCGATCATCGCCAACGCCTTCGCCCAGCCGATGGCGGACAAGCTGGGTCGGGCCAGTCAGCTAGAGCAGACCAACAAGTCGCTGATCCTGGAGACGATCGGGGGTATTCAGGAGGGTATGAATCCGCGCGTCTTGGAGCAGATGTTGAGTACCTATATACCACCTAAAAAGCGCCCTGAGCCGGCCTGAGGTCGAGTCACATGGCGGATGATTGTCCCGAGTGCGAAGAAGGCCTACCGCCCTGGTTGGCCACCTTTGCCGACCTCATGGCACTGCTGATGTGCTTTTTCGTTTTGCTCTTGTCTTTCGCGACTATCGATGCCGTGCGCTTCAAAAAGATGGCCGAGTCGATGAAGGATGCCTTCGGTGTGCAGCGCGAGATCCCGGCCAATGAGATTGTCAAAGGCATCAGTGTTATCAAACAAGAGTGGAGCCCGACGGTCGCCGAGCAGTCGGTAATCACCGAGATCAAACAGGAGACCAGCGAGACCGAGCTGGAGCACCTGAAGATGCGACCTTCGGAAGAAGAGCATGCCGAAGCCGCGCCCATGGGGCAGGGCGGACCGGGTCAGCAGTCGACGTCGCCGGGCGATCTCGACCGGGAAGTCGCGATGCAGGCCGCCAAGGCGGAATTCGAGCGCGATCTTGAGGCGCAGATGGCCGAGTTACAGGAGTCCCTCGGCCAGGAGGTCGTGCAGGGCTTGGTGACCCTCGAGCGCCAGGAAGGCAGCATCATCATCCGGATCCACGAGAAGGGATCCTTTGGTTCAGGTAGCGCCCGTCTGGATCCTGCGTTCCACGAGGTGATGGGTCGGATCAGCCGCGTGTTGGCCCCGAAGCCGGGCAAGATCACGGTCACCGGCCATTCCGACAATATCCCGATTAACACCGGCCGGTTCCGCTCCAACTGGGAGCTGTCCTCGGCGCGCGCGGTCACAGTGTTGCATTCGATGCTGCGCAATCCAGACATTGCCGAAGATCGCGTGGTCGTGCAGGGCGTGGCCGATACCCAGCCGGTTGTCGACAACGACAGCCCCCAGAATCGCGCCAAGAATCGCCGCGTCGAACTGGTGCTGACGCGCGGCCTGGACGAAAACTTCGAGGACCTGCGCGATGGACCATTGTTCGAGCCCCGCTGACGTTAAGGACGGTATTCGATGATTTCAGACAAAGAAATCGACCGGGGAGGCGCCGAGCGGCGCAATTATTTTCGGATTGATGACACGGTGCGACTGAGCCTGCGCCAAGTGTCTGCCGAAGAACTGGAGACCAAGCTGGAACGCCTGGACCACGATCTCGCCGGCAACTTCACGGTGATGTCCAGTCTGGCGGCGATCACGGCCCAGATGACTGTGGGTTTGCATCGAATCGAGAATCGCGACCCCGACCTGGCGGCCTACCTGCGTGCCATCGATCAGAAAATCGAAGTGATTGGTCGCGCCTTTATCGCGCAGGAACCCGAGCTCGCAGCCGAGAAGGCGCTGCCCGTGAATTTGAGTGCTGGGGGTATGTGTGTGGGTGTCAACGAGGACTACCCGCCGGGTACCCTGCTCGAGATCCGAATGCTGTTGTTTCCCTCGTTCACTGGCCTAATGATTTATGGCTCGGTGATCGAAGGCGGCGGGCCTAGCGGCGAAGTCGAACAGGAAGGCCGCTTCCAGCACTTGGTGCGGATCGAGTTTACGCACATTCGCGAGCAAGACCGTGAGCTACTGATTCGGCACTTGTTGCGCCGCCAAAGTGCGCAGCTCCGTGATCAACACCAAGAGACCGAGACCTGAAGCGATGCGCCGGGCCAGCCGGACAAGCCGCCAAAGGCGCTAGCGGCGGCTCCAGCGCTGCCGCACACGAGTTTCTCGGCCAATTTGGCGCTGTGTTACTATCGCCGGGTTTGATGAGTTTCGGGGGTGATGCCATGCCTTTCTACGAGTATCGCTGTGGTTCCTGTGGCCACGAATTCGAGGCCATGCAGAAGATGAATGATGCGGTGCTGACCGATTGTCCGGCGTGTGACGAACCGGAATTGCGCAAGTTGGTTTCTGCAGCAGGGTTTCGCCTCAAGGGCGGCGGTTGGTACGAGACCGACTTCAAGGGCGGCAACAAGGACAAAGCGGCCAGCAAGGGGGACTCAGAGGGTAAAGAGACCGCTTCTTCGGACTCGACCAAGAAAGAGGCCTCCCAGACACAGGCCTCAGAGGCTTCCAGCGGCCACAGTTGCAGTACCGCTTCCTGCTCAAGCTGCAACTAACCGCGGTCGGGATGTCGGGCTAAGCCCAGCTGCGGCGCCCCGACCTGGGGCGCTTCGTCATTTTACAAACCGAGAAACGCCATGCGCAGCCACTATTGCGGTGAAGTAAGCGCCACCGATATCGATCAGACTGTTGAATTTTGCGGCTGGGTCAACCGTCGCCGAGACCATGGCGGCGTGATTTTTATCGACCTGCGCGACCGCAGCGGTTTGGTGCAGGTGGTCTACGATCCCGACCTGCCCGAGGTGTTCGCGCTCGCCGAACAAGTGCGCAACGAGTTCGTGGTGCGGGTCAAAGGTCGGGTGCGTGCCCGCCCAGAGGGGACGGTCAACTCAGAATTGGCGACCGGCGAAGTGGAGGTGCTGGGGCTGGAACTCGAGATCCTGAATCGCGCCGAGACCCCACCGTTTCAGCTCGACGATGAAGATACCTCGGAGGAGCTGCGCCTGCGTTATCGCTACATCGATCTGCGCCGTCCACAGATGCAGCAGCGCATCATGCTGCGGGCCTTGGCCACGCAGACGCTGCGCCGCTTTCTCGATGCTCAAGGGTTCTTGGATATCGAGACACCGATGCTGACCAAGGCGACGCCCGAGGGTGCGCGCGACTACCTGGTCCCGAGCCGGGTGCATGCCGGTAAGTTCTTCGCGCTGCCGCAGTCGCCGCAGTTGTTCAAACAGCTCCTGATGATGTCCGGCATGGATCGCTATTATCAGATCGTGCGCTGCTTCCGCGACGAAGACTTACGCGCCGACCGGCAGCCCGAGTTCACCCAGCTCGACCTCGAAATGTCGTTCATGGATGAGGAGCAGGTGATGGGCCTGATGGAGGCAATGATCCGCGACCTGTTCGCCCAAGTACTCGATGTCCGACTGCCCGATCCCTTCCCGCGTATGACTTACGCCGAGGCATTGCGGCGTTTTGGTTCAGACCGGCCAGACCTGCGGTGTTCGCTGGAGCTGGTCGACGTCGCCGATCTCATGCGCGACGTCGATTTCAAGGTGTTCGCGGGTCCGGCCAAGGACCCCGGTGGTCGTGTCGCTGCATTGCGTGTTCCTGGGGGTGGGGCCTTGAGCCGCAAAGAGATCGATGTCTACACCGAGTTTGTCGGTATCTATGGTGCTAAAGGGCTGGCCTATGTGAAGGTCAACGACCTGGCCAGCGGCCGCGACGGCCTACAGTCACCCATCCTCAAGTTTCTGCCGGATGGCACGGTCGATGGCATCTTGCAACGCACGGCCGCCCAGGACGGCGACTTGATTTTCTTCGGTGCCGACAAGGCCCAGGTGGTCAATGAGGCCTTGGGTGCACTGCGCGTCCGGCTTGCCAGTGACCGAGGGCTGATGTCGGATGATTGGCAGCCGTTGTGGGTAGTCGATTTTCCGATGTTCGAATGGGACGAGGGCGAGGGCCGCTGGCAGGCGCTGCACCATCCGTTTACCGCACCCAAGGCCGAACACTTGGAAATGCTGAATAAGACGCCGGGCGAGACGCTGTCGCGCGCTTACGACATGGTCATCAATGGCACCGAGGTCGGGGGCGGCTCCATCCGTATCCATCAGCAGACGATCCAGGAGCAGGTGTTCCACCTGCTGGGCATCAGCAAGCAGGAGGCCGAGGAGAAATTTGGTTTTCTGTTGACGGCGCTGAAATTTGGGTGCCCGCCACATGGCGGTTTGGCGTTCGGTCTCGACCGTCTGCTGATGCTCATGAGTGGCGCACAGTCGATCCGGGATGTAATGGCCTTCCCCAAGACCCAGAGCGCGGCCTGCCTGCTGACCCAGGCACCGTCCGAGGTCACTCAGGGTCAACTACGCGAGCTGTATCTGCGGTTACGCAAACCACAGGGTGGTGCACCCGACGGCGAAGCACAGGGCACTGGCTGATCCGGCCTACAAGCGACCCGAGTCGGTCCTGGTGCTGATCTGCACGGCCGCGGGCGAAGTGCTGCTTTTGGAACGCCAGCGGCCCTATGGTTTCTGGCAGTCGGTGACCGGTTCGCTGGAGTGGAGCGAGGCGGCGCCGGCCGCGGCGCTGCGCGAACTCATCGAAGAGACGGGCCTGCGGGCCGGCAGCCGGTTGATCGATCTGCGCACCGGTGCGCGATTCCCGATCATTCCCCCCTGGCGGGCGCGCTATGCGCCGTCGCAACGCTACAATCGCGAGCATTGGTTTGTGCTCGAATTGCCGAACCGCCAGACGATTCGACTCAATCGGCGCGAACACCGTCAGTACCGTTGGGTGAGCGGCGCCCAAGCGGCGCGACGTGCGAGTTCGTCGACCAATCGCAGACTCATCAATGAGTGGCTGGTGCGGCGGCGTCTCGCACCGGTGTGAGCTGTTGCGCAGTTGTCGCTTTTTGGTGGCCGCGCCGGCTGCGCATGGCGGTTTCAAATCTACCCATCGCCTGAGTTCGATAACCCTTGTCTTCGGCCTCGCGATGGGCGCTAACGCGACAAAAATCGACCCATATCTATGCCCAAGGCGCGCATCGCCGGCCGTGCCCCGGGGCTTCGGTGGAACTGGATGGGTACTTGAATTCGTGCCCTGCTCGGGGTTCCATCAAGGGTCTATAGCGTTACGGGTGTTGCCACAGCGGATTCCTAATGGGTCATCGCGCAGACAATAGCAATGACGACTTGCCCTGCGCCCTGTATAGCGCGTCGCAAGTCCGTGGCTTCGATCGATTGGCAATCCAGCGCTTCGAGATCCCGGGGGCGACACTCATGGAGCGCGCTGGGCAAGCGGTGTTCGATCTCTGCAAGTCGCGTTGGCCGCAGGCCCGCCACTGGGTCGTCCTGGCTGGCACGGGCAACAATGCCGGTGACGGTTTTGTAGTCGCACGTCTGGCGCACAGCGCGGGTATGCGGGTCCAGGTATTGCAACTCGGCCAGCGCAACCGATTGGCGGGCGATGCGTTGCTCAATGCCAACCGCTGGCGCGACGCGGGTGGCCTTTGGAGCGAGTATTCGCAGTTTCCAGAGGGCGCTGAGCTGCTGGTCGACGCCCTGCTGGGGACCGGACTGGAACGCCCGGTGCAAGGGCCTTGGGCGGGGGCGATTCGCGCCGCCAATGCCCATGTTGCGCCCTGTGTCGCGGTCGATGTGCCGTCCGGCTTGCATGCGGACACAGGCGCGGTACTCGGCGAGGCCATTCAGGCGGCCGCAACCCTGAGTTTTATTGGCCTCAAGACTGGCTTGTTCACCGCCGACGGGCCGGACCGCGCCGGGCAAGTCTGTTTCGACGATCTCGGGGTGCCGGCGGCGGTGTATGCGAACGAGTCGCCGATGGCCCGCCGCTTGGCCTGGCCAGCCGCCGAGGGAGCGCTTGGGCCACGGCAGCGCAATGCCCACAAAGGGTACTTCGGGCACGTCCTGGTGATCGGTGGTAACCACGGCATGGGCGGGGCGCCGCGCTTGGCGGCAGAGGCGGCATTGCGCAGCGGTGCCGGCTTGGTCAGCCTGGCCACGCGTGCCGAGCATGTGGCGCCCGTGCTGGCGGCGCGACCCGAGATCATGGCGCATGCGGTCGATGGACCCGCGCAGCTCGAGCCCCTGCTGCGCCGGGCGAGCGTTGTGGCGATCGGCCCTGGGCTC
This sequence comes from Chromatiales bacterium, assembly GCA_028284585.1. Classification (GTDB taxonomy): domain Bacteria; phylum Pseudomonadota; class Gammaproteobacteria; order Chromatiales; family Chromatiaceae; genus Thiosocius. The sequence goes on from JANQRK010000061.1 coordinate 10,333, forward strand.
GGGCAAGACCCCTGGGCCCGAGCGCTGTGGGCCCTGGTCCGCGAATCCGAACGGCCGCTGGTCGTCGATGCCGACGCGCTGCGGCTGCTTGCGAGCGAACCCATGCGGCGTGCGGACTGGGTCCTGACACCCCATCCGGGCGAGGCGGCGGTGTTGCTCGGGGTAGATTCGGCCGCGGTCAATGCACGGCGTCTGGAGATGGCGAAACGGATGCAGTGCCGCTTTGGTGGCAGTGTGGTGCTGAAGGGCGCCGGTAGCATTGTTGTTGGATCGGATGCGGTGTCGCCAGGGGTGTGCACTGCTGGCAATCCCGGCATGGCCAGTGGCGGGATGGGTGACGTCTTGACCGGTGTGATCGCCGGCCTGCGCGCCCAGGGCTTGGCGCCGCCTGTCGCAGCCGAGCGTGGCGTCTGTCTGCATGCGGCCTGCGGCGATGCGGCTGCCCGTTCTGGTGAGCGGGGACTGCTGGCCAGTGATCTGATCGATCAACTACGCACGTTGGTCAACGGCCGGTGACCGATCTGCCAGCGCTCGCAGTGCATTTGGACGATGCGACGGCCCAGGAGGCGTTCGGAGCTCGCTTGGCCCAGGCCTGCTCAGGGCCACCCCTTAGGATTCACCTCGAGGGCGAACTCGGGGCCGGCAAGACGACGCTGGTGCGAGGTTTCCTGCGTCACCTCGGCCACCGCGGCCCGGTCAAGAGTCCAACCTACACCCTGATCGAGCCCTATGAGCTGGATGGCTGCCCTGTCTACCACCTGGATCTCTATCGCGTCGGCGATCCCGCCGAGCTGGAATATCTGGGTCTACGCGAGCTCCTGGCCGAACGCGCGCTGATGTTGATCGAATGGCCCGAGCGCGCTGCCCATTGGCTGCCATCCCCCGATTTGCACCTATCCATAGACTTCGTGGGCACTGCCCGCCAGGTTGCCTTGAGTGCCCTCAGCGCGCGTGGCCATGCCCTGAGAACATTGCTAGAACCTTTCTAGAAAGATCATATATCTAACAGATTTAGATAGAAAATCCTAGTAGTTTGTGCTAATTTTCTGGCATTGACTTCGGGCTGCCCGCCATGCTGAACCCTAGATCGTTGAACAAGCTGCTTGCTCTGATGGCGCTGTGTCTGATGGCCTGTCCCTTGTTGGCGGCCGAGATAACCGGCGTGCGGCTCTGGACCGCCCCAGATCACACCCGGCTAGTGTTCGACACCACCGGACCAGCCGCGCATCGGGTATTTGCGTTGCGGGCCCCGCACCGCTTGGTGATCGATCTTACCGGGGCGCGCCTGGCCGACGGTTTCGACGCCAAGCCGATCAGTGACCGCTATTTGCAGCGCATCCGCCATGGGATGAGGCCCGATGGCAGCCTGCGCATGGTGCTGGATCTGAAACAGCCGATCCGGCCCAAGACCTTTCAGCTGCGACCCAATGCGAGCTACGGCCATCGGCTGGTGATTGATCTTTATCCGGGTGAGGCCTCCGGTAAACCACGGGTGGCCAAATCAGCCCAGGATGTGCAACGCGCGCGTGATGTCGTTGTCGCGGTCGATGCCGGTCATGGCGGTGACGATCCCGGGGCCATCGGGAGACGCTTTGGTACCCAGGAAAAGCTGGTCACCCTGCAGATCGCGCGCCGGCTCAAACGGCTGATCGATGCCCAGCCCGGGATGCGCGCCGTGCTGACCCGCAAAGGGGACTATTTCGTCGATCTGCGCAAGCGGATGGCCTTGGCCCGTGAGCAGCGCGCCGATCTGTTCGTATCCATCCACGCCGACGCCTTCCGTGACAAGCGCGTGCGTGGCTCATCGGTCTATGTTTTGTCGCAGCGCGGGGCCTCGAGCGAGGCGGCGCGCTGGCTGGCGGAGAAGGAGAACGCCTCTGATCTGGTCGGTGGGGTCAAGCTCGATGACAAGGACGATGTATTGGCCTCGGTGCTGCTCGATCTGTCGCAGTCGGCGACTCAGCATGCCAGTCTGAGCGCGGCGGCCAAGGTCTATGCCCAACTCAACAAGGTCGGCCCGGTGCATGGCAAGCGTGTCCAACAGGCCGGATTCATGGTGCTGAAATCGCCAGACATTCCCTCGATGCTGGTCGAGACCGGTTTCATCTCCAATCCGAGTGAGGAGCGTGGCCTGCGTGACCCCGACCACCAGGAACACTTGGCCAAGGCGATCATGCAGGGTGTGAAACGCTTTTTCGCCAAGTCACCACCGCCCGGCACCCTGCTCGCCGAGCGCGGTCAATCTGCCCTCAAACACGTCATTGTGCGTGGCGATACCCTCTCCGAGATCGCCTCGCGCTACCAGGTCAGTCTGAACTCACTGCGCCGCAAGAACCAAATTCGTAGCGAAAACCATATCCGCATCGGCCAGGTCCTAGAGATCCCCGATACCTGAGCGGGGTCTCACGGCCTGTTCCACACAGGCGTTTTCCGCTACCCAGTGCGGTGGCAGAATGCGCAGATGCCCGATCGCATTCACGCGTTGCCCACCCAGTTGATCAACCAGATCGCGGCCGGTGAAGTGATCGAGCGCCCGGCCTCGGTGGTCAAGGAGTTGGTCGAAAACAGTCTGGATTCGGGTGCCGCAAGGATCCGCATCGAGGCCGAGCAGGGCGGGGTCAAGCTGATTCGGGTTAGTGACGACGGCGCCGGCATCGCGCGCGACGACCTGGCATTGGCGCTGGCTCGGCATGCCACCAGCAAGCTGGCCGCCTTGGACGACCTCGAGTGTATCGCCAGTATGGGATTTCGCGGCGAGGCCTTGCCGGCGATCGCCTCGGTAGCGCGCTTGCGCTTGGCATCGCGCGCTGCCGCTGCGGACAAGGCCTGGGAGATCGACGGGGATGGGACGGGCTTGCGGCCAGCCGCCCTCAGCGGCGGGACCTGTGTCACCGTCCACGACCTGTTCTACAACACCCCGGCGCGACGCAAGTTTCTGCGCACCGATAAGACCGAGTTCGGGCATCTGGAACAAGTGGTCAAGCGGCTTGCCTTGGCGCGTCCTGATTTGGGTTTCGATTTGCTGCACAATGGCCGTGAGGTGTTCAGTGCACGCGCTGCCGAGGATCTCGTGGGTCAGCAGCGGCGCTTGGCCGATTTGCTCGGCAGTGCATTCGTCGAGGCCACCCTGCACTTCGATTATGCGGCAGCCGGTCTGCGCCTCAGCGGCTGGGTAGCTCGGCCGACCTTTTCGCGCAGCCAGGCCGATATGCAGCACTTCTATGTCAATCGGCGCATGGTGCGCGACAAGCTGGTCACGCATGCGGTACGCCAGGCCTTTCAAGATGTGTTGTTCCATGGCCGCCAGCCGGCCTTCGTGTTGTTTCTGGAGTTGGCGCCGAGTCTGGTCGACGTCAATGTGCATCCCACCAAACACGAGGTGAGGTTTCGCGAGGGTCGCCTGGTACACGATTTCGTGTTTCGCACCTTGCACCAGGTCTTGGCAGAGACCCCAGAGGCGGCGCACCAGCAGGGGGCAGCGGTAGCGGTTGACCAGCCAGTGGCGGCGAGCGCACCCAGCCAGACCGCCATGCCGCTGCGTGTCGCCGAACGCAGCGCGGCCTACCGGGCCGCGACCCAATGGCAAGCGCCGGCCTCCCCGTCATCCGCTGCCAGGCAGGGTGAACAGGATGCGGCGGTGTCCGACGATGGCTCGCCACTGGGCTTTGCGATCGGCCAGGTGCACGGCGTGTATGTGTTGGCGCAAAACCGCCTCGGACTGGTACTGGTCGATATGCATGCGGCGCATGAACGTATCACCTATGAGACCTTCAAGCGGGCCTATGCAGGTGCCGGGATCGTGAGTCAGCCACTGCTGGTGCCGGTGACCGTAGCCGTGAGCCGGCGCGAGGCCGAGCTGTGCGAGCAGCAGGCAAGGCTGTTCTCCGACCTTGGCATGCAGGTGGACCGCCTGGGCGACCAAAGCCTGGTTGTCCGGGCCCTGCCGGCGTTGCTCCGCGATGCCGACGCCGAGCGCCTACTGCGTGATGTGTTGGCCGACCTGGCGGTGCATGGCAGCAGCCAGCGTATCCAAGAACAACTCAATGGCCTGCTGTCGACCATGGCGTGCCATGGGTCGGTGCGCGCTAATCGACGGCTAGGCATCGAGGAGATGAATGCCCTTCTGAGGGATATTGAGCGCACCGAGCGCAGCGCCCAGTGCAATCATGGCCGGCCGACCTGGATCCAGATCGACATGCAGGCCTTGGACCGTCTGTTTCTGCGCGGTCGCTGAGCCGCAACCCAAATGCATGACTAGACCAAGCGCGAGCGATGCGTCGCCGCCGGCAATTTTACTGATGGGGCCGACGGCGTCGGGTAAGACGGAACTGGCGATCGCCTTGCACCAGCGCCTGCCGGTCGAGCTGGTCAGCGTCGACTCCGCCATGGTCTATCGCGGCATGGATATCGGTACCGCCAAGCCAAGTCGTGCTGAGTTGGCCCGTGCACCGCATCGGCTGATCGACATTTGTGATCCGGCTGAGGCCTATTCCGCAGCCCAGTTTCGCAATGACGCGCTGCGCGAGATGCGACAGATCAGCGCGGCTGGGCGCATCCCGCTATTGGTCGGAGGCACCATGTTGTACTTTCGAGCGTTGCAACAGGGTCTGTCCAGGCTGCCATCGGCCGATGCCCAGATCCGCGATCGCCTGGCCCACGAACTAGCCACCCACGGATTGCGCGCCGTGCATGCGCGTCTGCGCGATCTAGACCCGGTCGCGGCCGCCCGTATTCACCCCAACGACCCGCAACGCACCCTACGCGCGCTGGAAGTCTGGGAAGCAACCGGCCAGCCGCTCAGCGAGCTGCAGGCCGGCGCGGGCGCGGGGATGCCGTTTCGGCCGATAAAACTGTTGCGCCAACCGGCCTCGCGCGCCGAATTGCATGCACGGATAGACCAGCGCTTCCTGAGCATGCTGAACGCGGGTCTTGTCGAGGAGGTGCAGGGGCTCGTTGCACGCGGTGATCTCGTACCTGAGCTTCCCGCGATGCGATCTGTGGGCTACCGACAGGTCTGGGCCTGGCTGCGTGGGGAACTCGACCACCAGGAAATGGTTCGTAAGGGGCAGGCAGCCACCCGGCAGCTGGCCAAACGGCAGCTGACTTGGCTGCGTCGTGAAGCCGGGTGTTGCCAGCTCGACGAAAGCGGTGACGTCGTGGGCCAGGCGCTCGCCTTCGTGGAGCGCGAGCTGACTCGAGAACAGCGCTAAATGCCTTTAGGCACGATGTTGCGAACTATGTCTAAATGTAGGCGATACCAAGTGAAATCGAGAGACCCGGTAAACTGCTGTGCTATAGTTTTCGGGCGTCACTTCAGCGGGTGGCGATTTGGTGCAGTGACGCTGGCCGCGTTGGCTTGAACTGCTGCACCGTGGTTTTACGCCGCGGCGATCGAGCGTAAGGCTTCCAATGCGAAAACAACACGGAGCAGCCCCCATGTCGAAGGGACAAAGCCTTCAGGATCCATTCCTTAACGCACTACGTAAAGAGCGCGTGCCGGTCTCGATTTTCCTGGTGAACGGAATCAAGCTGCAGGGGACGATCGAATCGTTCGACCAGTTTGTGGTGCTGTTGAAGAACAGCGTCAGCCAGATGGTGTACAAGCACGCGATCTCTACCGTGGTTCCTTCCAGGAACGTGCGCATTCAGCATGCGCATGGCGAAAGTGACGGTGACGCAGAGCCCGGTAACGCTTGAGCGAAACCATTCGTCGGTGGGTTATGCTCGCTTTGCTTGCCTAGATCTGGGTGCCAAGCCACTGACCGGGCTGGACGACTCATGACACTGTATGTTTGAACGTCCTCGCAGCGGAGAAAAGGCCGTCCTGGTCCATGTGGAAGTGCACGGATCTGACCAAGTTTGTGATGTCCAAGAGTTCACCGAGTTGGCCCAGTCGGCGGGTGCCGAACCTTTGGCCGTGGTCAGTGTGCAACGTCGCACGCCCGATCCGCGGCTCTACATAGGTTCTGGCAAGGCCGAAGAGATCAAGGCCCAGATCGCGGCCTTGGAGGCCGAATTGGTCGTCTTCGATAATCCCCTATCGCCGAGCCAGGAGCGCAACCTCGAGGCCTTGCTGTGCTGTCGGGTCCTCGATCGAACAGGCTTGATACTGGACATCTTCGCGCAGCGGGCGCGCTCACACGAGGGTAAGTTACAGGTCCAACTCGCCCAGTTGCGGCACCTCTCTACACGGCTGGTGCGCGGTTGGACTCACCTCGAACGCCAAAAAGGCGGAATCGGCCTGCGCGGGCCCGGCGAGACCCAGCTCGAGACCGACCGACGTTTGCTCAGTCGCCGCATCGATCAAATCGTTCGGCGGCTCGGTCGGGTCGAAGGACAACGTGAACAGGGTCGCCGGGCACGTCGTCGTAACGATCTGCCTACCATATCTCTGGTTGGTTACACCAATGCGGGTAAATCGACCCTGTTCAACCGCATGACCCAGGCCGGTGTGTATGTCCAGGATCAGCTGTTCGCGACCCTCGATCCTACACTGCGCCGGATCGAACTCGCCCCTGGTGCCGCTGCGATACTCGCCGATACGGTTGGTTTCGTCTCGCGCCTGCCACACGAGCTGGTGGCCGCCTTTAGATCGACCCTGCGCGAGACGGTCGAAGCAGACTTACTGTTGCATGTGATTGATGCACAGGGGCCACAGCGTTCCGCTCAGATTGCCGAAGTCGAGGATGTGCTGCGGCAGATCGGTGCGGCCGAGGTTCCGCGCATCGAGGTGTACAACAAGATCGATTTGATGCCCGGGACGGCGCCGCGGATCGATTATCAGGATGGCACGCGTTCGATGCGGGTGTGGATGTCGGCGGTCAGTGGGGCCGGCTTGGACGGCTTGCTCAGCGTGCTCAGCGATTGGTTTCGTCGTGACCTGATCAGCGGGTATCTCCACCTCGGCCCCAGTGAGGGCAGACTGCGGGCACGGCTGCACGCACAAGGCACGATTGTGCACGAAAACCACGGCAAGGACGGGGGATGGGAGCTGGAAGTCCAGCTCACGCGGCGCGACTATCACCGATTGCGCAAGCATGAACCCGGGTTGGCCGGGCGCTGGCGTGATAAGCCATCCGCGGTCAGAAAGGCCGGATGATGTCTTTAACCGGCACTCTATTGATAGAATCGCCGGCTACACACCCCTTCGGGGCTGTACAAACCAGCGCACGGGAGTAACGCATGGCCTGGAACGAACCGGGTGGCGGTGACCGCGATCCTTGGAACAACAAGGGTGGGGACCAAGGGCCGCCGGACCTCGACGAAGTAGTACGTAAGCTGCAGGACAAGATGGGAGGTCTGTTCGGCGGCAAGCGACGTGGTGGCGGTGGCGGTGGCGGCGACGGCGGCGGCAATTTCCCTGGCGGCGGTGCCGGCAAGACCGCAGTAGGGCTGGTCATAGGTTTGATCCTCGTCGGCGTCCTCGGCTTTCAGGCCTTCTACATCATCCAACCCGCCGAGCGGGGGGTGGTCAAGCGCTTCGGTGCCTATCATACGGTGACCGCCCCCGGACCCCATTTGAAGCTTCCGTTCATCGACACGGTCGATGTGGTCAACGTCGACCAGGTAAATAAGTTCCAGCATCGCGCCCAGATGCTGACCAAGGACGAGAACATCGTTGACTTGACGCTCGAGGTCCAATTCCGGATCCAAGATGCGGCGGATTTCCTGTTCCAGGACGCCGATCCGGGTGCGACCATCCACGGTGCGACCGAGTCGACCCTGCGCGAAGTGATCGGCAAGAGCCCGCTCGATGCCATCATCACCGAGAATCGCAGTGGGATAGCGGTCGCAGTGCAGCAGGGTACCCAGGAGTTGCTTGATCTCTATCGCACCGGACTGCGAGTCACCAACATCAATATTCAGCGCGCCGAGGCGCCCGAGGCCGTGGCCGAGGCCTTCGCCGATGCGATCCGGGCGCGCGAAGACAAGGAGCGCCTACAGAACCAAGCACAAACCTATGCCAATGATGTCGTGCCGCGCGCACGGGGTGAGGCGGCACGCCTGATCGAAGATGCCAAGGGTTACAAGGCGCGCGTGATCGCCGAGGCCGACGGTGAATCGCAACGCTTCTTGGCGTTGCTGGGTGAGTACGAAAAGGCACCCAAAGTGACGCGCGAGCGCCTGTATCTGGAAACCATGCAGGATGTGCTGGGGAATACCGGTAAGGTGTTGCTCGACGTCAAGGAAGGCAGCAATTTGACCTATTTACCACTCGATCGGATGATTCAGCCGGGGCCGAAAAAGGATAAGTCGCCGCCGCAGTCGCCACGCATCGCACTGCCATCGCCGAATGATCAGCGGTCGCCCGCAACCTTTACCGATCGGCGTGACTTCGATCGTTCGCGGAGGGATCGTCGCTAATGAATTCCGCAAAAGGCATAATTGTCGGGGCCGTATTGGCCGGTCTGATACTTATAACCAGCAGCGCTATCTTTGTGGTCCAGGAACAGCAGCTTGCCTTGTTGCTGCGGCTTGGTGAGATTGTCGATGCCGATTTCAAACCCGGGCTGCACTTCAAAATCCCGGTGATCCAAGATGTTGTGAAGTTTGACAAGCGTATCCAGACGCTGGATGCCAACCCTGAGCGTTTCCTCACGATCGAAAAGAAGTTTGTGGTCGTGAACTCGTTCGCCAAGTGGCGAATAGCCGATGTCGCCCAGTTTTATCGCTCGACGCGTGGTAGCTCAGATACGGCCTCGCGCCTGTTGCAGGCCCGTATCAATGCGGCGCTGCGCGATGAATTCGGTAAACGCACGGTTGTGGAGGTGGTCTCGGGGGAGCGCGCGGAGATCATGGCTACATTGGCCCGTGAGGCAAATGAGAATGCCGCAGATCTCGGCGTGGAGATCGTGGATGTGCGGGTCAAACAGATCGACTTCGCCGACGACATCAGCGAGAACATCTACGAGCGTATGCGGACCGAACGCCAGCGCGTCGCGGCGGAGTTGCGCGCCCAAGGGGCCGAGGCTGCAGAGAAGATCCAGGCCGACGCCGACCGGCAGCGCGTGGAAATCGTGGCCGATGCCTATCGCGATGCCGAACTGCTTCGCGGTGAGGGCGATGCCCAAGCAGCCGAGGTCTATGCCTCGGCGTTCCAGCGAAACCCGGAGTTTTATGCCTTCTGGCGTAGTCTGACCGCTTACCGAGACGTGTTCGCCGATGGGGGCAGCATGATGGTGCTCGACCCGGATTCCGAGTTCTTCCGGTTCTTCAAATCCGAGGGCAACTGATCGGTTCGTTCGAGCCCTGCCGAGCATGCGGCGGGGCCGCACAAAGCACTGGGTTGGCGGTGGTGCGTAGCGGCCATTCGCATCTTGCTGTCAATGGACAAGGCCCAGGGGATCTGGGACACTCTGCAACAAGTCAGTCGTCGCTCATGTCAGACTCTACAACAGTCTGACGTGAGTGATCTTAAGGTTCTAAGTAGCCCGGACGTCCGGGTTTTTTTGTGGACGGAACAATGTGGCAGGACCTTTGGGTGGCCTTGGCCTTGATGCTGGTTCTCGAGGGAATCCTGCCGTTCGCCAGTCCAGGGCGGTTCCGCACGATGCTTCAATTGGTCAGTGAAATGAGCGACAAGGCGGTGCGCGGTGTCGGGCTGTTTACCATGCTGGGCGGGTTGCTGCTGTTGTATCTGGTGAAGTAGAGGCGGCTAGGCGTGATCCACGACAATTCCTGGTTGTTGCCCGAGGGCATAGACGAGCTGTTGCCGGCGCGTGCACGCGCCATAGAGACGCTGCGCCGTGTCCTGCTCGATTGCTACACAGCCTGGGGCTACCAGCTGGTCATTACGCCATTCATCGAGTACCTCGAATCACTGCTGACCGGCACTGGGCGCGACCTCGATCTGCAGACCTTTAAAATCACCGATCAGCTCAGTGGTCGCCAGCTCGGGCTGCGGGCCGATATCACGCCACAGGCCGCGCGGATCGATGCACATCGCCTGCGTACCGAAGCACCGACCCGACTGTGTTACATCGGCAGTGTGTTACGCACCCGTGGAGAAGGACTCGCGGACTCGCGTTCGCCATTGCAGATCGGTGCCGAATTGTTCGGGCATGCCGGCGTCGAGAGCGATGTAGAAATCCTGCAGTTGATGCTCGAGACCCTGCGCATTGCCGGTCTCGACGATGTCTACCTCGATCTTGGGCATGTCGGTATCTACCGGGCTTTGGCGGACGCCGCTGGTTTGAGTGAACGCCAGGAGGCGGCATTATTCGAAGCCCTGCAACGCAAGGCCACTGCAGAGATCGATGATCTCCTCGAAGGCTTCGCGCTGGACCAGAGGATGCGGGGGATGCTGCTGGGCCTGGTGCAGCTCAATGGCGACGACGAGGTATTACCGCGGGCGCGCCAACTGCTGGCCGATGGACCGCCTGCAGTGGCCCAGGCAATCGACTATGTCGAAGCCGTGGCGGCCGAACTGCGCCGGTCGTTGCCCGACGTGCCGGTACACTTCGATCTCGCCGAGCTGCACGCGTACCGTTTTCACACGGGTGTGGTGTTCGCGGCCTTCGTACCTGGTCAGGGTCAGGAGGTCGCGCGCGGTGGCCGCTATGACGAAATCGGCAAGGTGTTTGGCCGGGCGCGGCCGGCGACCGGATTCACTGCGGATCTGAAGACCCTGATGCGTTTGGGCGCACAGGCCCCGCTGCCGCTCACCGATGCGATCCTCGCGCCGCATTCTTCGGATGCCGATCTGCGTGCGCAGATCGCTGCGTTGCGAGCGCAGGGTCGGGTGGTGATCAGTGAGCTGCCTGACCAACGCGGTGACCCGGCGGAGATGGGTTGTCGCTTCAAACTACAGAAGAAGACCGAGGGCTGGGAGATCGTCCCGCTCTAGGCGCTAGCGACAAAGAGACACAGTCAATGGGTAAGAACCTGGTCGTTATCGGCACCCAGTGGGGTGACGAAGGCAAGGGCAAGGTCGTCGATTTGCTGACCGACAAGGCCGATGCAGTCGTGCGGTTTCAAGGGGGGCACAATGCTGGCCACACACTAGTCATCCAAGGGTGCAAGACCGTGTTGCACTTGATCCCGTCGGGTGTGCTGCGGGCCGACGTTCGCTGCCTGATTGGCAACGGTGTCGTCTTGTCGCCCGATGCCTTGCTCGAGGAGCTGCGGATGCTAGAGGCCGGCGGCGTAGACGCCCGCGCAAGGATCGGCATCAGCGAATCCTGCCCGGTGATCTTGCCTTACCATGTTGCGCTCGATCGGGCACGTGAAGTAGCCCGGGGCAACAAGGCGATCGGGACAACCGGTCGGGGGATAGGTCCCTGCTACGAGGACAAGGTGGCGCGCCGCGGCATCCGTCTCGGCGAGATGCTCGACGATGGCCAGTTCACCGAACGTCTACGCGAGGTGATGGACTACCACAACTTCGCATTGGCTCACCTCTACCAGGTCGACACGGTGGATTACCAACAGGTGCTCGACGAGGCCTTGGCACAGGCCGCGCAGATTCGCCCGATGATCGAGGACGTATCCGGTACCTTGCATGCCCTGCGTCGGCGAGAGAAAAGTATCCTGTTCGAGGGGGCTCAAGGGGCGTTGTTGGACATCGACCATGGCACCTATCCCTTCGTGACCTCATCGAACACCACGGCCGGTGGTGCGGCCAGCGGTGCCGGAGTAGGGCCGTGCGACATCGATTACGTGCTCGGGATCGTCAAGGCCTACACCACGCGGGTCGGAGCCGGGCCCTTTCCGACCGAGCTGTTCGACGAGGCTGGCGAGCAGCTCGGCGTCCGGGGCCACGAGTTCGGCGCCACCACCGGGCGCAAGCGGCGTTGCGGCTGGCTGGATGCCGTGACGTTGCGACGTTCGCTGCAGATCAACAGTGTGTCCGGTATGTGCATCACCAAGCTCGACGTACTCGACGGCCTGGAGACGATCAAGATTTGTGTGGCCTATCGGCTCGACGGGGAAGAGATTGCCGTGCCACCGGTTGGTGCCGACCGACTCGCCGCGTGCGAGCCCATCTATGTCGAGATGCCAGGTTGGCAGGCATCCACTGAGGGCACTCGCTCGCGCGACGCCCTGCCCGAGGCCGCACGTGCCTATCTCAGCAAACTCGAGGAACTGTGCGAGACACCGATCGACATCATTTCGACCGGACCGGACCGCGCAGAGACCATCGTGTTACGCCATCTCTTCGATTGACGTCCGCTCTTTAAAGGGGACCAAAAAAGCCAAATGGCGTTCTTGTCCAAGGACATCCCAATGCTGCTCGGGCACCTCAATTTTTAGGTGCCCTTTAGAGTATCTTCGGTCGGGCTAACGCTGGGCATCGCCTTGGATACCTATTGCTCGGTCCCAGGCCGGGAGATCGCCGATGTCGCTGGCCAGGAAGTCGACCAGATGGCGGGCGCGCCGGGAGATCAAGCGACCGGGCGGAAATACCGCGTGGATCCCGATCGCGGGTCGCGGGTAGGCGTCGAGGATGACCACTAGCCTGCCGTTCACGATCATCTCGCTGGCGGTGAAGGTCGGTGTGTTCACAATGCCGAGCCCCGCCGCTGCGGCGGATGCCAGCAGATCGCCATTATTGGCCCGCAAGCGGATGCCCGGGGGCTTGCTCAACAGCTGCCCGCTGCCGTCATCGAATTGCCAGATCCGGGCCGGCGGTATGTTGGTGTACTGCAGGCCGACATGATCGCTGAGTTCACCGGGGTGGGTCGGCACACCCTGCGTGGCCAGGTAGTCCGGGCTGACACAGGTAACGAAGCGGATGGTCCCTAGACGGCGTGCCAACAGACTCGAGTCGGGCAGCTCGCCGATACGTATCGCCAGGTCGAAACCCTCCTCGACCAGGTTGACCTCGCGGTCGTTCAGATCGACGTCCAGTTCGATCGCCGGGTGCTGGTGGAGGAAGGCGTTCAATGTCGCACTGAGATGGCGCAGCCCAAACGATAGGGGTGCGGCGATCCGTAGGCGGCCGCGCAACGCGGCCGAGGTATCGGCGATCGACTGCTCGGCCTCGTCGAGTTCGGCGAGGATGCGCAGTGCGCGTTCGTAGAACTCGCGGCCGGACCCAGTGAGCGACAGGCTGCGGGTTGTTCGCTGCAGCAACTGCACGCCAAGGTCTGCCTCGAGCAGGCTGATTCGCCGGCTGATAACGGATTTGCCTAGGCGCAGGCGCTCGGCGGCACGGCTGAAGCTGCCGGTCTCGACCACGGCCACCAAGGCCTCCAGATGAGCGAATTTGTCCATATTGTTCGATAATATCAAACAGAAAAATGCTTTTATCTATATTTATCTTCTTTCAGACAACAGCCATGCTGGTTTCAACGGGTGGCCACAGTGGCTGCCGGCAGATCTCAGGAGACCGCCAATGGCCGACAAAGAAGTTCAGACCCTGTTGCGCCTGGATAGCAGCGCGCCACGCGCCGAATCCGTGTCGCGAGCGATCGGTGACGAAGTGGTCCACCGACTGCGCCAGCGCCAGCCTGGGATGCAGGTCGTGAATCGCGACCTGGCCGATGCCAGCCTGCCGCACATCGACGCGCCTTGGGTCGAGGCCAACCTGACACCCAGTGAGCAGCGCAGCGAAGCCCAGCGGGGCAGGCTGGCGGCCTCGGACGAAGAGCTCGCACTGCTGAAATCCGCCGATGCTTTGCTGATCACGCTGCCGATCTACAATTTTTCCGTGCCCTCCACATTGAAGGTGTGGATCGATCACGTGTGCCGCGCCGGTGTCAGCTTTCGCTATACGGCACAGGGACCGCAGGGGCTGTTGGAAGATCGCCCGGTGTATCTCGCGGTCGCGTCCGGGGGTGTCCCGCTCGGCAGCCCGGCCGATTTCGCCAGCGCCTATCTGCGCCAGGTTTTGGGTTTCATCGGTATCAAAGACGTGCGCCTGCTCGGGGCCGAGCGGGTGGCCGCCGATCCCGCCGTGGCCACTGCCGCGGCGCTTGCCGAACTCGACCAGTGGCTGCCGAAGCCGACGACCGGCCAGGCCGCCTGAGGAGATCGCTATGAACCAACAAGCTACTCAAGCTATTACCGAGGATCAGGGCCTGCGGCATGTGGTACGCGTGGTACGCGGCCTGCCTGAGACCGACGGCGCCGGGGTCAAGCTGACCCGGGTGATTGCCCAGCCGGCGTTGCAGCAACTCGACCCCTTTCTGTTGCTGGATGCCTTTCGATCGGACCACCCCGACGACTACATCGCGGGTTTTCCGCCGCACCCGCATCGTGGCTTCGAGGCGGTAACTTACCTGCTGGCCGGTCGTGTCCGGCACAGCGACAACGCCGGCTTTGAAGGCGTGATCGAACCCGGTGGCGTGCAGTGGATGACCGCGGGCCGCGGCATAATCCACTCGGAGATGCCCGAACAGGCCGAGGGTCTGTTGCAAGGTTTCCAACTGTGGATAAATCTCCCGGCCGCGCACAAGATGGATCCACCCGGCTATCAACAATATGCCGCCGCTGCGATCCCAGAAGAGCTAGGCCTGGATGGCGCACGGGTCCGGGTGATCGCCGGGCGCACCATGCGCGGAACCCGGGGGCCGGTTGCGCAACCCTTGACCGATCCCTTGTTCTTGGATGTCGAGCTGCCGGCCGGCGGCCGCTTCACCGAGTCCCTGCCGGTGGGTCACAATGCCTTTGTATATGTGATCGACGGCGCGCTGGAGGCCAGGGATAGCGACGCTGGACCCGTCGGAATCACGGCTGACCACCTGGCGGTGCTGGCACCAGGTGACCGAGTGTCGCTTGCAGCAGAACAGTCTGGCGCACGCTTTCTGCTGGTCGCTGGGCGGCCCTTGAACGAGCCGGTTGCCCGCGGTGGTCCCTTTGTGATGAATGACCAGTCCGAGATTCGCCAAGCCCATGCCGACTATGCGGCCGGTCGGTTTTGAGCGCGGCGAGTGAGCGATGGAACTATCTTTCAGTGCATGGGTCAATGAGTGCGGATAGGACAATCCCTGAGCTTACTGGGCCGTCGTTAGTGACGGCCTTTTTTTTGGTTTGCCTAGGGCCTGTGGGCTTCTGGAGGCTAGCCCGGACCTGTCAGTGCGCCGTGAAAAGGCGCGTTCTCTCAGTGGGTGAGATTCCCACCCGGCAACTATCGCTCCAGCCGGTAGCAATCGGAGCGGCTGTGGAGGTA
>JANQRK010000064.1 GCA_028284585.1 Chromatiales bacterium
CGCTCACCATCCGCTTTCCGCTTTTTGTCTTGAGCTGTCTGTGATGTCTGTACTACCCGCGCTGGGTTCACAAGTCGGCTGACCTGGTCTGGGTCGAGGATACCGTCACTCAGCTTGATTTCAGTCTGGCGCGAATCAAAGTCGTCATAGCGAAGTTTCTCGAATGCCGCAGCGTCGCGCGCCGCGTCAAATGTTGCTGTCAGAGAGTGCGGCGCTTCAGGCATGTCCATCCTCGTAGGCCGAATATTCGCTACCGGGATATGATCGGTGCCCGGCGCGGTGGTCTGCTACGGCAGACCATGGATAAGCGGCTATAGAGTTGCCGCTGATCCATAATCTCGATGTGGCTCCATGCCCCATTGTCCCGCCATCCCTTTTTCGCTGCTTTTGTTTCCCATAAAAACTACAGCAAATTGGTTAAGAATCCCTTAATACCCCCAGAACGGGAAACGCGTCGTGTCGAAACACAGTTGCATGTGTGCAGGATCACCGCTTCACCTATCCAACAAGCCCATGTTTACGAAGGTGCGGATACGCGTTGAGTAGTTTTTCAGCGAAGCCACGGGCCTCGGATTCCGTGCTGAAGTCCTCGAAGCACTCGATGCCGCCTTCGATGCAGTGACCGCAGACGCTCCAGCATTCTGCTTCGCACGGCTCACAAGGTTCACAACACGTTTCATCGCGCTGTGGTGAAAACAGATTGCGTACGGGATGAATCTCCAGTCCATTGAAGCGACGGATATCCATCATCCACCACGGGGTGAGTTGCTTGGCCAGCTCTATCGGGTTCTGTGTCATTGTTTTTCCTCCTTGAATGCGGTGGGACCTCACGGCCCCGCCCTGTTTCCTAACGGTTCCAAAAGATGTGCACCTCTTCGAAGCCTGCCTCGATGGTGAAGACATCGCCATTCAGCGCCATATCCCGGCCCATCGCTTCGTAGTCGATGTAGTAAGCCAGGTTCTCTGGGATAGCGGTCGCCTCTTCGGTCAGTTCCCGCGCGCAATCGGCCAGCGAGCGGTAACAGCCGCAATAATCCTCGTCGGCGGCGCGCCGCGCGTCTTCGAGATCGCCGAAGTGATTCAGAAGCTCACCGCCAAAGTCCGGGTATTCCTCGATGAAGCAAGCAACCGCGTGCGCGGCTTCCAGCCCTTCATATTCCGATAGCGGGTAACCGGCGAAACCCTCGTAGTCGTGGATTGCGTATTCCTCAGCGCCGGGCTCCGGGGATTGCGCCAGCATGGTTTGCACCTGCTGCCCGATGTCCTCCAGCTCGTCGGTCGCGTCGATCCACGCGCCGTGCAGTTTGCCTGCGTTGTAGGCGGCCAGGTCCGCCACATAGATTCTGATTTCACTGCCCATCGTCTTTTCCTTTCGTTCGATTCGGGGTTGTGCGCCAGCGCAGCTGCGCTGCTGGCTGCAACCCCTGCCGACTCGGGCGACGAGGCGCTCGTGAAAAAATCCACGAAAAATTGCGGAGGGTCCGCCCCAGCAAAGCGCCAGGGTGGAAACCGTCATTTTTCTTGATTTTGAGGGGGGCAAGAGCCCCTGATTCTGCGTCAGGGATCGTTACCCGTACGGGCTGGGACTACAGGCCCGGTGGCGTCAGCCATAGAGCCCGCCCGGACGCCCCGCGCGATTGGGTAGTGGTGGGTTTCCGGATAGGGTGTATCGATGACATGGGCAAAAACGGCACCAAAGAATTAAGAAACCAATTGCCAACGGACAGCGAATCGGTATATTCAATATTGTTAGTAATGAATAATCGAGGTGCGTCATGGCCACAACCAGCCTGAGTCTGGGTGAACATTGGGAAATCTTCATCAAGAACGAGGTGGCAAGCGGTCGCTACGGCTCGGCCAGCGAGGTCGTGCGTGACGCACTGCGCCACATGGAGGAGCACAAGAGCAAACTCGAAGCCCTTCGAAAACATCTGGCGCAGGGCGAAGAACAGGCAATGCGCGGTGAATTCGTCGCCGACTACGGCGTGGACAGCCTGCTGGATGAACTGGACCGGGAGGAATGACAGGGACGTACCGCATAACACCGCGCGCCGCCGAAGATCTCAAATCCATCGGTCGCTATACGCAAAAGACCTGGGGCCGGAAGCAACGGGACCGCTACTTGCGCTCCCTGGACCGGCGCTTTGCTTGGCTGGCGGGGAATCCGGCGATGGGCAAACGCCGAACGGACATCAAGGATGGCTATTACAGCTTCCCGCAAGGCTCACATGTTGTGTTCTATCTCACACGCGAAGACGGCATCGATATCATCGGAATTCCCCACCAGAACATGGACGTTTTGAACTATTTTCAGCAGAATTCGGCCAACTGAGACCGCGGCAGATACTTGGCAGGCCATTGTGGTCTACCGGTACTTAATTGTATCCGGCACCGTCGCCAACACCGTTTTCCCGAACATAGCAAGACTCATCAGAGACAGGTATGGCTGACAATACTCGCAGAGAGATCGACCTCAGGGCCGCAATCAACGCAATATCCGACGTCGTGCAAAATCGACCACGCCCATTGAGGGAAATGGACCAGATTTATATGAAGACCGGAGATATGGTCATCCAAAGCGAACTGGTTGCTAGATGGGCTACCGACAAACGGCTAGCTTTCATTGGTGACGGTGATGCGATCAGCGTTTGTGTGGCTTATCTAAAAGAGCGAGGAATAATCGACTATGGGCCGTCGAAGATTGTCGTGTTTGATTTTGACGAACGGATTGTTAATGCTGTAGAGCGGTTTGCAGACAAAGAACGACTTGAGAGACTGCAATCTACGCTCTACAACTGTTTCGATGCTTTTCCTGATGTTGGCCATTTTGATTGCTTCTATACTAACCCGCCCTGGGGAGCGAGCAACGATGGCATGAGCGTAGAGGTTTTCGCCCAACGAGGTATGGAGGCTATTGGGTACGACGGCGAGGGTATGGTTGTAATTGCTGACGATGACGACCTCGCCTGGACACAGACCGTTCTCGCAAATACTCAACGTTTTGGGATCGAATCTGGCTTCTACGTAAACCGAATGATGCCCAAAATGCACATGTATCATTTGGACGACGCTCCCGATCTTAAATCATGCAATCTGGTATTTCGTAGCTTGCCCAACGCAAAGCCACCGAGACCTAGTGAAGCCATAACCGACCCTGAAAGACTTGAGCATTTTTATGGAAAAAAGAATCACTTGAAGGTCCGGTATGTCAAGCAAAAGAAACGCCTGGATTATGGCAAGGCGCATGAAGACGAATACGAATTTGAAAAACTGGGAGATTAATCGTGACGGAAATTTTCTTGCCAGGCCAAGGAATTCTGTACATGAAGGTCGGCACCCACGCTAAAGAGCCGCTCGACGAGATTATCGCCCGCAAATCAAAAGAGATAGAAGACGAAGGATATGCACTGTGGGGATACGGCGGCAATACATGCCACCCTCGCACAATGGTACAGCCATTCGCAGAGTCATTTGTTTCGAGGGGGGGTACCATTTATCTATGTATGCAGCCAATGGACTCGAAACACTTTGCCGAACAGATGCGTGCGGAGTACTCGAGTGCGAATGGTGAACAGTGGGATTTGATTCCGGCAGGAATCAACGTCCTCGGTTCTCGCTATGCACTGGTGATTAAAGGCCTTAGACCAGAGGAACTAGAGTTGTCCCTCTCACATACTCGTGTTGCTATTGGTAATAGTAGAGGACGACCAGGCAACAAATATATCCAGGGGCGAGTTGATAAGGCATGCCTAGAGATTACCGATGCGAGCGAACCTGCTGGAGAGGATGGCGAATCCAAAATAAAGATCGATCTTGTGGCTGAGTTACAGGAACCTTACGCGGTTTTCGTCAAGTAGCGTCCACAGCATTAATTGGCAAGAAGCTCGGACGAACCGCTCCGCAGATGGCTGATGTAGCTGTTGAGACCTTGCTCAATGTCGTCTCGACAAATCTTCTGACTATGGCAAGCAAAGCACGAATTCAAAGCTCTATCCACCGATGGCTCGGAGCATATGCAACTGCGCACGAAAAATGGCTCTTCATTTTGTATGATTGATAACACTATCTGTTCCAGGCATCTTACTCGCCCCATTAATGCGTTGAGTCGATCATCGTCGATCATTAGCTGAGCAATCGACAGTACAGCGCGCTTGTCGCCCGTTGCGAGAACATCCATATTCCGAACAACAACCATTGCACAGAGCTGGCTTTCCCCTGAATCAAGAGACAGATGTTTCCTTTGTGCTGCGAACTCGAACTCCGCTGCTAGGCGTTGTTCTTCCTCTTGGGGTTCAAGTCTTGTGGCTTCTCGAAAAAAGTCCTCCAAGGATTTCAGGATAAGAGATTTATCACCCAGTAGAGCTTTTTTCTTGAGTTGTCTGGTTATAACGAAAGGAGCTGCTCCGAGTATGCCTACTTCAGTACGTGCTGCCGGTATTGCTTCGATTATCCGATCTAGTAAAGTATAGCAGGCACCCTTTAAGACAATATCATTGTCAACCGCCGATATCATATTATGCAGGGCTTCCAAGTACTGCCAATAGGAATGACTCTGCATCACTCGGTACTGACTCAAAATCCAACTGCTTTAGTGCGATCTTGTTTACTTCTTTCCAAACCGGTTTCGATTGACTGTATATTGAGCGCAGGGACGCATTTACAATAGGCCAGTTTCCTGTCGCGTGACCAAAGCATAGCGCCAAGGTTCCGGGCTCAATCTTCAAGTCTCTGGCAGCGGAAACAGAGCTGCGAGCAAGTGATGCTGCTGAGTATTTCTCGGTGGCAGGCAGAATCGCGGGTTCGGAGTGACCGGTCAATAGCTCAAGGGCAAACCGGTCCGCGTCGCATTCCTCGTTATCATTGGCACTTCCTTGCCCATCATGAGCCTCCATGTCAACAACGGCGGTGTTCTCGGACAGGTGACCGAGGGCGATATGCCCCAATTCATGGGCCAGATAGAAAGCGATCCAGGCTGGATAATCGGCGTCCTTGCTAAGCAAGATTGCGTACCGGTCACCAATGCGCACAGTCATGGCGGCCATGCGTTTTGCGCTTAGTGGGAAAACCCGCAAATGGACTACAGGAATCCCCACTGCCCAGCAAAAGCCAAGGAGATCAACCAATCGAACGAAAGGCTGGTTCACAAGTATGCTGTTCCGCAGATCGAAGGCGGTAATTGAGCGAACGCTCCCTCCCCCTGGCGTGCACGTCAGGCAGATTCGCCCTATGGACATGCCGAATGACGATAGAGCTGCTTTTTCGTGGTCTGACTCTGTGCGCAAATGCTTGAAGTGCACTTCGTCGCGCCATATGAACCGTGGACTATCCTCTGAATCGAAGAAGAACCTTGGATCAAGGCCCAAATTGCGCGATACAGCAAACCGCAACTCCGTCACCGCAGAAGGTGAATCAAGGGCATCGTCGTCCCACCATCCGGGCCACGCAGCATCAATGGCGCTTTCACTGTAACCAGCGTTCCGCAGCACCTGTTTGAGTTTCATGGCGGCTGTAGTCAACCGTCTCTCCCCTGTGCAGATCGCCGATGGTTGGAGCAGTCTGCCAAGGCTTCTACGACCCTAGCAATCACTTCTGCGTGCTCCGCACTTCCGTCCCAAACGTTATCAACCGCGCTCAAGATCCGTTCCCTACCGGCATTATCCCCATCCGGGGCAGGATATGCATTTTCATGCAATATTCTTGAAAGACGCACCAGGGCTTCGCTAGATCTTACGCGACGCCCATTAAGAATCCGAGAAACTGTTGATTGGCTTACATTCGCCTCCTGCGCCAACTGGGCCTGGTTGACGCCTTTGTGCCGCATATAGGCAGCTAATCGTTCCGCAATCTGTTGCATTTAACTGCATATTATTGCATAATATCAAAAATTCCTTGAGGACAATTAATGCTTCTTCCCACGCGGTTTTGCTGGACCCGTTTTGGCCCCGAAGCTGGTGATTCCGTAACGGAGATTTTGGAAAGGAAGGAACAGGAGCGCCGCCGGAATGGTGGGGTGTTTCTCTGGGGAATCGGCAACGCGCTTGGGCCGTCAGTGAGGGAGTTGGTACGTCTAGAAGAAGAGCCGGAGGTCCTATTCAGCCCGATGCGGTCGCCAGCGAAGCGGATTGATGTATCGCCAGTTTGTGTCGTCGAATGGCATACAGCCGAATGCCTGTCGGGGCTGCCGTTTGAGATTCCAGCGCATTCGAAAGTTACCAGCCGCTTTGACTTTCGCGGGAGGAAGCGCAAGCACTACGCGCTCGTTTGCATGAGGGACGAACCTCTAACGCTGAACGACGACGGTGTCGGGCTGAGGTTTGGGGAATTACGTAACCTGCGCACTGGCCGTAAAGTTGGTGCTTCCCAAGTAACTTCCGTAGTTGAGCGTGAACCGGGCGGCGGCTTGGCTAAAGGACCGACGTATCCTGTTGTCTTTCGCGCAAAGCTGGTTTTTCCCTACTTCGTGATACTGAGCAATCCTTCAACGGGTGCCAAACGAGAGGCGAGATACGCTGAACAACCTTCTACGGGGGCGCTGTTCGATTGCTGGCCCCGCCTCCCACGATGACGGGATTGCCGTGGATTCCATGGCCTGCTACTGAGCTTCCTTAGTAGCCGAAACATCTCTTCGCTCTGCTCCAATGATCAATCTGTGGTGCGATCCACGGCAGCACATATCTCGTGCGAGCGTTCCAAGGGACTATGCGCATGCCATTTGTGCCATGGGGGCATCGGGGGAGCTTGGAGGCTCCCTTAACTGGTGGGTGCAGGCGGCCAAACGCCCTGCTCGTGTTGAAACGGCGACCCGTTTTCATGACGCATGAGGCTCGATGCCGAAACTGCGTCATCAGGCCGGGGGTATCCAACAGGGACGCGCAGCGGGTCCCTTTGGCAAGATGGTTTTGGGCGGCAAATGGAACATTTGTAGTACAAAACACATCTTGCGCGCAGCGGCGGAAGTCTGCTACCACGAACGGTATGGCTCAACGGTGACGCATGCAACTGGAGCACATCTCGCGGAAGTCGGCTACGACAAACGGAACGGCTCGCCGGTAACGCGCACACCGGAGCGGAATGCGCAGAGGAGATAAGCTGTCATGAACGGAAAGGCTCAATAAGGAATCATGTGCCGGAGCATTACTCGCGGAAATGGACTAGCTACGGCACAAGGACCGGGTCAGCGACCACACATGTCCGAGCCACGGCTACCTAGTAGAGCCACGCACCACATAGTTGAGGGCGAAAGACCGAGCAGAACTCGATACACGGCACGGCGAGTTTGGCGCACTCTTGCATTGAAATCGGGCATACCACATGCGCTACCGTGAGGAGCCCATTGTTTCTTTTCTATATTTGCCTAACAAATCATATATTTCTGAGTTGTGAAGCCTTGTCAGTTCGGCCAACTCCATCCAGCTGCCTTTTGTCTGTTCTAATGATTGCAGATATTCCTCATGGGCTTCATTATGCGCTTGCGATTCTGGAATCATCATATTTCTTAGGCCAGCATTATCTCCGCCGCGCCCCACCAAAAAAAGATCATATGCTATCAACTTTATAGGTAGTAGGCCGTGAAGAGCCGCAGGGACTAGAAATCCTTCGTTGCTTGATTCTGACTGTAGAAGATCCAGCAAGGCGAATAGATCAAAAATAGATGAATGAAGCCCGTTAAAGCTAGTTATGGCGAATTCGATCGAAGTTTTATAACCTGCGGTTCCTTCGCTAAAATAAGACTCGTACTTAGAGTCAACCCTTGATGCGACAACCTTCTTTCCTGTTAAGGCAGCCATCCCAAAACGCGTCAAGGGGGAAGGGTAATACTTATCCCTCCCATGTATCTTCTCTTTTCGAAGAAGGACGACAATTGCTAAAGCTATGCCCGTCAGAATTACTCTAAACAACCCCCTTTGACCAATTGGCCAAGAATCAAGAGCTGACTTTGAGTAATTAGGCAAATAAAATATTTCAAAAACCCCTGCCGCAGCATGTTTGTCGGCCTGGAGTTCTAGCACCTTATTTGTCGTAGGGTCTAGATCTTTACCATGTGCGCTAAGTTCTCTATCGTATGAGAAATGTCCTTCACGGTAGTGAGATTCTTCATGGAGAACTAGGAATGACAATGCAATATCAACTAAAACTCGGCCAAGATGCGAGCGGTTCTCGTCTAGTGGTATTTTTTTGAAATATGTGCCTATGTAGCCTCCATGGATAAATGCTTCCATTTCTTCAGCATTGACTGATGCATTATAATCGTAATAACGATACTTGGGTTCCGCTATTGGCTCAGCCTCTATTGTGCGACAGCCTTGCCACCTCATAAGATTCTTGCTTTCATCAATGTATTCGTTCAGAAAATCTTCTGCCGAAAGCGCCCGCATCGAAAGATCATTTAATGCGTGCAGTGCGCCAGTAGAAATGTGTATCTCCAAATCATGCTTGTCGTCGTCATCCGGTTCGCAGTATACGTCGAATTCGAGGTCTTCATCGGCAGAAAACGAGAGCCTAAGGGGATCTTGAGCAGCAAGATTGGGATCGGAAAATCTTGAATTCTCGTAGATCTGAACGAATACTTTCTCTAATGTTTCTTTGGCGCTATCTCTAAACGTGGTATGACTAAAAAGAGACCTTTCATGATATGCGAGGCCGATAGCCTCAGACAGCCCACCCCAAAGGGTGTTGTTAACGTCGTCAAAAAATATACCCATAGTAACGTCAATCAACCTTAGATATGAATATTGTCGCTGAATAGATTGTAACGGCGTCTATCATGCATGGCTATTGCGCACGAACACGAGTATTTCTCTAGATAACTGGTGTTCTGGGCCCGCTAACCGACGATCGCAAGGACAGGCGAAGCGCTTCGGTTGGGCGTTCCCGAAAAGAGTATTCTGCAATAGATGACTCCGGTAACCAGCCAACACTCCAGAATAAGCGACGGTCCAAACCTAGAAATTCGCAGCATCTGTATCTGATATCGAAATAGATTGCTGTCTTTGTTAGACAATATGCGCCCCCCTTACGGCAAAGTGATGGCTTAACCGGGAGTAGGTTTTGGCCAAGCTTGAGTGTTGTTTTTTTGAGCGTAGGCGTGTTCCCGCTCCATCAGTGAGGCCGCAAGTGCCTCATCCCCTCCAATATGCCATGCTACTTCCGAAGGATAGCGGCCGTTAGTATCTTGGCAGAGTTCATTTAGATCAGATCGTGTCCAGAGTGCCTTTAACAACCGCGTCGCGCGGCGGCCGGCCGCCATATGCAGCGCTGTTGCACCGGAACTCGGATCAAGCGCATTGATGTCTTGAACTTGGGGAATCAGCGCGATCGCTTCATCATAACGTTGCGCTTTGATTAGTTCCAAGAATTGTACATCTATCGTTGATCCATTCGACATCTTTGACTCACTGCTTCGTGTTCCTTTACTCCCTGAAAAATGCCGCCGTCTAACCATGAGCTATTCTCCGTACCGTTCCATCAGCAGCGTGTCAAAAATAAAACGTCAAGGGCACCCTCAAAGTTGTGCATAACCTTCTTATCTGGATCTGCCAGCGATTCATCACGATCTGGCGTGAGTTCGCATAACAATGGCGACGATAACAACCCTGAAAAAAGTGATATCGCAATGTCAGACACATTTGTACTCTGATCAAGCGCCGGATGGGTCTGCAGCAGCAGGAGTACTAGCAGTTCATCGCTGAACACTTCATGCGCAACAACCATGACAAAGCCGTCACCTCGATGCACAGCACCACCTTCGAAGGAAAGCCCACCGAACGATTCATCCAGCTCGAATTCGTCATCCCGGTAAGTTCTCAGGCAAGCGGCCGATGGACCAATGGATGTGGTACCCAGAAAATCGACCTCGATAGCCATTTGGTTGGGAGTGCGTTCCAGATTGATATTAGAAAACCTGCCCAGCAGAGTTGTAGGAAAACAAGCGCGTGTTTGAGGCTCAACAAACGCCTGTAGTCCAGAAAAGCTTGAGAACCTGAAAACGCTTCCAGGTAACTCATCAGGTCGAAGGTAAGCGACAGCGTCCGAAGTTAATAAGCGGTAGAGTGCTTGCCAGTGCTCAAGCTTTTTGATTGGTCGCGGACCTATTCCCTTCTTTTTGCTGACAGACAAAAATTTCTGGCGTAGCGTATCCTCCCCAATCGTGATCCCTGTGTAGTCTTCGATTTTCTTTGTTACGTTCCGCCAATTGGCACGTCTTATATTGCCATTGGCTTGATCGGTTACCCATTGCAGAAAACGCTGCCGTATCATGCTTTGCGCTTGCCGATCCTCTAACAGTTCGGCTTCGCTGCGTTGTTCTTTCATATCCATTGACGTAATTAGGTAAGAAGTAACTATCGCCCGGCAAAGCCGAGGGCTTTCAATTGGTGAGCCGCTCGAAGCGGCTTGGGGGTTGCAGCGCGACCCCTCTCATTGGAGCCACCTCAAAGGTGACCGGTCAGTACCACAGAGTCAATTGATCCAGACGCCTATCTTTCTGCTCCTGGTGCCGAATATCTTCGCGGTTTACAGCTTCATCCCGACCCACCGTCGCAAGGAAAAACCCCTACTGCTTCACCGGCAGAGCCTGGGGCGTCCCTTTGTAGGCTAGGTTTTCGCTAGGTTTCAGACCAGAAGCCCATGCTGTGATTCTCTCACGTCGAAATACGAGAGCGCACAGCCATGACCCCACTCGAGATTTTCTTGTTTCCCGGTCGTTCCCTGTTGGAGTTGTTGTTCCAGGGCCCCTTAAACAGCGCACCACCTGACATTGTCGGCATCATCGCAGGCGTTGTCTCCTGGATTATCTGGGCCGGGATTTGTCGGATCACCTGGGCGATCACGCTCAAATTCTTCGGCTTCCGCCAGTAAGCCGCCGTCATGCAACAGGCTGCCCAATGGTTTGCCGCTCAATTCGGTGTCGCGGTTGGCTCACCCACGTACTACGAGCTGGTCGGCACGCTTGTCGCCCCCCTGGTCATATTCGTGGCGCGCACGCTTGTGACCATTGTGTCTCGCGCAATGGGCCTGGCGCACCCTAATCATTATCGCCTGTGGCCGTGTCTGCCCTGGCGCTCGATCGTCCTGGTGGGGATCAATATCAGACGATGGTACGAGCGTGCATTCGTCATGGGCAAGCGCGCGACGGGTGGCTTTACCGGGATGCTCGGTACGCTCGCGCTGCTCCATCACCCCGGCAAGGTCCTGCTCGGTCGCGCCTACGCACTCGGTATTGGCCTGCTGCAACCGGTCGGCGTGAAAGTCACCCGCCACCTATTTATGTACGCGATGACGGGTGCGGGTAAGACGACCACGCTCATGACCATCATCGCGACCTGGCTTGGAAGTGTGTTTCTGATCGACCCGAAGGGCCAAGTTACCAGGGGGCTATCTGCACATGACTGGCGACGCTGGTTCGTGATCGACCCCTATCTCATCGCTGTAGCCGTCAGTGCGTGCTTCAATGCCTTCGATTGCATCAAAGAAGCCGTGAAGCGTGACGGACCACAAGCAGCCGTCTTGTGGGCTATCCGCATCTCGCATGCGCTGGTCGTCACGCCGCCTGACGCACGCACGCCATTCTTCCCGGATACCGCACGGGGCTTCCTTGTCGGCGTCATCTTGCATGTCCTCACCGCACACCCGGAAGAGGAACACAACCTGCCGTTCGTACGCGATCTGATCGTGAAAGGCTACCGCGTTGTTGGGGCTGACGGACAGGCAACTACGCCGGAAGAAGCACACGCCCTGCTGCTTCGCATGATGCTGAACAACCCGGCGTTCGATGGCGCGATCCAGGGCGCAGCCGCCGCGATGGCCAACGCCAGCGGCGAGACGGGCGGCAATGTCCGCGCCACGTTGCAGGAACAAACCAAATGGCTCGACATCCCCGAGGTTCGGGCAATCCTGTGCACATCCAGCTTCTCGCTGGCTGAACTCAAGACGTGCGATGACATCGTGCTGAGCTTCACCGGCCCGGTGTTTTCGATCCGCCTGGAACTGTCGCCGTTGGTACGTCTATTGACCAACATGACCGCCTACACCTTCGAGGCGGTCCCGCAAAAGAAAGGGCAATGCCTGAGCGTTCTTGATGAACTGCCCTCCCAGGGCCATAACGAAACCCTGGAGGTCATGCTTGCGGTCGCCAGATCATACGGCCAGACCGTGCTCGGTATCGCTCAGAACATCGAACTGATGCGCCTGGCTTATCCAAAAAGCTGGGGCATGTTCTCCGGCGAAGCGGATGCAGTGTTCTGGTTGGCGACCAACCACGACGAGACGGCAGAGCACCTCTCGGGTGTCTTGGGCAAGAAGTCCCTAGTCGAGCGGGACCGCTACACCTGGCAGAAGCGTTACCGCGACGCGGAGGTATTGGATACCGATCAGGTCAAGCGTTTCCTGAGTCCTAACAGCGGCCGTCTGATAGTCACGCGTGCTGGTGGCCGTGCGCTGAGGCTGATGCACGAGCCGCATTTCAAGGCGCTGCCGGTGTGTCGGTACGCGGCTGACCCTGATCACCGTGAAGCGCTGCTGCGGCGCATTACGCGCTGGCTTTTTGATCGTCCGCGCAAGCACGCCGTGAGCGCCAGCAGCGCGCCAGCTGACACCGTCCAAGTCCCCAACAACGATGACAAAACGACCGCGAGCGCCATGGCGGACAACGTCATCACCTTCCCGCAATCCTCAGCTACTAAGGAGCGTTCCCATGACGACTGAAAACACGCTTATCCACCCTTCGGGCATCCAGCGCGTGTACGAGGCTGCTTCCAAGCTGGTCATGCCTTCGTTGGCCCCGCTGTACCAGGTCTTCGTTGACGAGAAAGCGGCATTGCAGGCAAAGCGCGCGGCCTTACGCCAGCGCCAGGAGGACGTTTACGCCGATGGCATCGAAGCCGCCGTGCGCCTGCTGGCTGCTGCAGATGGCGCATTCCGCATTGCGCACAAGCCGTACTTCGAGCGTATCGAAAACAAGAGGAAAGACAAATGAATCACCAGCTATTTAGCCCCCAAGAGCTGATGGAATTTCAGGCAACCGTGAAACGCTTGTTGCTGGCTACCGCTAAAGCGCCTCTGATAATTTTCCTTGGTGCTGTGCAAGCCGTGCTTCTGCTGACCGTAGGTTTGGTCGAATGGGAGATCGTCTACCAAGTCTTCGATTACCTGGCCGGTGAGACCGCAACCGGTGAAAGCGCAGGCTATTGGGAACCCGGCCTGATGGCCTTGAGCGCGCTCAGTGTAATCGCGGGCTTCCATCTCCTGGCCAAAGTGAAACCGAACAACCTCGCCATGCGGATCGTTGAGTCGGCGGTACAGGTGCTGATCGTGCTGTATCTGATTGGTATCGGCTTTTTGGTGGCCGCCATTCTATATACGGATGGCCTGGGTGAAATGGTCCAGGTGCCGGATGCTTGGTCGTTGGGGACGTTGGCCGAATCCGTAGAACAGAGCTGGTTGGATAGCGTGTTCGAGCAGGTTGCCAATCCGATGGCCGTGCTGGTGCTGGCGTTGGGGCTCGGCGGCCTGGCGGTTATCAACATTTTCGTAGCGCATCGCCTGTTGGTGCTCCTCACGGCTAACCTGACCGATCTGGTGGGCCGTGTCTCGCGCCTGCGCGCCGCCTTGAAGGATCACGCCGTCATCCGCCGCACGCAGCGTGACTATGCCAGGCTCGGTGTCGAACTCGATGCGTTGGATGCGCGTGACGATACGCAGTTGCGCCTGGCAATCGCGAGCCGCGTGATCGCGGTGATCGCTGATGCTCTGCTGCCGCACAGGAAATGGCTGTCTGAACGTGCCCACGCCAGCCAATCCCGGTTCGAAGCCGACGACCCCGCCGATCCCAAACAGCTCGCCAAAGACATCGCCCGTATCGAGGCGATCTCGCTGGAGGATGTCCTGAAAGCGCTCAGCCCCAAATGCCTGGAGAAACAGTAATGAAGAAGATACTCGTAACTGCGCTCGCTTGCCTGATGGCAGGTACTGCCAGCGCCAAGACTCTGACCATCGGTATCGATCTGTCCGGTTCGAACCTTCTCCTGTCGCATGCCAACTTCGCCCATGGCGCGGCGACGCATGTACAAGCGGCCATCAACGCCTTGAAGCCCGGCGATGTCGTGCAGCTCAAGACCTTCGGTGCGCGACACAGCGCGCTGAACTTGCGTCAACACCGCGTGACCATTTCGCGCCATAACCGCGCTGCCAAGGTGGCGGGTCAGGTCGCGCAGTTTATCCGCACGTTGCCTGAGCAGACCAAGACCGGGCAGTCCTCGACCAACCTGATCGCCTGGCTGGAATTCACGAGTGATTTTGATTGCCATCAGGATGGCCAAGTCCTGGTGATTACCGATGGATTGGAGTCGTCCAGCTATGTCGACGGGAAAGACCTGCTGTCCGGCAAGAAGGCATTGCCCGCACCGGATGTCAACCTCAAGGGCTGCGCGTTGACCTTCTATGGTCTGGGCGCGGGCTGGCCGCCGAAAGAGGTGAAACGCGTGCGTAAGGCCTGGCAAGCCTGGGCCGACCAGGCCGGGGCCGCATTCACCGCAATCATCCCTTAGGAGCCTGCCATGCACACCAAATCCATGCTGGAGCAATTGCTTAAGCAGCGTCGCCAGCTCCTCAACGTATGCCATCTGACGCCGGACGGTCCGCTCGTGCAAGCCGTACATCAAGGGACCGACGCACGCCGTGAGCAGGCTATCGCTCAGCATCAATTGGCATTGGAAGACGCCTTAGGGACGCTGCGCCAGGACCGCGCAGCGGCCTTTAATGACGGGCTGGCCAAAGCCCATTTCAATCACACGACACAGGAGTATTCACCATGAGTGACGAACGTAAAGACAAACACCGCAAGCCTGACTTCTACGTGCAACTGGAGATCAAAGGCGCGAACGGTAAAACCCGCCTGACCGATGTCGCAGGCCTCTGGGAGGGCAAAAAAGGCTACAAGACGGGCGACTCTCTGTGGGGTCGTATGGTGGTGCAGCCACGTTCACAGCGCGAGGAGCTGCAAAAGATGCGTGCGGAGAAGGCGGCCACCCAAGACCAAGGCCCGCGCCTGGAGCAAGAGCCGGAATTGTGAAGGGTCACGATCAACACAGCGTTTTTTGCTTGCTGAACCCAAAAATCGATGCTAGACATGTTCTCTTTTTGTTCTCTTCAAGGACGAAGAGGAAAGGGAACGCGGTTGAACGACAAACGATTGGAGTAACACGATGACAACCCCCGATCCTCCCAGCAGCGATACGGAGCCCCAAGCCTTACAGCCGCCGGTGCTCGATCCCGACAAGTACCGGCATCATCTCGCCGAGTTCGAGATGAGCGTGGAGGAGCAGAACGAGTTCCTTGCTGTGCTCTGGCGCATTTTATGTACCTGCGTCGATATCGGCGTGGGTCTCGATTCGGTGCAACTGTTATTCCGAGGAAAGACACCTGCGCAGGGCGATTTGTCTGGCGCTGATTCTGAAAATTCCGTACAGATGGAAGAACACCAGAAACACTTTAACCGCATCGCATCCACGCATGCCAGCAAGGAGGACCAGCAGAATGAAGGCAGCACCTGAACCGAACGGAGTCACTAAGCCAAAGTCCGTCCTCTATTGCCGGGTGTCGGACCCAAAACAAAAAACCCATGGCCATGGCTTGACCAGCCAGGAGCATCGCTGCCGTCAATACGCCGCAGAAAAGGGCTACGCCGTGGAAATGGTCTTCGCCGATGATGTAACCGGCGGTGGGAGTTTTCTGAAGCGACCGAGCATGATGGCGATGTTGGCTTACCTAAAAAAGCATGCCAGCGAACCCCATATTGTGATCTTTGACGATCTGAAGCGTTTTGCCCGCGACACGATGTTCCACCTTCAGTTGCGCCAGGAACTTGCCGCCGTCAATGCCTCGGTGGAGTGTCTGAACTTCACGTTCGAAGATACCCCGGAGGGTGAATTCATCGAAACCATCGTAGCCGCCCAAGGGCAACTTGAACGCCAACAAATGGCCCGACAGACCCTGCAGAAGATGCAGGCGCGCATCGAACAAGGTTACTGGGTATTTCCTGCACCGGTCGGATACCGCTTCAAGGAAGTGAATGGCCAAGGAAAACTGCTCGTGCGCGATGAGCCACTGGCCGGTATTGTCCAGGAGGCATTGGAAGGCTACGCCTCGGGGCGGTTTCAGCTCCAGGCCGAAGTCCAGCGTTTTCTGGAGAGTTTTCCCGAGTTCCCACGCGACGGATCGGAAGGCGGCGTGCGCGCCCAGCGCGTAACCAACCTCCTGACCCGCGTCATCTACGCCGGATACATCGAAAAGCCTGAGTGGAACGTGTCGTTAAGACCAGCGCAGCACGAAGGTCTGATTAGCTTCGAGGACTATCAGAAGATTCAGCAGCGGCTCAAAGGCAACGCTTATGTCCCGGCTCGTAAGAACCTCAACGAGGAGTTTCCTCTACGTGGCTTTGTCGCATGCGGCTCATGTGGCCACCCGATGACCGCCGGTTTTTCTAAAGGTATGTACCAAAAATATCCATACTATCTGTGTCGTCAGAAGGGCTGCGAAAGCTACGGCAAATCCATTCGTCGCGATGCTCTGGAAGGCGATTTTGCGAAGCTCCTGCGCAAACTTAAGCCCACCGAAGGGTTGTATAAACTCGTCCGCGAGATGATCAAGGAGCCCTGGAATCATCGGCTGGCGTTTCTCGCGCAGCACCGCAAACACATGGAAATTGAACTGCAAAAGACCGACCGCAACATAGAGCTGTTGCTGGACCGGATCGTGGAGGCAGACTCCGGGACCGCAATCCCCGCCTATGAAAAACGCATCAAAAAACTAGAAGCTGACAAGATCGAACTGCAGGAAAAGATCGAACGCGCCCACCAGCCAGTGAGAGGGTTTGATGAAACTTTTCGAACTGCAATGTCCTTCCTCGCAAACCCTTGTAATCTTTGGGAATCTGATCGCCTGGAAGACAAAAGAGCGGTACTGCGGCTGGTCTTTGCCGACCGTTTACGCTATGTGAAGAACGAGGGGTTTCGAACTGTAAAAACCACCTTACCTTTCAAGGTGTTAGGTGATTTCCCAGGTCGAAAATGTGCGATGGTGCCCAGGGACAGAATCGAACTGCCGACACGGGGATTTTCAGTCCCCTGCTCTACCAACTGAGCTACCTGGGCGCAGGAAGGTCGCGCCGAGGCGGCGCGAAAGACGCGGTATTAAAGCGGCCCGACTGGTACGAGTCAAGCAACTCGCGTGGGCCAATCGTGTCTACTGCGGCTGGAAATCGGGCGGTGCCGAGGAGCCCCCGCCAAAGAAGAACTTTTCCATCTCGCTCTCGAGAAAGGTACGCGCTTGGGGGTCGATCGGGTTCAGGCGATACTCGTTGAGCAGCATGGTCTGGTGACCTAACCACGCCTTCCATCCCTCCTTCGAGACATTCTCGAATATCCGTTTACCCAACTCCCCCGGATAGGGCGGCTTGTCAAGGCCTTCGGCCTCGCGTTTGAGGTGCACACAGTTCACCATCTCACCCATCGATCTCTCCAGTTGTCGTCGGTCCGACCACCTCTTCGAGCAAGCGCGCGATCGGTGCCGCCAGCCCGACGTTGTTCGGTTGCCAAGGGTTATACCAAAGCCGGCCGGTCCCCTCCAGCACGCGGCAACCCGGTTGATTCAACAGGATTTCGAGCGGTTCGATATCCAAGTGAAAATGACTGAAGGTATGCCGGCGAGGGGCGAAACGCCGCCCCAAAGCGCCGGCCTGCTGTAGTTGGTCGGTGCACCAATCGAGCGGGTCGGTCGAGGGCGTGATCTCGGGCAAGCACCAAAGGCCGCCCCAGACACCACTCGGCGGACGGCATTCGAGTAAGACGCCCCCGTCTGGTTCACGCACCAGCAACATGCGCACCGCACGCACCGGCAGGGCACGCTTTGGCCGCCGCCCAGGGTAGTCCTGCGGCCGCCCGAGGCGTCGTGCGGCGCAGTCGGTACGCACTGGACAGGCGTCGCAGTCCGGGCGCGACCGCGTGCAGACCGTTGCACCCAGATCCATCATCGCCTGGTTGTACTCGGCCACGCGCCGAGTCGGGGTGCGCTGTTCCGCCAAGGCCCAGAGCTTGCGCGCGACCTCGGCCTGTCCTGGCCAGCCAGACAGGGTCGCGTGTCTTGCGAGCACGCGTTTGACATTGCCATCGAGTATCGTCTGGCGCTGTCCTATGGCCAACGACAGAATCGCCGCAGCGGTCGAACGGCCAACGCCCGGCAGAGATTGCATGCGCTCTAGGTCATCGGGAAAGCAACCGCCGAAGAGTTCGCATACCTGTTGCGCGGCGCGATGCAGGTTGCGCGCTCGGGCGTAATAGCCGAGTCCGGACCAAAGGTGCAGCACCTCGTCGAGCGGTGCCGCAGCCAGGTCTGACACCTCTGGAAAGCGCGTCATGAAGCGCTCGTAGAAGGGCACGACCGTACCTACCTGGGTCTGCTGCAGCATGATCTCGGACACCCAGACCCGATATGGGGTCACCCCTTGCTGCCATGGTAGATCTTTGCGGCCATGGTGCTCGAACCAGCTCAGCAAGCGCTGCGCGAAATCGGCACTCACTTACGCGGCGCGCCACACTGCCAGCAAATGTCGAAACCGGCATCGACCTGGGCCGAGCATTCCGCGCAGACCCAGGGCCCGGCTCGTGGCAGGCTGCCGCGGCTGGCGAGAAACCCGTCCAGCACCTCTTGGGCCGCCGCCAGATCGTCGTTGTTGATCAGCCAGACCCAAGGGAAGTTGATCGCCGATAGTTCTCCCGCCCCGCCGTTTAGATACTCGCCGAGTACCGTCGCCTCGATGCGATGGGCGCTAAGGGCATCGATGAGCTGGCGCGCCTCCAGGCTGTCGCGCGCTTCGAAGAACTTGAGCATGCTGAGTTGACGCCATTACAGTGGCCGACCATCATGCGCGATCGTGGGAGCCGAGCAAAGCCCCCATGCTGAGAAGGTGGTAACAAGGCATGCAACAACAGAAGCGGTTTCTGATTCTGGCGCTACTGGCGCTGTTTACCATCGGCATCGGTCTGTGGGCCGGGCTGCACAGTGGACTCAAGCCAGCATCCGACGGCTATGCCGATCTCGGCGGAGACTTCACTCTGCTGTCGGATCAAGGCCCGGTCAGCCTGGAGGATTTTCGCGGCAAGGTGGTCGCAATCTACTTTGGCTTCACCCACTGCCCGGACGTCTGCATCACCGCGTTGAGCAAGATCGCGGCCGGGTTGAAACAGCTCAGCGACGCCGAGCGGGAACAGGTGCAGACGCTATTTATCAGCATCGATCCAGAGCGCGACGACCCCGAGCGAGTTGGCGAGTACGTGCGCTATTTCGACCCCAGCTTCATCGGCCTGAGCGGTTCGCTCGAGCAAGTGACCGAGGTCGCCAAGAGCCACTTCGTGATGTTTGAAAAGGTGCCGCTCGAAGACTCAAAAATGGACTACACCATGGATCATTCCTCAAGCGCCTATATCGTCGGTAAAGACGGCGTCATCCGCTCGTTCATCCACCATGGCGAGACACCGGAAAACATTGCCCAGGTGCTGCGTGAGGCGCTTGCTGGGTAGGTTGGGGGACTGATGGGATGTGTGGAGCGGGTGAAGGGAATCGAACCCTCATTAAAAGCTTGGGAAGCTTCCGTTCTACCATTGAACTACACCCGCTGAGTGATCTACTTAACTCTGTGCTGAATGGACTGACCGCAACCATCCCTGTAGCTGTGTTCCAGCCCTGCCCAATTGTAGTGAACGCATGGGCAACGCCTCAAGCACCGCCGTTGGAGTACATCGCCTCCACCTCGCGCGCGAAATGCTCCAAGACTTTCGCGCGTTTGATCTTCAGGGTTGGCGTCATCAGCCCATCCTCGACCGTCCAGGGCTTTATCGAAAGATGAACCTGACGAATCTTTGCATAGCCCGGAAAGTCTTTAAGTGCGGCCTTTACGCGGCGACCGACGGCCTGCGACACCCTGGTGTGACCCAGGCTTGCCTGATCTAGAGGGTCTAGGCCCTGCTCCTGCGCGAAGCCAACCCAATGATCACCATCGAGCACGATCAATGCACACAAAAACGGCCGACCCTCGCCGATAACGAGCACCTGCTCGAACAACGGATCGAGCAGAATCGCCGACTCCATGTCGCTCGGAGGGATCTTTTCTCCATTCGACAGCACCAGGATGTCCTTTATGCGCCCGGTGATATAGATGTGCTTGGTCTCGTCGATGCGCGCCTGGTCGCCAGTGTGCAGCCAACCGTCGGGATCGATCACTTGGGCGGTTGCGGCATGGTCGTTCCAGTAGCCGAGCATCACACCCGGCCCGTTCACGAGCAACTCATCGTTCTCACCGATCCTTACCTGCACGCCGCGAATCGGGACCCCGACGCTGCTCGGGACATTGTCCTCGAGCGGATTCGCACTAACCACGGGTGCCGTCTCGGTCAGTCCGTAGCCCTGTATGATTGGTACACCAAGACCGATAAAGACCCGGGCGATCTGCTCGTTGAGTGGTGCACCACCGCTGATCGCGGCCCGCAAGCTGCCACCCAGTTTGGCCGTTACCTTGCTGGCCACCACACGCTCGAGCAGCGGCCACAGTAAGCTACCGAGCGGCCATCCGGCGCGGCCCTGTTGCCAAAGAAAGCGTTGCCAACCGATACGCACCGTTAATTCGAACAGCCACTTCGCCTTGGTGCCCTTCTTCTCCATCTGCTGGACGATTCGACCATAGACCCGCTCGAAGATCCGCGGCACCGCGACCAGCACGGTCGGTCGAACGGTTGTCAGGTCTTCGCCGAGCTGTGCGACAGAACGCGCGTAGGCGACACAGGCGCCGGTCATGATGCACAAGTAATATCCAGCGGTGCGCTCTAGTGTGTGTGACAAGGGTAAGAAAGACAGGAACACGTCTTCCTGGTAGCAATCGAGCAGGGTCAGGGCGCCGTGGGCAACCGACATCATGTTGTGGTGGCTGAGCATTACGCCCTTGGGGCGCCCGGTAGTGCCTGAGGTGTAGACAATCGAGGCCAGGGCATGTGGATCGGCGTCTTTCCGCCGCTCGAGTTCGCCAGCGCTTTGTGGCAACCAATCGGCGACGATGCTCACTCGGTCGTCTTCGGCCGCGAGCTGCCGGGCCGTCTCGCTATCGTCGAGCAACAGCACCCGCTGCAGCGGACCGTCCGATGAGACCACCTCGGCCAGCCGACGCCAGCGCCCGGCGTCTTGAACCAACACGACGGTCACATCGGCCTCGCCGAGGATGTAAGCGATGTTGTCCGGGCGGTCATCTGTGTACAAGGGCACGGTGACCAAGCCCAGACTTAGCGCGGCTTGATCAAACATTACCCATTCCGGGCAGTTGCGCAATTGGATTGCAACCCGCCCGCCGCGCGCTAGGTCTTCGCTATGCAGCGCCGCTTGCCAACGCGCGACCTGGCTTGCCATCTCGGACCAGGTGTAGGCCAACCAAGCGTTACTTGGCTTGTCGAAATAGCGGTAGGCATCGCGCTGGGGGGTGCGCCTGGCTCGACTGACAAATAGCCCATCGAGGCTGCCGGCCTCATCGAGCGAGATCAGGTTCTCGTGAAAACTGCCCACTCGGGCGCTCCTTTCGGGAGATGGCGAAGGCTAGGGTCGATGCTAGACCAGGGTGATTCGGCGGCCAGAGTTTAGTGTAAAATCATGCTTTATTACATAGGTTTGATGCCCGATGGCCATGCAAATTACGCTCAATGGCGACCCCCGCGAGGTACCGGATGACAGTATGTTGTCCGACTTGATCGCGACGCTCGATATCGGCAATCGGCGCTTTGCGGTGGAAGTCAATGCGGCACTGGTACCACGCAGCGAACACGCCACGCATCCACTGCGGGCCGACGACCAGATCGAGATCGTCCAAGCCATCGGCGGCGGTTGATGCAACGCCCCTCGCCGTCCTAGTCATTACGCCCCGCAGCGCTTGAGGCCTAAATATGTCGCAGACCACCGACGACCGGCTAGTCATTGCCGACCAATCCTACGACTCACGCCTACTGGTCGGTACCGGCAAGTACCGTGACCTGCAGGAAACCCGCGCAGCCATCGAGGCCAGCGGGGCCGAGATCATCACCATCGCGGTGCGGCGAACCAATATCGGCCAAAACGCCGATGAGCCGAACATCCTCGACATCCTGCCGCCGGATCGCTACACCCTGCTGCCGAACACCGCGGGTTGCTACGACGTGCAGACTGCACTGCGTACCTGTCACTTAGCGCGCGAGTTGCTCGACGGCCATGACCTGGTCAAGCTCGAGGTGTTGGGTGATGAGAAGACCCTGTTCCCGGACGTAGTGGCAACCCTCAAGGCGGCCGAGGAGCTGATCCGCGACGACTTCAAGGTGATGGTCTATACCAACGACGACCCGATCGTCGCACGCGAGTTCGAGGCCATGGGCTGTGTCGCGGTGATGCCGCTGGCGGCTCCGATCGGCTCTGGTCTCGGAATTCGCAATCGACTGAACATCCGCACCATTGTCGAAAACGCCGCGGTGCCCATCCTGGTCGATGCCGGCGTGGGCACAGCCTCGGATGCAGCAGTCGCAATGGAACTGGGCTGTGACGGTGTCCTGATGAACACCGCGATCGCCGCTGCCAAACACCCGGTGCAGATGGCAGGCGCGATGCGCAAGGCAATCGAAGCCGGTCGCGAGGCCTTTCTCGCCGGGCGTATGCCGGCGCGGCGTTTCGCTTCGGCCTCGTCACCAGTCGATGGGCTGTTCTTCGACTAGCGGCCCCGGCGCAAGCAAGCAGCCACACCCCCGCAGCCCGGGTATTGCCGAAACTGCTTCAAGCGTCGCCTACCAGGGGCCAATTGCACCCGATGTCACCCGCACAACGACCAAGCCCGCCACCGCGCCGCATCCGTAGCTATGTGCTGCGCGAAGGCCGTCTGACCGCCGGCCAACAGCGCGCCTTCGCGACACGCTGGCCGCGCTGGGGGCTGGAGTATGATCCAACGCCGCTGGATTTAGCCGAATTGTTCGGCAACCGCCGTCCGGTCTTTTTAGAGATCGGTTTCGGCAACGGCGAGGGCCTTGCCGAGATGGCAAGATGCCATCCGGAGCGCAACTATCTGGGTATCGAGGTGCATCGACCGGGCGTTGGTCACTTGCTCATACGCCTCGAACAAGACGGCAGTGAAAACGTTCGGCTGATCCGGCATGACGCCGTCGAGGTCGTGCAACGCATGCTGCCAAGTGCCGCGCTCAGCGGAGTCTACCTGTTATTCCCGGATCCCTGGCACAAGAAGCGCCACCACAAGCGGCGTATTGTGCAATGCGCGTTCGTCGCGGAGCTGGCTCGTGTGATCCGTCCCGGCGGCTTCTTGCACCTGGCGACCGACTGGCAAGATTATGCCGAACACATGCTGAAGACATTCGAGAAACAGAGCGAACACTTCACCAACCAGGCTGGCCCGGGCAACTACTGCCCACGACCGCTCAAGCGGCCGCACACCAAGTTCGAGCAACGCGGCGAGCGGCTCGGACATGATGTGTGGGATCTGATCTTCACCCGCCGGCGGTGAGCGGCCTGCGCATCGAGGGTCTCACCGGTGCCGGTGTCCGGGCCGATCACCTGCACATCGTCGCCGGTAGCTGTTACTCGCTGTCCGGTCCCTCTGGCAGTGGCAAGACCCTGCTACTGCGCGCTATCGCCGATCTCGACCAGACCGACGGCGAGGTCTGGCTCGACGACCAGGCGCGCAGCCGCCTGAGTGGGCCCGAATGGCGACGCCGCGTGAACTACCTCGCGGCGGACAGCCAATGGTGGGCACGGTGTGTCGGCGAACACGCCGCAGACTGGCACGCCCCCGATCTCGTCGCACTTGGGTTCGAGTCTGAGGTACTCGATTGGGAGGTCCAGCGCCTGTCTAGTGGCGAGCGCCAGCGGCTTGCCTTGGCCCGTGCGCTAGCGCACGCGCCGCAAGCCTTGCTGCTCGATGAACCGACAGCCAATCTCGATCAACACAACACCGAGCGCGTGGAGCAGCTGCTAGCAGACTGGCGACGGGACAAGCACGGCTGCGTTCTCTGGGTGAGCCACGATCCGGCACAGCAGTCGCGCGTCGCCAACCAACACTACCGCATACGGGACGGCGTGCTGGAGCATCGGGATGACGCCTGAGGGCCTGATCCTACTCAGCCCCTACGACCTTGCCCTGAGCGCCGGCCTGGTGTTGATGTTGGCAGGACTCTCCTGGCAGCTGAGTCTGGAGATCGGCGGGCGCATGTTGATCGCGTCAGCGCGTGCCACAGTGCAGCTGCTGCTACTCGGACTAGTGCTCAAGGCGCTGTTCAGCACGACCAATCCCTGGCTGGTAGCCGGATTGGCCACACTGATGCTAGCGGTCGCCGGTTACGAAGTGATGGCGCGCCAACGTCATCGCCTGAGCGGACCCTGGGGCTATGGCGCCGGTACCCTTTCGATGTTTCTGTCGTCGTTCTCGATCAGCGTCCTGGCACTGCTGGTCGTGGTGCAACCAACGCCTTGGTATGCACCGCAATACGCCATCCCGTTGCTCGGCATGTTGCTCGGTAACACCATGACTGGCGTTGCCGTCTCACTCGACCACCTGACCAGGCAAACCTTGGATAAACGCCTACAGATCGAGGCCCGTTTGGCGATCGGCCAACCCGCTATCGAGGCAATCGGCGACATCCGGCGTGACGCACTTCGCGCTGGGCTGATCCCGATCGTGAACTCGATGACCACGGCTGGTATCGTCAGTTTACCTGGGATGATGACGGGACAAATCCTGGCCGGTAGTCCACCGATGGAGGCCGCCAAGTACCAGCTAATGATCCTCTTTTTGATCGCCGCCGGTACCGGGCTCGGCAGTATGACGGCGGTACTGCTCGGATCGAATCGACTGTTTGACCGGCGTTCGCGACTACGCCGCGACCGCCTCGGCGAATGAACGACGACAACTAATCCGCTACCCGGCAACAGCCGGATGCTGCTAGGAGGTCGACGTGAAGGGTCCTCCAAGCCTGTTGCTGGTCGTGCCTTGGGATCTCAAAGCCCATGGCAGCGTGAACCAGGTGGTAGTCAACCTGGCACGTCAGGCCGCACGACACGAGCGGCTCCGTCCCATCATCTTCTGCGCCGACAGATCGCAACACCAACTGCGGGTGACCGGCGAGCGCGCCGGTATCCTGTACGCGAACGGCCGCTTGCGGGCACCAACCGGGGCCCAAGAAACGGTAGGCAACTTGGTCAAATTCGCACGCAGTCTGCGATCCGACCTGCAGACATGGCGGGCCTTCATCGAACGCTACGACATCCAGGTGATCAACGCACACCATCCTGGACTGGACTACTTCGTCTTTTCGTTCTTGCGTCGCTCACGCCGCCACTCCTTACGCCTGGTGTACTCGCTGCACGGCGACGATATCCTGGCACTACAGAAATATGGTCGCACCCTGCTCAACGCTGCACGCTGGATGCTACGCCAAGCCGATAGCCTGGTCTGTTGCTCGCAGGACCTCAGCGCCTTGACCACGCGAACGCTACGTCTCAGGGAGCCGCAAGTGTGCACTATCCCGAACGGTATCGATGTCGGCCAGCTAGAACAGAGCCGCGGCCGCGACTTTCGCCCCAACATCGGCAGCTACGGCCGCTACTTGGTAAACGTAGCCGACTACCTGCCCAGCATGGGCCAAGACGTCCTGTTACAGGCCTACCGCCGTCTGCTGCGCGAACAACTCGACTGCGCCCTACTGCTGATCGGCCGCACGACCCCACACCTAGCTCAGCTGCGCCATCGGGTCCGCTTACTCGGCCTGAGCAAACAGGTGTTCTTTCTACCCGACCTCGACCATGCCAGTACCTTAGCAGCCGTCCGGCACGCCCAATTACTGGTGCAATCATCGCGCGAGGACCCATTTGGTACGACCTTGCTGGAGGCCGGCTTTCTGGGGACACCGATCGTGGCCACCCGAGTCGGCAGCACCCCCGAG
Organism: Chromatiales bacterium; assembly: GCA_028284585.1. Lineage (GTDB taxonomy): Bacteria > Pseudomonadota > Gammaproteobacteria > Chromatiales > Chromatiaceae > Thiosocius. The sequence continues at coordinate 25,998 of JANQRK010000064.1, forward strand.
GTCCTAGGCAGCTATTACCCCTATCTTTGCAAGGCCGACGACCCGACGGCCTTGGCCGAGGCCATGGACGAGGCGCTTTTCAACCCCACCGAGACCGAGCATGAAGTGAGATTGATTCGACGCCGGGTCGCGACGCTGTTCAGTAGCAGTACCACCTACAACGCCTACGAGGCGGCATGGTGCGACGGAGCATAACGCTCCCCTGGGTTTGTCAAAAACTTGGCCGCTTTACGTGTATGCTCTAACAGTCAAGAGATACCATTGGGCCGCTGGCACGAATGGTCGCCATGGCCGGCTCGATGCGAAGGTAACCGCACCATGCTTACCAACCTGCTGTCCCTGCTTGTCGTGCTTCTGGTCGCGTGGATATGGCTAGACGGCGCGCGAGCGCGTGAATTCGCGACCACATTGGCCCGCCGCTACTGCGACAACCGCGGCTTACAGTTCCTTGACGAAACCGTCGCTCTAGCGCGTATAGGCGTGCGCCGGACTAATCAGGGCCTGCGCCTGCGCCGCATGTACCGCTTCGAATTCAGCCTGGAGGGTGTGGGTCGGCGCACTGGCTATCTGCTGATGCTCGGCACGCAATTGGAGGCAGTCGACGACGGTTTGCCGAAGACTAGCGAAGACGCACGAGATCCGGCGGCCACGCAGAATGCGCCGCTACCGGACAGGGAGAACGCCAAGGTCGTGCCCTTTCGGCGGCGTCGTTAAGCGACTATTTAACGACCTTGAGCGTGGGACGTCCGTTGGTTGTCGGACCATCTGGCTTCGGCGGATCGGGCTCTTCGGTATCCGGCTCAGGAAACAGCATCCCCTTGCCATTTTCACGAGCATAGACCCCAAGCACCGCATCCGGCGGCAAGGAAATCGCAAACGCGGCGCCCCCAAAGCGCGCCTCGAAGGCAATGAGTTCGTTACCCAGATTGAGGTCCCGCACCGCGGTCGGACTGACATTGAGCACAATGCGCCCCTCCTCGACGTACCGGCTCGGCACCTGGACCGAATCACGGTCGGCATCTACCAGCAAATAGGGAGTCAATTCGTTATCGACCAACCATTCGTAAAGTGCACGGATGAGATAGGGTCGATTGGATGTCATAAGGCGGCCCGTTGCTACCGGTCAGCGGCGCATTTCGCGTTCGGGTTCGGTCAGGCTGCCAATGAAACCGCTGCGAGTAAACATGGTGCCAGCATAAGTGTTGAGCTGTTTGGCCGCTTGACCCGACAGCTCAACACTCAGCGCGGGTAGACGCCACAGCAGCGGCGTAATGCTGGCGTCGACCAGCGTGAACTCTTCGCTCATGAAAAACGGCTTGTGGGCAAGGATGGGTGCGGCGGCGGTAAGACCTTCGCGCAGCTCCTTGCGTGCCTTGGTTGCCGGCTTGCCACCGCCCAAAATTTGTTCGACCAACTGATACCAGTCATGCTCGACCCGGTACATGTACAAGCGGGCACTGGCACGCGAAACCGGGTCAACCGGCAGCAAGGGTGGATGCGGGAAACGCTCGTCGAGGTACTCGCAGATGATCCGCGAGTCGTATAGCGCGAGCTCGCGATCGACCAGTGTCGGAACCGTACCATAGGGGTTCAGATCGATAACGTCTTCGGGGAGCTTGAGTGGATCGACATCGACGATATCGCAAGTAACGTTCTTTTCCGCCAAGACCATTCGAACCCGGTGACTGTGCAGACTCTGTGGATCGGAGAACAGGGTCATCACGGAGCGGCGGGCGGCGACGGCGGTCATCAAACAGGATCTCCTGCGCGTTACCGACCTCGGATAAGGCCGGAATTAAAAAAGGCGCATAGTACCACAGTACTATGCGCCTTGATTTTCAGCACCTTGCCGTCAGAACTAGTGGATCGCTTTCCACCATTCCTTCTTCATCTGATAAGCGACGTAGGAGAAGAAGATCAGGAATAAGATTACCCAGAAACCCATCCGTTGGCGCTCTAGCTTGATTGGCTCTGAGATGTAGGCCAAATAGGTCGCCAAATCACGTGCTACTTGGTCATATTCCGCCGGCTTCAGACGCCCGGGTGTAACCAGCTTCAGATGGTCAACTACGCGCTCGATCCGCCCACCCTCGTGCTGCTTCAGGTAGGCCTCGGCCTTGGCCTCACTATCGAAGGACTCGGCGACATCGCCGTCTTCATCGTGGACATCGTAGCGATATACTGGGTCTTGAATACCCTGGAGCTCCCAGAGTACATGTGGCATGCCCACATTGGGGAAGACGGTGTTGTTGACACCCATCGGGCGCGACGGATCCGTATAAAAACTCTTCAGGTACGTGTAGATCCAGTCCACACCGTCGTACCGCACGCGGGCCGCAAGTGTCAGGTCCGGGGGAGGCGCACCAAACCAGCGGCTGCCATCTTCTGGCGGCATAGAGATGGTCATGAGATCACCAACCTTGCCGGCCCTGAACATCAAGTTATCCCTGACGTCATCTTCGGTCAGGCCGACCTGCGTGAACTGCTTATACCGGACATATTGGGCCGAGTGACAACCCATACAGTAGTTGACGAAGTACTTGCCGCCGCGCTGAATCGCCTCGTGGTTTTTCAAATCGATTTTTGCATTTTCCAGCTTGACACCACCACCGGCGGCGAGGCCGGCGACCGGCACCAACGCCACCGCCAGCGCAATAATTGCCCACCATTTATTCATTTCGTCACCCTCTCCGGGACCGGCTTTGTCTTATCGAGCTTGCTATAAATCGGCATCAGCAGGAAGAACGCGAAATACAGCGTGGTGAAGATTTGCGACATCAAAGTGTTCATCGGCGTGTTCGCTTGCAAACCCAGCCAAGACAGCACGATGAAGGAAACGACGAAAATCCCGAGCGCCCACTTGAATAGGTTGCCCTTGTAGCGGATCGACTTGACCGGGCTGCGATCTAGCCAAGGCAACAAGAAGAAAATCAGGATCCCCGCGAACATCACCACGACGCCAGGAAACTGCGAGTTCATGATGTTGGGTACGGCGCGCAACATCGCGTAAAACGGAGTGAAGTACCAGACTGGGGCAATATGCTCGGGCGTCTTCAAAGGATTGGCCGGCTCGAAATTCGGTGGCTCCAGGAAGAGTCCCCCTACATCTGGCCAGAAGAACACCACGCCGAGGAAGAAAATCAGGAACACCCCGATCCCAAACGTGTCCTTCACCGAGTAGTAAGGGTGGAAGGGAATGCCGTCTTTTGGGATGCCGTTCTCGTCCTTGTCGTTCTTTATCTCGATGCCGTCCGGGTTGTTCGAACCGACCTTATGCAGCGCCACGATGTGCACGAAAACCAGCCCGACCAGTACGAAAGGCAATAGGAAATGCAGCGCGAAGAAGCGGTTCAGGGTTGCATCCGAAACCACATAGTCGCCTCTTATCCATAGCGAGAGCGGCTCACCGAGTCCGAAGGGTACCGCCGCAAACAGGTTCACAATGACCTGGGCACCCCAATAGGACATCTGGCCCCAGGGCAACAGGTAGCCCATGAACGCAGTCGCCATCATAACTACGTAGATGACGACCCCGATGATCCAGAGCAACTCACGCGGCTCACGAAACGACCCGTACATCAGCCCCCGAAACATATGCAGATAGACCAGGATGAAGAATGCCGAGGAGCCGGTCGAATGCAAGTAACGCAGCAACCAGCCGTATTCGACGTCGCGCATGATGAACTCGACCGAGGCGAAGGCCTCTTCCGCCGACGGCTTGTAAAAGGTGGCCAACCACAGGCCGGTCACGATCTGGAGTACCAGGATGAACATCGCAAGCGAGCCGAAAAAGTACCAAAAGTTGAAGTTTTTCGGGGCATAGTACTTCGCCAAGTGTTCATTCCAGACCTTGGTAGCCGGGTAACGCGCATCAATCCAGCTCATAAAGCTCATGCTTCACCTCCGTCCTCACCGATCAGAATGACGTCATCGGACAAATATTGATGCGGCGGGACAACCAAGTTGGTCGGTGCCGGCACGCCCTTGTAGACCCGTCCTGCTAGATCGAACTTCGAGCCGTGGCAGGGACAAAAAAAGCCACCTCTCCAATCCGGACCCAGATCGGCAGGCGCGATTTCGGGTCGGTAGGTCGGAGAGCAACCAAGATGGGTACATATACCCACTAGAACACTGTACTGAGGCTTGATCGAGCGAGTGTCGTTCTTGCAGTAGTCAGGCTGTTGGGAAGTCACATCGGAATTTGGGTCAGCCAACTTGTCGGTCAGCGTCTGCATATCGGCCAAGCTTTGCTCCGTCCGATTCACCACCCAGCACACCTTACCGCGCCACTTCAAGCGCAGTAGACCACCCGGCGCAAGTAGGCCGATGTCCGCCTCCTCCGGGGCACCCAGTGCCTTGGCCCGCTCCGACGGGTTCCAGGAATTAACGAACGGCACTGCCGCAAATCCGGCGCCCACGGCACCGATGACGGCAGTCGAAGCTGTCAGGAAGTTGCGTCGCTTAAGGTCTACGCCTTCTTCACTCATGGATGTGCTCCCGTGTATCCGAGGCGGATTACTTTGAGGTGGCGTCTCGGAAGGTGCATTAAGAAATGCGGATGCTTGTTTTTAAGACGGCGAATTCTCCAACATGCCGTTTGCGTGGTCAAGATAAGGCGGCCTGTGTCGCGGCCGAAGATATCGCTTGACAGCCGACCATCGCCGATGCTTTTCACACCGGGTTGTCGACATCGATGAACTGGTGTTCGACCCCGAATTGTTCCGCTAGCTCCGCACCCACGGCCTGCACGCCAAAGCGTTCGGTGGCGTGGTGTCCTGCAGCCAGGTACAAAATATCCAATTCGCGCGCCTGATGAACTGTTTGTTCAGATATCTCACCACTAACGAAGGCGTCGAACCCGCGCAGTGCAGCCTGCTCGATCATCCCTTGGGCAGCCCCGGTGCACCAGGCAAGCCGCGAGACCTCTCGATCGGGGCCAACCGCCAATGGCGGTCGATCTAACACAGTCGCAATATGATCTGCCAAGTCACGGGCCGACATCGGCGGCAGCAGTTCCGCACCCCATAGCAACCCTTGGTCCGTCGTGCACCGCTCGAAGCCAAGCCGCAATCCCAGCTGACGATTGTTACCCAACTCAGGGTGCGCATCCAGCGGCAAGTGATAGGCTAACAGGTTGACCCCAGCCCGCATCAAGGTCGCAATCCGCTGTCCCTTGATGCCGGTCAATGGTGCGGCTTCGTTACGCCAAAAGTAGCCGTGATGAACTAGCACCAGATCCGCCTCGGCAGCAATCGCGGCATCGAGTAGGGCCTGGCTAGCCGTGACTCCTGAGATGATATAGCGCACCTCGGTGCGCCCCTCGACCTGCAAGCCATTGGGGCAATAGTCATCAAAGGACGCGGCATCTAGGCGCCGGTCGCAGTAGGCCACGATTTCATCGCGTTGTGCCATCAAGCTCCCATGCGCCAGTGGGTTTGCGATCGGCGGCGATCAACCGGCGCCATGATAGTGTATGCGGATGCGCTTGTATCGGACACTGACATTCCTGTTCACTTCCGTCGCTACCGGTCTCGCGGCCGCTTTTCTGGTCCTCTTGCTGCGTCCGGACCTCATCGGCCAGCATGCCGCCCCTGTCATGTCGACGGCGAGCCTGGATCGCAACCACGGGCCCGTGTCCTATGCGGCGGCGGTCGGCCTGGCTGCGCCCGCCGTGGTAAGTGTGTTCGCCACAAAGATCGCAAGGGAAACGCCACACCCGCTATTTTCGGACCCGATCTTCAAGCGTTTCTTCGGCGATCGCGCACCCCAACCCCGACTAAAGCGCGAAAATAGCCTGGGTTCTGGTGTGATCATGGACAACAGCGGTTATGTGCTGACCAACAACCATGTGATAGAGGGTGCAAGCGAGATCCAGATCGTACTCGGCGACGGCCGCAATCTGGCGGCGCGGATCGCTGGCACCGACCCGGAAACCGACCTCGCGGTGTTGCAGACGACCGGCAACGATCTACCAATTGCTCAGCTCGGTGCCTCCACTGAGCTGCAGGTCGGTGACGTCGTGATGGCGATCGGTAACCCTTTCGGGGTAGGCCAAACCGTGACCTTGGGCATCGTCAGTGCCACTGGCCGCGATGAGCTGGGCATCACAGACTTCGAAAACTTCATTCAGACCGACGCAGCCATCAACCCAGGAAACTCTGGCGGCGCACTGATCAATGCCCGTGGCGAGGTGGTTGGGATAAACACCGCGATCTTTTCGCGCAGTGGCGGCTCGAACGGCATCGGGTTCGCAATCCCTATTCAACTGGCCCAAGAAGTGATGACCCAAATCATCCGCAATGGTCGAGTGATCCGTGGCTGGCTCGGGATCACCGGCCAACGACTGACCAAGGCATTGGCCGAGTCGTTGGAAATTGGATTCCGTGACGGCATCCTGGTCTCGGGGGTGTTGGATGACGGGCCGGCCGATCGGGCTGGGATCCGACCCGGTGACGTGATCGTCGAGATCGATCGCATACCTGTCACAGATGCGCCGCAGATGCTGCGTGCGATCGCCGCCAAGACACCCGGCAGCCCGCTGTCGCTCAAGGTGCTAAGCGGCGCCGTGGAACAGATGCAGACCGCCATCGTCGGCGAGCGTCCCGCGTTGCGACGGGAGTGAACCGACATGGGTTTGCTCGATCTGTTCAGACGGCCTGATGCGTCCCGCGACCGAGCAGCAATCGAGATCGATCTAGAGGTCGGTGTGCTAGAGCGTTGCCCGGTGTGTCGCACCATCACAGATCGGCAATACGATCACCGCCTGCCCGCGGCAGAACAGCTGGCCCATCAATGCTTCGACCGAGATGACCCTCGAATCGCAGCATTCGGTGGCAACCGCGATGACCTGCTCAGCCGCCTGCGCTCAGTGCGCGATCGTTTCGAGTACGATTGTCTGTGCCAAGAAGGCTGATCGATCGGCGTTCTGCGCATGTCTGGCATCTACCCGTTCGGCAGACCGGCAGGACCTTCTCAACCAGAATACTGCGATGCGATGTCTGCCAACGCCGCGGTCAATGCATCGTTCTCCAGCGGCGTGCCCACGGTCGGGCGCAGGCAATCGGCCAGCAGCGGGTGAGCACCGTCCAAATTCTTGATCAGCACCCCGTGTTCACTTAGACCGGTAAACCAATCTTTTGCCCGGCCAGGCGGCGTACGCAACAGCAGAAAATTGGCCTGCGATGGGAACACACGAACACCGGGCAAGCGCGCAATCGCAGCCGCCACACGCTCGCGTTCCGCCCTTATGGAGGTTGTCTGGGCGTCGAACACTGCCTGGTGACCGAGCGCAAACTCGGTGCTCACCTGGGTCAGCACATTGATGTTGTAGGGCAGCCGCAGCTTGTCGAACTCGTCCAGCCAAGCTGTAGGACCGACCAGCACTCCGAGACGCAGGCCCGCCAAGCCCATCTTGGACAGGGTTCGCATCACCAGCAAGTTTTCGAACTCACCGAGTCTTGGCAGGAAGCTGGCGTCGGTGAACGGCGCATAGGCCTCGTCGATCACCACCAAGCCTGGCGCATTGCGGATGATTTCGAGCACCGCCTGTTCGTCAAACAGGTTCGCGGTGGGGTTGTTGGGGTAAGCGAGAAAGACCACCGCCGGTTGGTGTTGGTCCATGGCCTGCAACATAGCCGGCAGATCGAGACTGAAATCGGCCGCCGCCAAGGGTACGCCGACATATCGAAGTCCACAATAGTCGGCGATCAGGCGATACATGACGAACCCGGGATCGACTGATAGCAGACTGCGCGAGGCACCGGTCAAGGACAGAATGATCATCTGGATCAGCTCGTCCGAACCATTGCCTAGGAGTAAGCGCATTCCCTGAGGTACATCCAGGGCATCGCGCAGACGCTCGGCGAGGACACTCGCCGACGGGTCGGGGTAACGATTCAAATCGATCGAACGCAAGCGCTCCAACCAGGCGGCGCGCAACTCGTCCGGCCAGGTGTAGGGGTTCTCCATCGCATCCAGCTTGATCATGCCGTGCGCCGGTGCCACCTGATAGGCCGAGGCCGCGCGAACCTCAGGGCGTACCCAGCGCTTGACCAAGTCGGTCAGGCCGGCCGACATGCCGTGCGCATCTCGCTCGTCGCGCGCACCTTTAGAATCAGTCATCGATGCGGTACTCGGCCGAACGGGCGTGCGCCTCCAGGCCCTCGCCACGTGCCAGTACCGCGGCGGTGCGCCCCAGTGTTGCCGCCCCGGCCGCCGATGCCATGATCAAGCTCGAGCGTTTTTGAAAGTCGTATACGCCGAGCGGCGAACTAAAGCGCGCCGTGCGCGACGTGGGCAGCACATGATTAGGGCCAGCGCAGTAGTCGCCCAGCGGCTCCGACGCATAGGACCCCATGAAGATGGCACCGGCATGGCGGATCTTGTCGACCACCTTCTTTGGATCTGCCACCGACAGCTCGAGGTGTTCTGGCGCGATGCGGTTTGCAACCTCGGTCGCCTCGTCTAGGTCGCGGCAGGTAATCAGACACCCGCGCGTCCGCAACGCCGTTTCGATGATCTCGCGCCGCGCCATCCCCGGCAGCAAGCGCTCGATACTGCGCTCGACGCTGGCCACGAAGTCGGCATCCGGACACAGCAGGATCGACTGGGCATCCTCGTCGTGTTCGGCCTGCGAAAACAGGTCCATTGCCACCCAATCGGGATTGGTTTGGCCATCGCAGATCACCAGAATCTCGGACGGGCCGGCTACCATATCGATACCCACCTGCCCGAATACGCTGCGCTTGGCAGTCGCTACATAGATATTGCCAGGCCCAACGATCTTGTCGACCGCGGGAATTGATTGCGTGCCATAGGCCAGGGCGGCAACCGCCTGCGCTCCCCCTACCGCAAATACCCGATCGACTGCACAGACCTGCGCCGCGGCCAACACCAGCTCATTCAGCTCACCACCTGGCATCGGCACCACCATGATCAGCTCGCCGACACCCGCCACCTTGGCGGGCAGGGCATTCATCAGGACCGATGAAGGATAGGCGGCCTTACCACCGGGGACATACAGACCGACGCGATCGAGCGGCGTGACCTGCTGCCCCAGCACAGTGCCATCGTCTTCGGTATAGGTCCAATCGTCGAGCTTCTGCCGCTCGGCATAGGCGCGGATCCGGTCGGCGGCGTGTTGTAATGCGCCCTGTTGCTCGGCCGGGATTGCTGCCCAGGCCTGCTGTAAGCGCTCCAGCGGGATCTCCAAATCGGCTGCTGTGTGCGCCTCCCAGGCATCGAATCGATTGGTGTACTCGAGCAGGGCCGCATCACCACGCGCCCGGATCTCGCCGATGATTTCCTGCACCACCCGGTTGACCGACGCGTCGGATACCGAGTCCCAAGCCAACAGGGCATCGAGTTGCGACCCGAAGTCCGCATCGGCGGTGTTCAGTCTACGGAGATCAGCCATGGGGAATCTTAAACACCATCAGCCAGTGGGAGATTCAAAATACACACAGGGGTCGCCCGCTTCAATCGGGCAAGCGCTAGGTGGCGGGCGACCCAGCAACCGCAGTGCGCAATGCCTCGACCAAGGCCAGCACGGTAGCATGCTTCATCTTCCAGGCCGCCTTGTTCACTATCAATCGCGAGCTGATGTCGTGCATGTGCTCTATGGGCACCAGTCCGTTGGCCTTGAGGGTATTGCCGGACTCGACCAGGTCGACGATCAACTCTGACAACCCGACCAAGGGTGCAAGCTCCATCGAGCCGTACAGCTTGATCACCTCGACCTGTTGGCCACGCGCGGCGAAGTAGGCGCGCGCCGCGTTGACATACTTGGTCGCGATACGCAGCCGACGCGCCTTGGTATCAGCACCGGGCCGGCCAGCGACCATCATCCGACAGCGTGCGATCCGCAAGTCCAGCGGTTCGTAGAGCCCGGTGCCGCCATGCTCCATCAAGACGTCCTTGCCGGCCACCCCCAGATCGGCCGCACCCCATTCCACATAGGTGGGTACATCCGTGGCACGGATCAGGACGAACTTCACCGCCGGATGTGAGGTTTCGAGGATCAGCTTGCGGCAGGTCTCGGGGTCGTCGAGCGGCTCGATTCCAGCCTGGCCTAGCAACGGCAGGGTATCCTTGAAGATTCGGCCCTTCGACAGCGCGATGGTCAGTGGGGCTTCGATTCGGATCGCCATAACCAGTCCCTCAACCCGGCACGCGACGGATCTGCGCCCCGAGCCCGGCGAACTTGTCCTCGATATTCTGGTAGCCGCGGTCGACATGGTAGATCCGATCGACCACTGTTTCGCCCTCGGCCACCAAGCCGGCCAAAACCAGACTGGCGGAGGCACGCAGATCGGTCGCCATCACCGGCGCAGCGGTCAAGCGCGGCACCCCGCTGCAGATCGCTGTATTGCCCTCGAGCTTTATCTTTGCGCCCATCCGCTGCAGCTCCTGAACATGCATGAAACGGTTCTCGAACACCGTTTCTGTGATGGTGCCAACACCATCGGCGACACTGTTCAGCGCGGTAAACTGGGCCTGCATGTCGGTCGGGAAGGCGGGAAAAGGCGCAGTATGCACGTTGACTGCGGTGGGCTGCCGACCGCGCATGTCGAGCGCTACATAGTCTTCACCCACATCGAGTTCAGCACCGGCCTCGCGCAGCTTGTGCAACACAGCGTCGAGCTGTCCGGGGTCGGTGTCGCGCACCCGAACCCGACCGCCGCTGATCGCACCGGCAACCAAATAGGTGCCAGTTTCGATTCGATCGGGCGATACGTCGTAGCGGGTGCCGTGCAGTGTTTCGACGCCTTCGATCTGAATCGAGGTCGTGCCGGCACCGCTGATTCGCGCACCCATGGAATTGAGGCAGTTGGCCAGGTCCACGACCTCCGGCTCACGCGCGGCATTCTCGATCAGCGTCGTACCGACGGCCAAGGTAGCCGCCATCATAAGGTTCTCGGTCCCGGTCACAGTGACCATGTCCATGACCAGGCGCACACCCTTGAGACGGCGGGCGCGGGCCTTGATGTAGCCGCTGTCGACGCTGATCTCGGCCCCCATCGCTCGCAGACACTCGATGTGCAAATCGACGGGGCGCGTCCCGATCGCACAACCGCCGGGCAGCGAGACATCGGCCTGACCACAACGCGCCAGCAGCGGGCCCAACACCAAGATCGAAGCACGCATCGTCTTGACTAGTTCATAGGGCGCGAAAGGTTCGTGCAGGTCTCGGGTATCGACCTCGACCCGCATTTTCTCATCCACCGTCAAAGCAACACCCATGCGTCCGAGCAACTCCATGGTCGTCGTGATATCGCGTAGATGCGGGATATTGCCAATCATCATCGGCTCGCGAGCGAGCAGGCTCGCAGCCAAGATCGGGAGTGCGGCATTCTTGGCACCGGAGATGCGCACATCCCCGACCAAGGGCTTGCCGCCGACGATGATCAACTTATCCATGGATGCCCAACGGGTTCGCGCGGAGAAAAAAGGGCGCCAATCATAAAGAAAAACGGCGCATGGCGGGAGCCCGAACGTGGCCTCGCCGCTTAGGCAACCTCGGCGATGAAGCCCTCACAGCGTGACAGCCGCGCCAGATCCAGCATCGCCGCCGGCAGCTCAGTTATACGCAGATTGCATCCCGAACGGCTCGCCACATCGTAGGCCTCGAGCAAGAGCACCAGCCCGGCGCTATTGGTCTGGGAGACGCCGGCCAGTGACAGGGTCAGCGCGCCGCCTTCGGCAACCAGCCCCTGCAATTGCGGCCAGATCTCGACGACCGAGGCGAAATCCAAGCGGCCGGCCAATTCCCATTGGCCCTGGTCGGCCTGGTTCAAGCTGGCCTTGTCCATTTGCCTAGCGGTTCTTCTTCTCGAGCGAGCTGATCAGGCCGTCGACCCCACCACGGCTGACCTGAGAGGAGAACTGGCTACGGTAAGTAGTGACCAGACTGACGCCATCGATCACCACATCGTAGACCAGCCATTTGTCGGACCCGTCGAGTTTGAGGCGATAATTGATCGGGATCGGCGGCGCCCCTGAGGACGCAATCCGCGTCGGAATCATCACCCGCGTGTCACCCGGCCGATACTGTACCGGCAAGTATTCGATGGATTGGCCTGTGTAGCCCAGCAGCGCGGTCGCATAGGTGCGCACCAGCAACTCGCGGAACTCGCGGGTGACCGCCTCCCGTTGCGCCTCACTGGCGCTGCGCCAGTGTCGGCCGAGCGCCGATTTCGACATCTCGCGGAAGTCGAAGTGCGGCAGCACCGTAGCCTCCACCAAGGGATAGATCAGGCGCGGGTCGGCATCTAATTCGGCCTTGCGCTCGGTCAGCGCGGCCAGCACCTTGTCGGCGGTCGCGCGCACCATGTCCTGCGGGTTCGGCAACGCCGCAAAAACGCATGAAGAAAACAAGAGAAGGCCCGCCAACAGGCCATGGATCCGCATCTGGACAAGCATTATTGAGCCCCCTCTTGCGCCTTGCTGAATATAAACTGCCCGATCACTTCCTCCAGGACTAGAGCAGACTGGGTAATTGCGATCTCACTACCCTCGACGAGGAACTGCTCGCTACCACCTGGATCCAATCCCACATACTGTTCGCCGAGCAATCCCGCCGTAAGGATCTTGGCGAAAGTATCATCCGGAATCTCGTCGAACTGCGAGTAGATTCCCAAAACAGCGACCGCTCGGAAGTCCTTCTCGTCATAGTAGATGTCTGACACCCGCCCGACCTCGACGCCGGCCATGGTAACCGGCGATCTCACTTTGAGGCCGCCGATGTTGTCGAACCTGGCCAGCACCCGATAAGCGTCACCACCGTTCAAACTGCCCAGGTTGCTGACTTGCATCGCTAGAAAGAACAGGGCAACCAGCCCGGCCGCGATGAATGCACCGACCAGTATCTCGATTCGTCTCGTCTTCGACATCTCTTAATGATTCCCGTTCAGTTGAACATCAGTGCGGTCAACACGAAATCGAGCCCAAGCACCGCCAGTGACGAATGCACCACTGTGCGTGTCGTCGCCCGACTCACGCCCTCTGCGGTGGGATCACAATCATAGCCCTGGAAAACCGCGATCCAGGTACACACAATGCCAAATACCAACGACTTGTACACACCATTCAGTACGTCACCGCTCCAATCGATCTGCGATTGCATCTGCGCCCAATAGGTGCCGTCATCGACACCCAGCAAACCGACCCCGACAAACCAGCCGCCATACACGCCGAGCATACTGAACAGCGCCGCGAGCAATGGCATGGACAGGATCCCCGCGATCAATCGCGGGGTGAGCACGCGATGCTCGGGATTCACCGCCATCATCTCGAGCCCGGAAAGTTGCTCAGTGGCCTTCATCAACCCGATCTCTGCAGCCATCGCGGAACCAGCGCGGCCGGCGAACAGCAGTGCCGTCACCACCGGGCCGAGTTCGCGCACCAATGAAGCCGCAACCATTACCCCCAAGGTCGCCTCGGCGCCAAAACGTGACAGGATGTAATACCCTTGCAGCCCCAGCACCATGCCCACAAAGACCCCGGATACCGCAATGATAAGTACCGTGAGTACACCAATCGAATAGAGCTGTTCGAACAGCAGACGTGGCCGCCAGATGAGATCAGCGAGCCCGCGCAAGCTCGCGAGCAACAAGAGATTGGCGCGCCCCAAGCCGGCCGAGAACGACAGGCCGGCACGGCCCAGCGCCGCCAGCCACTCCATTAAGCCGATACCCCGAACAGGTCCTGCGCCAAGTCCGGGGCCGGGAAATGAAAGGGCACCGGACCGTCGGGCAATCCACGCATAAACTGCTGGGTCCACTCGCGGCCATGCTCCGCCAAATCCTGCGGTGTACCCGACTCGATCACCTTGCCATCCGAAATCACATAGACCAGATCGGCAATCGCCGAAGTCTCTTTGACATCGTGCGAGACCAAGATACTGCTGATTCGCGCGGCGTCGTTCAGGCGGCGAATCATCTGCACCACCACACCCATGGAGATTGGGTCCTGCCCAGCGAACGGCTCGTCGTACATGATCATCATCGGATCAAGCGCGATAGCGCGCGCCAGCGCGACACGGCGTGCCATGCCACCCGACAATTCATTGGGCATCAGACCTTGGGCGCCACGCAAACCGACCGCCTCTAGTTTGAGCAACACCAGCTTGCGAATCATCGAGGGACTCAGCCGGGTGTGCTCGCGCAGCGGAAAAGCAACATTGTCGAATACGGACAGATCGGTCAGGAGGGCACCACTTTGGAACAACATGCCCATTCGCATACGCAGGTCGTACAGCGCCGACTTCGCCAAGCGGTGTACAGCCTGCCCATCGACTTCGATCGACCCGGCATCCGGCTTCAATTGCCCCCCGATCAGCTTGAGCAGCGTGGTCTTGCCGGTGCCCGAAGGCCCCATGATCGCGGTCACCCCGCCGCGCGGGATGTCCATGTCGATGCCATCGAAAATCAGCCGGGTTCCACGCGAGAAACTTAGACCGCGGATACGCACCAGGGTGTCACTTGGCGGGGGCTTTGGGCTCATGAATCCTCAGGCGGATGCGCCCCGGTTTGTACTCGGTCTCGGCCAACACGGGTAGCGAAGCAGACTCACAATTCTGAGGATCGGGCCTGGGGCCGTCAAGCAACCCCCCAACAAATGTCGAGTCAACACGATGCCCGGCCGCAGGCGACGCCTGGGCTAACATAGTGCCAGTTTCGCTGAGCAGGGCTTCCATCATGGGCGAGATCCTGAAGTTCAAAGCACGCCGGGCAAGTGAGCGCCACCGCGGCAATACACTGTGCCGCAACGGCCACCATCTATGGAAAGTCGAAAAAGAACCCGTATTCGACGTAAAACAGGGGAAATTGGTGAGTCGCTATTGCTGCAAGCGTTGCGGCAAAACCAAGGTACGCGCTGACTAAACGCGGGCCTTGGACATCGGGCCACGCTTGCAGGACAATCCGCGCTCCTGCTGACAACCACGCTAACAGCCAGACTTTTCCGCATGTTGCTCGCCGCCGTCGCCATCGTACTCGGCCTGGCACTCCTAGTCTGGGGGGCCGATCGTTTCGTCACCGGCGCTGCCGCGTTGGCGGGCAACCTGGGGGTGCCGCCATTGTTGATCGGCCTGACCGTGGTCGGGTTCGGCACATCGGCGCCAGAGATACTGGTCGCAGTGATTGCGGCATTGCAAGGTAATCCCGGCCTGGCCATCGGCAATGCGATCGGCTCCAACATCGCCAACATCGCGCTGATCTTGGGCGTCACTGCACTGGTCGCACCGCTTACCGTTGAATCTGGGATGCTGCGCCGCGAATACCCATTGCTGTTGATCATCAGTGTGCTGGTATTTTTCCTGCTTTATGACGGCAGTCTGGGCCGAATCGATGGTGTGCTGCTACTGATCGGTCTGGTTACCAGCATGGGGCTGCTGATCTGGCTCAGTCGTCAGCCGGGCGGTCCAGACCGCCTAGCCGCGGAGATCGAGGCCGAGCTACCGCCTAGCCTGAGCAGCGCCGCCGCCAGCGGCTGGTTCCTACTCGGTCTAGTCGTACTGGTGGCGGGCTCGCGGTCCCTGGTGTGGGGTTCAGTCGAGGTCGCGACCGCACTTGGCGTAAGCGACCTGGTCATCGGCTTGACCATAGTCGCCGTGGGTACCAGCCTACCGGAGCTTGCCGCGAGCATTGTCAGCGCCCTCAAAAATGAGCATGAACTGGCGATCGGCAACGTAGTCGGCTCAAACCTATGGAACCTACTCGCTGTGCTCAGCGCACCCGGCCTGCTCGCCCCTGGCCTAGTACCGTCAGAGGTGCTGGCTCGTGATATGCCGATCATGCTGCTTCTAACCCTGGCACTTCTCATAATGGGACGTAGCGCAAGGACCCGTGGCATTATCAATCGGGTCGAGGGGGGCTTGCTTTTGTCCTGCTTCATTGCCTACCAAGGCTGGTTGATTTGGCAGGCGCATGCGACCACCGTTTGAACCTCAATCGGGAGAACGTCATGCAACCCGGCATCGCCGAACTGCGTAAAACCGGCCTGAGCGTGATCGGCATCGAGGCCGATGCGATCCGGGCGCTGGCCTCCCGTGTCGACGAGAGCTTCGTTGCCGCTTGCAACCATATGCTGGCCTGCAGCGGGCGCATTGTGGTCACCGGCATGGGAAAATCCGGTCATATTGGCAGCAAGATCGGCGCCACCCTGGCGAGCACCGGCAGCCCGGCCTTCTTTGTGCACCCTGGCGAGGCCAGCCATGGCGACCTCGGAATGATCACGCCTGCTGATGTCGTGCTGGCCCTGTCCAACTCGGGCGAGACCAAAGAGATCATCACCATCCTGCCACTGATCAAACGCATGGGCGCGCCGCTCATCAGCATGACCGGCAAACCCGACTCGACCCTAGCGCGCGCGGCCGATGTGAATCTCGACGTCAGCGTGGCCCAAGAGGCCTGCCCACTGGATCTCGCGCCGACCGCCAGTACTACGGCCGCTCTAGTGATGGGCGACGCCGTTGCGATTGCGCTACTCGAGGCACGTGGCTTTACCGCCGAGGACTTCGCCTTGTCGCACCCGGGCGGTAGCCTCGGTCGCCGGCTGCTTCTGCATGTGCGCGACATCATGCACAAGGACGCCGCCATCCCAGCGGTCGGAATGGATGCCCCGGTTCGCGACGCGCTGATCGAGATGACCGCGAAGGGGTTGGGGATGACCGCGGTGGTAGATGCCGAGGCACGCGCAGTCGGCGTGTTTACCGACGGCGATCTGCGACGCTGCCTCGATCGAGACTTGAACCTGCGCTCGGCTCGGGTTACCGAAGTCATGACACCTGGCGGCCAGCGTATCGCCCCCGATCGCCTCGCCGCCGAGGCACTGAACTTAATGGAAGAAAAAAAGATCAATGCACTACTGGTCGTCGACGAAGAGCAGCGCTTGTGCGGTGCACTCAATATGCACGATCTGCTAAGGGCCGGCGTGGTCTGAACTGGCGGGAGGGATTGGTGCAGGATATTCGTGACAAAGCGGCGGCGATCCGAATGGTGGTGTTCGATGTCGACGGCGTGCTGACCGACGGTAGCCTGCTGATCAGCGACGATGGCCAAGAATACAAGGCCTTTCACTCCAAAGACGGACACGGCATGGTGATGTTGCAGCGCAGCGGCATCCAGATCGCGATCATCACTGGCCGGACATCCGATGTAGTGCGCATTCGGATGGAGAGCCTCGGCGTCCGGCATGTCTATCAGGGTCGCCGCGAAAAACTGCCGGCCTACCAGGAACTCAAACAGGTATGTGGACTAGACGACGCGGAAATTGCCTATGTCGGGGACGACGTCGTCGACTTGCCGGTGATGACCCGGGTCGGGCTGGCTATCGCCGTGCAAGACGCCCATTCCTTTACCAAGCAGCATGCCCACTGGATCACACCGAGCGCCGGCGGTCGTGGTGCCGCGCGCGAAGTCGTCGAGCTGATCATGGATGCCCAGGGCACCCTACAGGCGGCCCTCGCTGCCTACCTCGACTGACAATGGTCGGCTTCCGCCCCCTCCTCGCACTGCTCCTGGTATGCGCAGCCGCACTCAGCTGGTGGCTGCTGCAGCGGGCCGAGACGCTACCGCCAGCACCACCACAACAAGCCCAGGCCACACGCGGCATCGACTATTACATCACCGGCATGGATGTCACCCGGATGACCAAGGCCGGGGTACCAGCGCACCGACTGCGCACACCGCAACTGCGTCATTTCACCGATGACGAAACCAGTGAACTCGAGCAACCACATTTGACCGTATTTCAAGCCGATGCACCGCCCTGGGAAGTGGACGCCGAACGCGCCTGGGTATCGGCCGACGGCAGCCTGGTGCTGCTTCAAGGCGAGGTGCTGATCGAACGCGCTGGCGATGCCGACGACCGCCCGATCCGTATCGAGACCCTTAACCTACGCGTCCAGCCCGAGCAAGACTATGCGGAGACCGACGAAAGAGTTAGGGTGACCAGTGAGACCGACTGGATCGATTCGGTCGGAATGCGGGCTTGGCTACGCCCACCCTCTCGGTTCAACTTTCTCTCTCAGGTAAATGGCTTGTATGTACCGCGCTAGGCTTGTCTTGGCCCTGGCCCTGGCCCTATCGCTCACCGGCGGTATCGCCTGGGCCCTGGAGTCGGATCGCGACCAGCCGATCCAGCTGGCCGCCGACTATGCAGATATCGACGAGTCCAAGGGCGTCAGCATCTACCGGGGGGATGTCGATTTGCGTCAAGGGACCATGCGGCTGCGCGCGGATGTGGTGACGGTCTACCACGCCGACCGCAAGCCAAAGCGCATGGTGGCCGAGGGCGGCCCGGTCAAGTTCCAGCAACAATCCGCGGACGGACCCGTGCGCGGTGAGGCGCGCCGCGCGGAGTACGAGGTCAATACCGAAAACCTGGTGCTCATCGGCGATGCAATGGTAGTACAAGGCCAAGACAGCATGCGCAGCGACCGCATTGTCTACGACCGGGTGCGTTCGGTGGTCAAGGCCGGCGCCGCCGCCCAGGGTCAACAGCGTGTGCGCATCTCCATCCAGCCGCCAAGCGATTAGACGCCGTAACCCCGATGCCCCGTCTGGCCGCCGAAGACTTGGTGAAACGCTACCGCGGTCGCGCGGTGGTCAATAGCGTCTCGCTTCAGCTCGCCGACAGTGAGGTGGTCGGGCTGCTGGGACCGAACGGCGCCGGTAAAACAACCACCTTCTACATGATGGCTGGGCTGGTGCCCGCCGACCAGGGACGAGTCTTGCTCGACGAGCATGATCTGACCGATAAGGCGATGCATCTGCGTGCCCGCTTGGGGCTGGGCTATCTGGCACAGGAACCGTCGATTTTCCGGCGTCTTAGCGTGGCGCAGAATATCCTGGCGATTCTCGAAACCCGCCAGGATCTGGATCGCTCTGCGCGCACCGGGCGCTGCGAGGAACTGCTGCAGGATTTCGGCATCGGTCACCTTGGCGACAACCCCGCGATCAGTCTGTCGGGTGGTGAACGCCGTCGCCTTGAGATCGCACGTGCCCTGGCGATGGAACCACGCTTCATCCTGCTCGACGAACCCTTCGCCGGCATCGATCCGATCTCGTTGGGCGACATCCAGCGCATCATTGCGCAACTTGCCGAACGTGGGATTGGAATTCTGATCACCGACCATAACGTCCGCGAGACACTTGGGATTTGTAGTCGCGCCTACATCATCAGTGATGGCAGCGTGCTTGCCGCAGGATCACCCGAGGAAATCCTCGCTAACAACGAGGTTCGAACGGTGTACTTGGGAGAAAACTTCCGCCTTTGAATCACGTCCCCCAAGCAAACCGTGACCGAGGTCCGGCGCACCCTTCGAGGAGCACTTCGGCGCGCCCCTAGTTGGGCTAGAATGGGATTGACAGAGTAGTAAACAAATTTCATACCAGATAGATACCGGATGAAGCCCACAATCCAGCTTCGGCTGGGCCAGCACCTGACCATGACCCCGCAACTGCAGCAGGCGATCAAGCTGTTGCAGTTGTCTACGCTCGACCTCAAGCAGGAGATTCAGGAGGCGCTGGAATCAAACCTGATGCTCGAGACCGAAGAGGAAGGCGTAAGGCGTGACGAAGGTGCTCAGGAGCCAGAAAAACCGGCCGAACAAGTCAATGGCAGCGAGGTCACCCGCGACAACGAGCGCAATGACCCGAACAACGAAACCGAAATCGCGATTGAGGCAGAGAGCATGCCAGACGAATTGCCGGTGGACACCGTTTGGGACGACATTTACGACAGCGTGACCCCGGTCAGCAACCCCGGGCCAGTCGGCGGCGATGACAACCAGGATTTTCTCAACCAACAGATCGTTGGCGAGTCATTGCAAGATCACCTGATCTGGCAGATGCAGCTCACGCCGTTCAGTCCGGTCGATCTCGAGATCGCCGAGGCGATCATAGACGGCATCAATGAAGACGGCTATCTGACCACCCAGTTAGAAGATATTGTCGCCGGGATCGATGATGAGGAGATCGAGATCGAAGAGGTCGAAGCGGTGTTGCACCGCGTGCAGGCCTTCGATCCACCCGGAATCGCCGCCCGCGATCTACGCGACTGCCTGCTAATCCAATTGCGCCAATTGCCCGACGACTTTAGCTGGCGAGATCAGGCCATCCGTCTGGTCGACGAGCACTTCGACCTGCTGGCGCAGCAGGACGAAAACCAGCTTCGGCGCCGGCTCAAGGTCGCAGCCGACGAGTTAATGGAGATCATTCACCTGATCCGCTCGCTGAACCCCCGCCCTGGCACCAGCATCGCCAGCCAGGCGCCCAGCTACATCGAGCCGGATGTCTTCGTCTATAAACACCAGAATCAGTGGCGGGTCGAACTTAACCCGGATGCGGCGCCGCGGCTTAGGGTTAACCCTGAATATGCAGGAATGATCCGGCGGGCCGACAACAGTGCCGATAACGTCACGATGAAGAACCACCTGCAGGAGGCACGCTGGTTTATCAAGAGCCTGCAAAGCCGCAATGACACGCTGCTGCGGGTCGCTACCCGTATCGTCGATTTTCAGCGTAATTTCTTCGAGTACGGAGAAGAAGCCATGAAACCGCTGGTGTTGCGCGATATCGCCGAGGCGCTCGAAATGCATGAGTCCACGATCTCGCGGGTCACCACGCAAAAGTACATGTATACGCCGCGCGGCACCTATGAGTTCAAGTACTTCTTTTCGAGCCACGTCAGCACCGCCAGCGGCGGCGAGGCGTCGGCAACCGCAATCCGTGCCCTGATCAAAAAGCTGATCAGTGCAGAAAAGCCAAATAAGCCTCTATCTGACAACAAGATTGCCGCCATACTCGCTGACCAGGGGATCAACGTGGCGCGCAGGACGGTTGCCAAGTACCGTGAGTCGATGGCGATCCCGCCATCGAACGAACGCAAGCGCTTGGCGTAGTGTACTTAACCGCAAGGAGATACTTATGCAAGTCAACCTGACCGGTCACCATGTCGACATCACCGATGCCCTGCGTGCCTACGTTGACGAGAAGATTGCTCGCCTCGAGCGACACTTCGATCACGTTACCAACGTGCATGTCATCCTCAGTGTGGAGAAACTGGTACAGAAGGCCGAGGCAACCGTACATGTCGCTGGCGCGGACGTGTTCGCGGACTCGACACATTCTGATATGTACGCGGCAATCGATGGCTTGATCGACAAGCTGGACCGGCAGGTCATACGCCACAAGGAAAAGCTCAAGAGCCACCGCGGCAATGGAAACCGCGAGTCGATCGAGGCCGCCAATTGACCAAGATGAGCAACTAAATGAGGCCTGTTCACACTAAGTGAGGTGCAGCGTTGCTGCCCCAAAACGCGCCAGCCAAGGCGCGAGGAGAGAGGTTTAGTGAATCCAAATGAACGACGAGCAACGCCGCATGGCGTGTTTTGGGGCGCAACCCGAAGGGACGGGACCGTTTCCCCGTCCAACGGCGTTTCTGCTCGCTCATGTGCGGTGGGCACACGGCGCTCACAGCGCCTTGCTGGCCAGAAAAATGGCCGCCGTCGCTGCTTTAACTTAGTGTGAACAGGCCCTAACATGCTTCCCGAAGGTATTCTGGCACACGGCAACATCAGCGTTGCCTATGCGGCGTCCAGCAAAAAGCGAGCCCTCGAGCAGGCGGCACGCCTGCTCGCCGCCGGGACCGCTGAACCCAGCGCCGAACAGATCTTCGAACACCTACTGGAGCGAGAGCGCCTCGGCAGCACCGGGCTCGCGGGTGGTGTGGCCCTGCCACATGCTCGCATGGCCGAGATCGAAAACAGCCGCGGGGCCTTTATGCGACTCGCCGAGCCGATCGAGTTCGACGCCCTGGACGGTCAGCCGGTCGATCTGGTGTTCGCCCTGCTGGTACCGGAGAAAGCCACCGAACAGCACCTGCAGCTGCTCGCCGGACTGGCCGAGATGTTCAATAACGTGGCCTTGTGCGAGCGACTGCGCAATGCCGATGCCGGGGAGGCAATGCTGATCCTCTCCGGCAAGTCCAGCACACATGCCGCATAGCATCCGGGTAGAAGACCTTTACGAAGCGCTGCGTGAGCGTCTTAACCTGGAATGGCTGGCCGGCAGGTCGGGCGCGGACCATCCTCTGTTAGCCGAGGACACCGACACCACCGGCATCATCGCCGGGCCGCTAAACTACATCCATCCCAACCGGGTCCAGGTCATCGGACCGGCCGAACAGGGCTACCTGGACAGCCTGCGGCCGGCCAATCGTAAACAGGCCCTGCGTCAATTGTTCGAGGAGCGGCCGGCGCTGGTCATGCTAGTCGCGGGTATCGACGGCCCGGAAGAACTCGCCTCGATGGCCGATGCGGCAGACGTCGCGTTGATGCGCTCGCCGCTGCCGGACAACCAGGTGCTGGACAATCTGCAGTACTACGCCTCGCTGTTCCTATCCGAAAAAACCACCTTACATGGCGTGTTTCTAGAGGTGTTGGGCATGGGCGTGTTGCTGACCGGCGACTCATCGGTGGGCAAAAGCGAACTCGCCTTGGAATTGATCACACGCGGCAGCCGCTTGGTAGCCGACGACGCCCCCGAGTTCACCCGCATAGCCCCGGACATCGTCAGCGGCACCTGCCCGCCGCTGCTGCGTGATTTCCTCGAGGTGCGCGGACTGGGCATCCTCAACATCCGGGCGATGTTTGGTGACAGCTCGATCAAGGGCACCAAGTATTTGCGCCTGATCGTCAATCTGAACCGCATGTCGGCCGAACAGATCGCCGGCATGGACCGGCTATCTGGCGCACACACCAACCGCGATGTCTTGGGGGTCCCTATGCCTCAAGTCACAGTACCGGTCGCGCCAGGCCGCAATCTCGCGGTCCTGGTCGAATCGGCGGTGCGCAACCATCTACTCCGGTTGAAGGGCTATGACGCGACAGAGGTGCTAATCGAACGCCAACAACAGGTGATCCTCGAACAGAACTAGCCCCTGCGGGCTAAACTTATCGCCTTTTATCCTGTGGTGGATACCCACAAGGGTCGACCCAATGCATGTCAGAGCACAGTAGCAACACTGATCCGCCGCGTGTCGTCGTGGTCACGGGACTGTCCGGGTCCGGCAAGAGCATTGCACTGCATGTTCTAGAGGACGTCGGTTACTACTGTATTGACAACCTCCCAGTCAGCCTGTTCGAGGCGCTGGTACGCGACATCACCCAGCAGCCGACGCAGTCACGTGGACCGACCGCAATCGGCATTGATGCGCGCAACCCAGGGGCCGAACTCGGCCAACTCCCAAGACTGATTCAACGCCTGCGCGACCATGGCGTCGATTGCGAGGTGGTGTTCTTAGAAGCCGACGACAATGTTTTAATCCAACGCTTCAGCGAGACCCGGCGCCGACATCCGTTGACCGATGACGGCCGCACCCTAGAGGGGGCGATCAGCCTGGAGCGTGAAACCCTCGAGCCGCTGTCGGATCTGGCCCGACTGAAAGTCGATACCACCCGCACCACGCTGCATGAGTTACGCGAGTTGATCCGGGTGCGGGTCGCTGAGCGTGCCCGCGGGGAGATGTCGATCATGCTGCAATCGTTCGGCTTCAAGCATGGAGTGCCGCGCAATGCGGACTTTGTATTCGATGTCAGATGCCTACCCAATCCACACTGGCATCCAGACTTGCGGCCGCTCACTGGCAAAGACCAAGCTGTAGCTAACTTTCTCGGCCAGGACAAACAAGTACGGAACATGCTGAGTCAGATTAGCAGCTTCCTCACCGAATGGATCCCTTGCTTCGAGCATGAAGGACGTAGCTACCTGACCATTACCATTGGCTGTACCGGGGGACAGCACCGTTCAGTGTTCCTGATTGAGCGGTTGGCCGGCGTCCTTACCTCTCTCGGATGCAATGTGCTGAGCAGTCACCGGGAGCTCAAGTGAAGGTTGGGGTGCTATTGATCACCCATCCAGGGATCGGCTCGGCGATACTGCACGTCGCCAGTCGAATCATCGGCCAGAGCCTGCTGTCGGTGAAATGCCTAGAGGTGCCACCCGACGTCTCGCTGGAGTCCACTCTAGAGCATGCACGCGGCATGCTCGAAATACTGAATACAGGAGACGGCGTCCTGATACTGACCGACATCTACGGTGCAACGCCACATAACCTGGCGCATACGGCCGCGCTCGAACAATCCGACAGCGTGGTACTGTCCGGACTCAACCTACCGATGCTGCTGCGAGTGTTCAACTACCCGGACGACGACCTGAATACCCTCGCCGGCAAGGCGGCAGAAGGTGGCAACCGCGGCATCATGCGCGACCCCCAGCACACAGGCGATTGACCGGAGCAAAGAATGCAGGCGCGCGAAATCACAATCACCAACCGACTCGGCCTACACGCACGCGCCGCAGCCAAACTGGTGAATGTCGCTAGCGGCTATGGAGCCGAGGTCATGCTCGAAAAGAACGGGCAGCGGGTCAACGGTAAAAGCATCATGGGGGTGATGATGCTAGCCGCCAGTCAAGGCAGCGTGCTCCAGCTGGTTGTCGATGGTGAAGCCGAGGAGGAGGCCATGCAGGCACTGGTGGACTTGATCGACAACAAATTCGGCGAGGACGAATGACCGTCGCCTGTATCGGCATCGGGATCGGTGGCGTCGCCAGCAGCGCCATCGGCGATGCCTTCATGATCTGTCGGGGCCCGGCCAATGTGGGTCCCAGTTGGATCGACAGCCAGACTATCGAGGCCGAGGTGGCACGCTTCGAAATGGCCATCGGACTGGCCGGAGAACAACTGCGCAATGTGCGCAAACAAATCCCGGACGACGCACCATCGGATATCGCTGAGTTCATCGACACCCACTTGCTGATGCTGGAGGACCGGGCGCTGTCCAGCCAGCCCATCAGCCTGATTCGCAGCGAGGGGCTCAGTGCCGAATGGGCGCTGCAGCAGCACCGCGATGCTCTGGTTCGGGTGTTCGAAAACATGGAAGACACCTACCTGCGCACCCGTCAGGACGACCTGGACCACGTGGTCAACCGGATCATGAACATCTTGCTTGGAGAGCAAGACAACCAACCCGATGAACTACTGGGCCAAATCGTGATCGCCGAAGACCTCGCACCGGCCGATGTAATTCTGATGAAGAACCAGGGCATTGCTGGGTTCATCACTGACTATGGCGGCCCCGTGTCGCATACCGCCATCCTGGCACGCAGCCTCGGTATTCCGGCGATTGTCGGGGCGCGTTGCGCCACCAAATGCCTGAAGCACGGCGAGCGGCTGGTGCTCGATGCGGCAACCGGTATCGTGCTGGCCGACTGCGATACCGCGATATTGGCGCACTTCGAGGCGCGGCAGGCAGAAGTTATATCACGCACCGCCGAACTGCGGCAGCGCGGCGCCGAGCCGCCGGTCACCCGTGACGGGCGGGCCGTCCAACTGTTGGCCAATATCGAGCTACCCGATGATGTTGCGCTGGCCCGCGCCAACGGGGCCCAGGGAATCGGCCTCTACCGCACCGAATTTCTCTACATGAACCGCAGTACCCCGCCTACCGAGGGCGACCACTTCGCGGCCTATCTTGCCGTCGTCGAGGGGATGCAAGGGCGCACCGTCACCATCCGCACACTCGACCTCGGGGCAGATAAACAACCGGCCGGCTCCAACCTCAACCCGGCATCGGTCAATCCTGCGCTCGGCTTGCGTGCGATTCGCCTATGCCTGAAGGAGCCCGGGCTGTTTCAGCCACAGATCCGCGCGATCCTGCGCGCCTCGGCGTTTGGCCCGGTACGCATCATGTTGCCAATGCTGACTAATGTCTGGGAGGCCGAACAGGCCGAGCGACTCATTCGTCAGGAGATGCTGCAGCTCGATGCCGAGGGTGTCGAGTATGACCACGGCATCCCGATCGGCGGCATGATCGAGGTACCCGCGGCCGCCCTGAACGCCCGTGCCTTTGCCCAGAGACTCGATTTCCTGTCGATCGGCACCAACGATCTGATCCAGTACACGATGGCGGTCGACCGGGTCGACGATGAACTCAACTACCTCTACGACCCCAGCGATCCGGCCATACTCCGACTGATTGGGCAGGTGATCAAGGCCGGCGCCGCCGAGGGTGTGCCGGTGGGGATGTGCGGTGAGATGGCGGCCGATGCGAACTGTATACCCTTGTTGCTCGGCATGGGTCTGCGCGAGTTCAGTATGCAACCCGCCGCTCTACTCGACGTCCGTGAGCAAATCCGCGGCCTGGACACCGATCGACTGATGCAGGCTATACGCAGCCTATTCGACAACATCGAATCAGACGACATCATCCGACTATTCGAAGACTCCAGTCCCGACACCTGAACTCCGGCCTGGACCTCCGCAGGAGTTGGACTGCTAAACTCAACCGCATCGCTTCCACGACCTAGCCGTCCAGTTCAATGACCGTCGCAGCCGACAATAGCGAAGATACCCGTCTGCAACGGCTGCAAGACATCCTCGCCTCCGGCGCCATCCGCGAGGCCTCTCGCTTGCTGCGTAGCCTGGCCCCGGCCGAGATTGCACACCTGTTGGAATCCCTGCCGCCCGGAGAACGCGAGATTGTCTGGAACTTGGTCGATGAGCAGTATGACGGCCAGATCCTGTTGCTGGTGACCGACGAGGTGCGAGCCACCTTGATCCGTCACATGGATCCAGCACAGCTGCTGGCAGCTACCGAGAATCTCGATCTCGACGACCTCGCCGACTTAGTCCAACAGATGCCGTCGGCGATCACCACCCAAGTGATGCAGGCGCTCGACGATCAGCGGCGCAAGCGCCTCGAGACTGTCCTCTCGTACCCCGAAGATACCGCTGGCGGCTTGATGAACACCGACACGGTGACGGTGCGGCCAGAGGTCACACTAGATGTTGTCTTGCGCTATCTAAGGCGGCTCGGCGACGGCGTGCCACGCGATACCGACAAGCTGTTCGTGGTCAACCGCGACGACAGCTACCTCGGCATCTTGCAGTTGTCGCAACTGGTATCACGCGATCCTGAGGATACTGTCGCCGAGGCGATGAGCCTGGCGTTGCAGGCCATTACGGCCGAAACCGCCAAGAGCGAGGTGGCACGTCGCTTCGAAGCACTGGATCTGCTCTCGGCGCCGGTAGTCGACGAACAGGGGCGGCTGCTGGGTCGCATTACGATCGACGACGTAGTCGATGTCATTCGTGAAGAAGGTGAACACCAGTTCATGGGGCGGGCCGGTCTGTCCGAGGAAGAGGACATGTTTGCGCCGGTGCTGACCAGTACCCGGCGACGTGCGCTTTGGCTGGGTATCAATCTGGCCACGGCATTTCTCGCCTCTTGGGTTATCGGTCAGTTCGAAGAAACCCTGGCCAAGGTGGTTGCCCTTGCGGTCCTGATGCCTATTGTCGCCAGTATGGGTGGGATTGCAGGCAGCCAAACCCTGGCGCTCGCGATTCGCGGAATTGCGCTAGGCCAACTCAGTGCTAAGAACGCGCGCGCGCTGATGCTCAAAGAACTCGCGGTAGGTGCATTGAATAGCCTAATCTGGGCAGTGGTGGTCGCATTGATCGCCGGCGTGTGGTTTCAAAACATCACTATCGCGCTATTGATCGGAGTTGCGATCACCATCAATCTGCTGTTTGCCGCAATATCAGGGGCCTTACTGCCACTGCTACTCCATCGCGTCGGCATTGATCCGGCACTGGCAGGTTCAGTATTGTTAACGACGGTCACCGATGTGGTGGGTTTTCTTGCCTTCCTCGGCCTAGCTACCCTGTTTCTTATATGAGCCCTGCACGCTGTATCTATCGTGAAGAACACGATGACACTCACCTCGAGATCTGGGACGAGGGCGATCTCCGCAGTCTTTGGTTCGACGACGTGATCTTGCAATCACAAATCCACCGCCATGACCCCGCGATACTGCCCAACCCTGTGAACCGAGCAATGCTGGCCCACTTGATGTTCGGGCCATCGCTGAATCGGGTGATGTTGGCCGGTTGTGGGGGTGGCGCAATCGCACGTTGGCTGCATGCGCGCGCGCCAGACGTGTCTGGCGACGCTGTCGAGTTGTCCCGCACAGTGGCCCGCCTAGCACGCGAGTACTTCGACTTCCCGCCGCCAGACGATAGCAACTGGCGCCTGCTGATCAACGACGTGCGCGAACACCTGCTGAACCATGACGCACACTACGATTTGATCTTGGTCGACCTGGAAGAAAACCAGGGCACCCCTAGCTGGCTGACCAGCTCGGCATTTCTCGACAGTTGCCGCAATCGTCTGAGTCCAGGCGGTACGCTGACGCTCAACCTGATCGTTAGCGGTCAAGCACAGGCCAGCGAGGCCCTGTTGATGGTACGCAGGGTGTTTGAGGGCGGTATCCTGCTGGTCACGGACCCCAACCACGACAACCTCTTGGTCATGGCCTTTGCAGATGGACTACCCCAGCCCCCAGACAACCAGCGCTTGACCGAACTGGGACGCCTGTGGGGCATCGACTTCCGCACACTGGCTGCCCAAGCACGACGCCTCGAGGCTACGCCATAGAGGCCCTAGTGGGCCAAGCGGATAATTCTGTAACGCTCAGAGCCACTGTGCGAGCGCGA
>JANQRK010000086.1 GCA_028284585.1 Chromatiales bacterium
CTCGGTATCGAGACAGCGACCAGCGGCAACCTGACCCTGGATGGTGAGCCGATTCCCACCGAACCCGGCCTGGACCGCGGCATCGTGTTCCAACAGTACTCGGTGTTTCCCCACCTGACGGTGTTACAGAACCTGACCATTGCCCGGGCCTTCGAGCAAAGCCGAGTGTTTGCCCGCTTGTTTGGGGTGGCTAAGCGGAACGCCATTTACGAGGCTAAGGCCATGCTCGAGCAGGTTGGGCTGAACGCCGCGCAGGACCGCTATCCACACGAGTTGTCCGGCGGGATGCGCCAGCGCCTGGCCATTGCGCAGGCCTTGATCCGCAAGCCACGGATCCTGCTCCTGGATGAGCCCTTTGGCGCGCTCGACCCGGGGATTCGCAGCGATATGCACGAGTTGGTGCTGTCACTGTGGCGCAAACACAGGCTGACCGTGTTCATGGTTACGCACGACATCAAGGAGGGTTTCTACCTCGGCACCCGCCTGTGGGTGTTCGATAAGACCCGCCATGACCCACAGGCGCCGGGTGCCTTCGGCGCATCCATTACCTACGACCTGCCGGTGGGCTACGTGGACCAGGGCCTCTACCGGGAGATCGACGACCAGCTGCGCCCGGTGCATGCCGGTTGAGCGGCAAGACCACGAGAACGAATCATGCAATCGATTGAATACACCACCGAGTTACCCGGTGCCTCGCACTGGTCACTGATCATGCGCCGCGGCACCGAGATGCGTCTTACCGACATCCAGGGAGACGCCAATGTGGGGATGTTCTTCTTCAACCCACAGAACTACCTGGAGCGTTACAACGCCCCGGATACCCTCAAGTGTCAGCACACCTTCAAGCTGACCCGGGGTAACTGCCTTTACTCCGACATGGGGCGCATCTTCTGCTCCATCGTGCACGACGATGTTGGTTGGCACGAGAGCGTGTGCGGCAACATCAATGCCGAACAGGTCGAGCAACGCTGGGGCGGCCGCGACTACCAGTCAGACCGCAACGACTGGCACCAAAACGGGCACGATGCCTTCCTGGTCGAACTGACCAAGTACGGGCTAGGGCGCGCGGACCTGGCGGCCAATCTCAACCTGTTCAGCAAGGTGGTCGCCGACGGGAACGGGAACATGGCGCTTCAGCCGGGTAACAGCAACCCGGGCGATACCCTGAGCCTACGCTTCGAAATGGACACCCTGGTGATGCTGCACACCTGTCCACACCCATTGAATGACGCGGAGAGCTATCCGTACAAGTCGCTGAGGATCGAGCTTGGCCTGGCAGCACCGATCACCGAGGACGATTTCTGCATGAACTTGCGCCCGGAGAACCAGCGGGGCTTTCAGAACAACGCGCTTTACCACCTGGGCCTGTGAGGTAGAAGAGCATGCTTAAGACCAGTGAATTGAATCCAGAGGATGCGGTACGCCGCGACACCGTCGGAGCCGGTGATTACTACATCGTCAAGGTCACCGCGGGACAGACCATCCGCATTCTCGATCTCGAGGGCAACCAGGCAGCGGACACGCTGTTCTACAAGGCCGACGATCCGAGCGAACGCTACAGCGCCGTCGACACCATTAGGGGACAGGGCAATCTCTACCTGACCACCGGCAGCAAGCTGTTGTCCAACGAAGGTAACCTGCTGCTTGAGATCGTCGCCGATACCTGTGGTCGCCACGACACCATCGGCGGGGCCTGTGCGACCGAGAGCAACACCGTGCGTTATGATCTGGAAAAACGGCATATGCACGCGTGCCGTGATAGCTGGATGCTGGCAATTGCCGAGCACCCGGAATTCGGTATCGCCAAGCAGGACATCGGTAACAACATCAACTTCTTCATGAACGTGCCGGTCACCGAGGATGGTGGCCTGACCTTCGAGGACGGCATTTCCGCACCGGGCAAGTATGTCGAGCTGCGCGCGGCCACCGACGTGGTGGCCCTGGTATCCAACTGCCCCCAACTCAACAATCCCTGTAACGGCTATAACCCCACGCCGATCGAGATCCTGATCTGGGACTGAGGCGTAGCGCTCGAGCAACAACCCGGGGTGGACGACCACGCCGGTATGAATCTCAGGCGGGACGACCCGCCATGGACGGGTCATGTTTGACAAGGTACTGATAGCCAACCGTGGGGCCATCGCTGTGCGTATCGAACGCACCCTCAGGGCACTGGGCGTTTCCTCGGCAGCAGTTTATGCACAGGCCGATGCCGACAGCCTGCACGTGCAGCAGGCCGACGAGGCCTATTGCCTGGGTGACGGACCGGTGTCTGAGACCTACCTCGATGCGGATAGATTGCTGACCCTGGCGCGTGAGTGCGGTGCCGGCGCTATTCACCCTGGGTATGGCTTTCTTAGCGAGAACCCGGACTTTGTCGACGCCTGCGAAGCAGCGGGCATTTCCTTCATCGGTCCGACTGCGCAACAGATGCGCGACTTTGGGCTCAAGCATCGTGCGCGCAAGCTGGCAGAACAGGCCGGTGTGCCGTTACTGCCGGGATCGGGACTGTTGCATGACGAAACAGCGGCCTTGTCCATGGCGCAGAAGATTGGTTACCCGGTGATGCTCAAGGCCACTGCCGGTGGTGGCGGTATCGGTATGCAGTTGTGCCACGATGCCAGCCAGCTGTCGGCAGCGTTTGACAAGGTCAAGCGCCTGGGTGCGAGTCACTTTGCCGATGACGGCGTGTTCCTGGAAAAGTTCATCGAGGCCGCAAGACATATCGAGGTCCAGGTCTTAGGCGATGGCCAAGGGGCTGCGCTGGCGCTGGGCGAGCGTGATTGTTCCAGCCAGCGGCGCAACCAGAAAGTCGTAGAGGAGTGCCCGGCTCCGGGCCTTTCTTCAGAGTCTCGCCTGGCACTGCATCGCACCGCGGAGCGGCTACTGGCGTCAGTCAACTATCGCAATGCCGGGACCGTGGAGTTTGTTGTCGATCAACAGAGCGAGGCATTCTATTTCCTCGAGGTGAACACCAGGCTACAGGTGGAACACGGCGTCACCGAGGAGGTATTTGACGTCGATTTGGTGGAATGGATGCTGAAACTCGCCGCCGGCGAGGGTATTGACCTCCATCAGATGCGCAGTCGCCTCGAAGAACAAGGCCACGCGTTACAGGTCCGCCTATATGCCGAGGACCCCTACCGGGATTTTCGACCCAGCGCCGGCCTGCTGACTCAGGTCCAGTGGCCGACGGCAACAGAGGGGCTGCGTATCGATCATTGGATCGAGGCCGGACTCGCGGTGTCGCCCTGGTTCGACCCGATGCTCGCCAAGGTGATCGTGCATTGCGCTTCGCGCACCGAGGCGCTGGACCAGATGCAGTCAGTGCTCGATGAAACTCAGATCTACGGCTGCGAAACCAACTTGCCTTACCTGCGCGAGCTGTTGAAGGACCCGGTCCTGAGAGAGGGCAAGGTCACCACGCGTTATCTCAACGACTTCCGGGTCGTGCCGCCGCGTATCGACGTGCTCTCCGGCGGAACCCAAACCACGATTCAGGATGCGAAGGGACGCCGCGGTTACTGGCATATTGGCGTACCACCCTCCGGCCCGTTCGACGGCTACTCGCTGAGGCTGGGTAACCGCCTACTGGGCAACGATGAGGACGCGGCCGCTATCGAAATCACCATGCAGGGTCCGGAACTGCAGTTCAGTCGGGACACGCAAATTGCAATCTGCGGAGCATCCATCGCGGCCCGTATCGACGGCCAGCCGGTGCCCATGTGGGAGGTTGTGACGATCGGTGCCGGCAAGACCCTTCAACTCGGACGTATCGGCAAGGCCGGTACGCGCGCTTACCTGTCCGTTGCCGGCGGTGTGCAATGCCCGCAATACCTGGGCTCGCGCGCCACGTTCACCCTCGGTGGATTCGGCGGCCACAACGGACGCGCTTTGCGGAGCGGTGATGTGCTGCATCTGCAGCCGCTATCAGCGCGGCCGGTGCTGAGGGCGCCGGAACAACTGCGCCCGCACATCGGCAACCATTGGGAATTGCGGGTGGTCTACGGACCCCATGGCGCGCCGGATTTTTTTACCCATGATGACATCCAGTCCTTCTTCAGCACCGACTGGGAGGTGCATTACAATTCCAGCCGTACCGGGGTGCGCCTGATCGGCCCGAAGCCGCAATGGGCGCGCAAGGATGGTGGTGAAGCCGGCCTGCACCCTTCCAACATCCATGACAACGCCTATGCCTTTGGCAGCGTGGATTTCACCGGTGACATGCCGGTCATTCTCGGACCCGACGGGCCATCTCTCGGTGGCTTCGTCTGCCCTGCGACCGTCATCCATGCCGATCTCTGGAAACTGGGCCAGCTCCGGGCCGGCGATACGGTCCGTTTCAGCTGCGTCGATTTACCCACGGCCGTGCACTTAGAACAGACTCAACTGGCCGCACTTGACCAGATGGCTGCAGGGTCGGGTGATGCCGCTGCTATAGGCACAGATCTGGTCTGTTCCCCGCTGGGGTCGCAACACCCGGCTACCCCGGTGCTCAGGACACTACCGGCGGAAAGCTACGGCGAGCGTATCGTCTATCGCGCCGCCGGCGACCACTTTCTGCTGGTCGAGTATGGTGAGCCGGAGCTGGATATCCGCCTGCGTTTTCGCACGCATGCCCTGATGCGCTGGCTCGAGGAGCACCGGCTCCCGGGTATGCATGAGCTGACGCCGGGGATCCGGTCGCTGCAGGTGCATTTCGACCCCAAGCAACTCGCGCACCAGGCCCTGCTGATTCACCTGGAACAGGCCGAGCAGCAGCTGGCCGGGAACCTGGATGCGCTGACGGTGCCGTCGCGCATCGTGCATCTGCCTCTGTCCTGGGATGACCCGGCATGTGGGCAGGCCATCGAAAAATACATGCAGTCGGTGCGTCCCGATGCGCCTTGGTGCCCCAGCAACCTTGAGTTCATCCGCCGCATCAACGGGCTGGCCGACATAGACGCGGTCAGACAGGTCTTGTTCGACGCCACCTACCTGGTGATGGGGTTGGGCGATGTCTATCTCGGTGCGCCTGTGGCAACACCGGTCGATCCACGCCACCGCCTGGTAACCACCAAGTACAACCCTGCTCGCACCTGGACGGCCGAAAACTCGGTCGGTATCGGTGGTTCTTACCTGTGTGTCTACGGCATGGAGGGGCCGGGAGGTTACCAGTTTGTCGGTCGGACCCTGCAGATGTGGAACCCTTACCGTGAAACCGCCGAGTTTGATCGGCCTTGGTTGTTGCGCTTCTTCGACCAGATACGTTTCTACCCTGTGGGGGCCGAAGAACTGCTACGGATTCGCGAGGATTTTCCCAAGGGCCGTTACCCCCTGCGTATCGAGCAGACCGAGTTCAGCCTCGCGCAGTACGAGGCGTTTCTCGGCGAGAATCGCGAAAGCATCGATCTCTTCAGGGTACAGCGGCAACAGGCGTTTGCCGAGGAACTGGAACGTTGGCATGCCGATGGCCAGTTCAACTTCGAGCACGCAGACGATATCAAGGCCGACGCCGTTGCCAATGACTGGCCTGAAGACAGCCGGGTAATCGACAGCCCGGTCTCCGGCAGCGTCTGGCAGGTAAAGGTTTCCCCCGGGGAGCACGTGGCAGAGGGCGATGTCCTGCTGGTGCTCGAGTCGATGAAGATGGAAATCGAGGTCACTGCCGTCTGCGCAGGCGTGGCTACCCACCTGCTAAAGCAACAGGGCGCACAGATCCGCGCCGGAGATCCACTCGTCGTATTGGAGGAATCCGCGTGATCCCGAACCTGTCACTGGACGCGCTCAGGCAGGCTTATTCGGCGGGCGAAACGACACCCGCCGAGGTGTTGGACGATATTCGCCGGCGCTCTGACGAACATACAGACCACAACATCTGGATCCACCTGCTCGAAGAAGCAGAGTTGGAGCCCTACCTGCAACGCCTCGCCGACCTGGAGCCAGACAGCCACCCCTTGTGGGGTATTCCCTTCGCTATAAAAGACAATATCGACTTGGCGGGTGTGCCCACCACGGCGGCCTGCCCTGCTTTTACCTACACGCCGGAGATTTCTGCGCACGTAGTGGAGCGGCTGCTCGATGCAGGCGCGATCCCCGTGGGGAAAGCCAACCTTGACCAGTTCGCCACCGGACTGGTCGGTAGCCGTTCTCCTTATGGCCCCGGTGTGAACGCCTTCGACAAACGGTACATCAGTGGCGGGTCCAGCGCCGGTTCAGCCGTCTCGGTGGCACTCGGACTGGCGGCTTTCAGCCTGGGCTCAGATACTGCCGGTTCGGGCCGAGTGCCTGCCGCGTTCAATAACCTGGTGGGCGTAAAGCCAACGCGCGGCTTGTTGTCCTCTAGCGGCATGGTTCCAGCCTGCCAGAGCCTCGATTGTATGAGCATCTTTGCCCTGAATGTTGATGACGCAGCCGAGTTGCTGGCCATCTGCAGTGGCGAAGACCAGCAAGACCCTTACAGCCGCCCCAATCCCTTTGCGAACAATGCGCGGCATTATGGATGCTGGCAGGGGGAGTTGACCCTTGGCGTCATTGCACCAGCGCAACTCAAGTTTTTTGGTGATCGGGGATACGCGCAGGCCTACCAGGCCGCTCTGGAGAATCTCGCCGGGGCCGGTGTGCAAATCGTCGAGATCGACTATCAGTTGTTCGACACAGCGGCACGCCTGTTGTACGAAGGCCCTTGGGTTGCTGAGCGTTATATCGCCTGTCATCCCCTGATCGAAGAACAGCCGGAAGCCCTGCTGCCGGTCACCCGTGGCATCATCGAACCCGGCGGCGGATCGCTGGCCAGTGACCTGTTCCGTGCCCAGTACAAAATGGAAGCACTCAAGCGCGATACGCGCGAGGTGCTGTCGCGAGTCGATTGTCTGTTCACACCAACCGCAGGACGCCTGTTCACCCTGGATGAAATCGCCCAGGAACCGATCAAGCGCAACAGCGAGTTGGGTTATTACACCAACTACATGAATCTGCTTGATCTCAGCGCGCTGGCCATCCAGGCGGGCTTCACCGACAACGGCCTGCCTTTTGGCGTGAGCCTGGTGGCTGACCGGTTCAACGACCAGAAACTGCTAAGCATTGCCAATTTTCTGCAGCCCTTACTGGGCGTTTCCCAGGGAGCCGGGCGCCATAAACCGCCCGATGTTTCACAATCGCCGGTAGCCCATCAACGGGAGATTCCCTTGGTGGTATGTGGAGCACATATGGATGGTCTGGCACTGAACTGGCAATTGCGTGAACGCGGCGCCAGGCTGCTTGAGCAAACGGTCACCGCCACTGCGTATCGTTTCTTTGCCTTGTCGGGTGGGCCGCCTTCCCGCCCCGGCCTGGTACGCAGTGAGCACGGCGCCGCTATCGAAGTTGAGGTATGGGCATTGCCCGCGGAGGAGTTGGGAAGTTTCGTTGAGGCCATCCCCAGTCCGCTCTGCATAGGTAAAGTCGAACTGGCAGACGGTCGACTGCTGTCGGGTTTCCTCTGTGAGTCCGAGGCGGTGAAAGATGCGCGAGAGATCACCGCGCTTGGCGGTTGGCGGGCCTATCTGGACTCTGAATCCGACTGAACTATGTTCGCCTGTCGTCGACAGCAGTAGATGAGCGTTCTGATTGCGGACGTCCGTTGAGGTAATACGTCTTGAATGATTCAGCCCTTTATCAGGGCAGCTCTATAAATCCGCCTTGACACCGCCATCAGAAAGGGGACGCAATTATGAGGCATGGCGGACGACAGCCGAGTCAAATCAGCCCAGCTCGCGAAAAAACAACGCGGTTAAGAAGCCCATCAAGGTTGCCAGGCCAACGACGTTGCCACCCTTCAAATAGGCCTCCGGCAGCATGGTCTGAGCGATCATCGTGAGCATGGCGCCGGCTGCGATCCCCTCGATGATGGAAAAATAACCCGACGACACATTACCGAAGAACAGTGCGCCCAGGGCGGCACCGGTGCCGGTAATCAGCACCAGCGAGGACCACATCAGTAGCACCCGTCCGAAGCCGAGCCCCTCGTGTCGCATACCGATGGAACTGGACAGGGCCTCTGGGTAGTTCGAGATAAACAACCCGGCGATCAGCGAGAGGCTGATGCTCTCCTTGGCCTGGATCGTCCCCAATACCAGCGACTCGGGAATGCCGTCGAGCAAGATGCCGAGCCAAATCGCCAGCGCCGCACTTTGATGACCCTTGATGCCACCAAGCATATCGACGATCGCGGTCAGCGGACGACAGCGTTCGAGATCGGCGTCGACACGACTGAGCCAACGGCGTGTCTTGTCAGGATCCAGGCCATGCCGAGACCGCAGATAGACGCCCAACGCCTGGTCGTGCAACAGTTGACCGAACTGCGACCGCAGCACAGGTGCTTGGTGGAGCAGTTTGGGTAGATCGCACCGCCGCAGCACCCAATAACTCGTGTCCTCGG
Organism: Chromatiales bacterium; assembly: GCA_028284585.1. GTDB lineage: Bacteria > Pseudomonadota > Gammaproteobacteria > Chromatiales > Chromatiaceae > Thiosocius. The sequence goes on from JANQRK010000086.1 coordinate 8,399, forward strand.
TGGTCACCGCGGCGGTGGTATGGCGCGCCCCGCTGATGAACCCCAAAGTGCCAAACACGCACCCGGGGGACAGGATCTCGCGACTGTGCGTGGGGTCTCGGGTATCGAGCAGCGAGACTTCGCCGCGGTCGATGATGTACAGGCGGTCGGCGATCTCGCCGTCGTGAAACAAGGCCTCACCCGTGTGGTGGTGCTTGTAGATCAGGCGTTCCGCCACGGCTGCGATCTCGCCGGGCGGTATGTCGACCAGCAGCTTGCTGCGTTTCAACCGGGGCGCCAGTTCGATGAAGCCCTGTTGGTTGTGGTCGACGGTCCGTACCCGTGGGACGGTGCCGTGCCGGATCAGATCGCGCACGGCACCGTCCAGCCAGTTGATCGCCGCTGCTTCGTTGAACCCGTGACACCCCACTAGGTATTCCGGGGTCTCGGCGCTGCGCAACCAGCTATGAATCGCCTGGGCCAGGCGTGGCGAACTGACCAGCAGATGCAGGAAGCGTTCTCGAGACATGAACCAGACTTCGCTGTCGCGAGCCGCGACCGCGACATCGTCATGCGGCGCGCCGGTGAGAAAGGCGAGCCGGGCGAAGGTCTCCCAGGCCTGCACATCGCGTATCCGGGCCATGCCCTGTGTCGGGTCGAATAGACGGACCTCACCACGTGCCAGAATATAGAGGCCATCACTAGGATCACCCTCGCGATAGATGGGCGTGTTCGGGGCGTAATGACGCACCTCCATGAAGGCGGCTACGGCGCGGAAGTCGCGCTCTTCGACCTCGCCGAACAGGTCCAGATCCTTCAGCCGTGACAGCATATTGCGATAGCGTTGGTGTTTCTGGCGTCTGAGGTGGTAGACGCTGGTCGATACCTTACGCACGAAGCCGCCGTAGTCGTTCACGGCCTCATTGAGCAGCACGAAGATCAGCCCACCGATGATGGCGCCGAAGGCGATCTCGTAGTAGTGGCCGTGGGCCAGCGCCGGTGCCACCAGATCAACCGACAGCGCTGCGAGCAATGCGCCACCGCCAAAGGCCATCAGGCCGGCCACCGTGCGTTCCTCGGGTGCCCAAAGGCGCGAGGTGAGCGCACCCAGTGGTAGGGAGGCCGCTGCGACTACCCCTATCCAAAAGGCCGTAAAGGCGATTGCGTAGTGTGATTGCACGCCCGTTCCTCGCAAGACCCAGCGTCGTCGGTAGCCGCCCTTGGGTAGGCTTGGGCTGCCGCCAATCTGACCGACCTGCGCCATCCGCATCTCGCCGATTGCATCGGTCTCGAGGCCGCGCTGCCGCATGATGCAGCCAAATGGACGAGATTCGGATTGCGGGCGATGATACTAAGCGACGTATCCCGGCGGTAGGTCCGGTCTGGACAACGCGCCGCCTGTCGTCGCGAGTGTCACACCGGCCGCTTTGACGCACCTCAACTGCCGAGCCGCGCGGCCCCGAATCGTCATCTCGTGTACATACCTTTGTGTCACCATACGCAGCCATAGCTTCAGGAGGCCGGCCCGATGAGCGAATCCCTGTCCGATGTCGAGGTGTCGCAGATCGATGCCTATTGGCGCGCCTGCAACTATGTCGCTGCAGGAATGATCTATCTGCGCGCGAATCCGCTGCTGAGGGAACCCCTGCTCGCCGAACACGTCAAGCAGCGGCTGCTCGGTCATTGGGGGGCCAGCCCCGGTCTTGCCTTCATGTATGTGCATGTGAACCGGTTGATCCGCGAGCGGGATGTGGATGCGATATTCCTGGCCGGACCCGGGCACGGTGCGCCTGGCGTCTTGGCGCCCGTATACCTCGAGGGCACCTACTCAGAAATCTATCCGGACAAATCCGAAGACGAAGACGGCATGCGCCGCTTCTTCAAGCAGTTTTCGTTTCCCGGCGGCATCGGCAGTCATTGCACACCCGAGACGCCCGGCTCCATTCACGAGGGTGGAGAGCTCGGGTACAGCCTTTCCCATGCATTCGGGGCGGCCTTCGACAACCCGGAATTGCTCGTTGTGGTCGCGGTCGGCGACGGCGAGGCAGAGACCGGCCCGCTGGCGACATCCTGGCACTCGAACAAATTCTTGAATCCGCAGCGTGACGGTGCCGTGTTGCCGATCCTTCATTTGAACGGCTACAAGATCAACAACCCGTCGCTGCTGTCGCGCCTCTCGCACGAGGAACTCGAGCAGTTGTTTCGGGGCTATGGTTGGGAACCGTACTTCGTCGAGGGCGACCAAGCAGCCGACATGCACCGTAAGATGGCGGCAGTGCTCGATACCTGTCATGCGCGAATCTCCGCCATCCAAGCGGATGCGCGATCCGGCGGGGAGGTCAGGCGGGCGCGCTGGCCGATGATCGTGTTGAGAACACCCAAGGGCTGGACCGGCCCGGAGGAGGTGGATGGGCACAAGGTGGCCGGTTCCTGGCGCGCACATCAAGTGCCGCTGGGCGGCATTCACGACAATCCCTCGCACTTGCGCCAGCTCGAAGCCTGGCTCGGAAGCTACCTGCCTGACGCGCTATTCGACGCGTCCGGCCGGCTGGTCCCTGAGCTACGCGCGCTGGCTCCCGAGGGCGCGAAACGCATGAGCGCCAGCCCGCACGCCAACGGCGGGTTGATCCGCCGCGCCCTGCGCATGCCCGACTTCAAGGAGTATGCGATCGATGTCGAGCGACCGGCGCAGCGCGAGGCGCTGAACACCCGCCCGCTGGGCGCGTTTCTGCGCGATATCCTTGCGAAGAACGGCGATACCTTTCGGGTGTTCGGTCCGGACGAGAACACGTCGAACAAGCTCGACGCCATCTATGAGGTCAGCAAGAAGCTCTGGTTGGCGGACTATTTGCCCGAGGATGCTGACGGTGGTGAGCTGGCGCCCGATGGCCGCGTCATGGAGATGCTATCGGAACATACCCTCGAAGGTTGGTATGAGGGTTATGTGCTCTCGGGTCGGCACGGCTTTTTCGCGACCTACGAAGCCTTCGTCCATGTCATCGACTCCATGTACAACCAGCACGCCAAGTGGCTCTCGATAGCGCGGGAGATTGCCTGGCGAGCGCCGGTGTCCTCGCTGAATCTGCTAATCACTTCCACGGTCTGGCGCCAGGACCACAACGGATTCACGCACCAGGACCCGGGCTTCCTCGACGTGGTGGTCAACAAGAACCCTGAAGTCACCCGAATCTACCTGCCACCGGACGTCAACTCGCTGCTGAGCGTCGCCGACCACTGCCTGCGTAGCACCGACAACATCAACGTGATCGTCTGCGACAAGCAAATGCACCTGCAATACCTGGATATCGAGGAGGCGGCGAAGCATTGCGAGAAGGGCATCGGCACCTGGGACTGGGCCAGCAACGACCACGGCAGCGAACCTGACGTCGTCATGGTCGGCTGCGGTGATATCCCGACCCAGGAAGCGCTCGCGGCAACGGCCTTGCTCCGGGCGCAGTTTCCGGCACTCAAGCTTCGTTTCATCAACATCGTCGACCTGTTTTGCATGCAGCCCGCCGGCGAGCATCCACATGGCCTTTCCGATCGTGATTTCGATAGCCTGTTCACCAAAGATCGGCCGGTGATTTTTAATTTTCACGGCTACCCCTGGCTGATCCACCGACTCGCCTATCGGCGCACCAATCACGAGAATCTGCATGTTCGTGGGTACAAGGAAAAGGGCAATATCAATACGCCACTCGAGCTGGCGATTGCCAATGAGATCGATCGTTTCAGCCTGGCGATCGATGTGATCGATCGCTTGCCGCAGCTCCAAGTGGCCGGCGCCCACGTCAAGGACACACTCAAGGACATGCAGATCGACGCCCGCGACTATGCCCATGAGTTCGGTATCGACAAACCCGAGTACCGCAACTGGCACTGGCCGCACTAGGCTTCGCACATGAACCTGTTGGTGGTTAACGCGGGCAGCTCGACACTGCGTTACTCACTGCTGGACAGCGAGTCGCAGCGAGCTGTCGCCGGCGAGACCATCGATACGCAAGGCGATGTGGGCGTGGGCTTGCGGCGAATGCGCGAGCGCTTGGTCGATTTTCCGGTGCCCGATGCGGTAGGCCACCGCGTGGTGCATGGTGGTACAAACCTAACAGCGCCGGTGCTGATCGATAAGGATGTTGTGGCGGCCATAGCGGCGGCCTCGGGCTATGCACCCTTGCATAACCCGGCAGCCCTTGAAGGGATAGAGGCCTGCTGGGGTGCCTGGCCAGATGTTCCGCACATTGCCGTGTTCGATACCGGTTTCCATGCGTCACTGCCGGAACGGGCTCACAGTGTCGCACTGCCTGCGGGACTCGTCGAACGCCATGGGTTGCGGCGGTTCGGCTTCCACGGCATCTCCCACGAGCAGCTCATGCTGGATGCGGCAGCTTATCTCGGCCGGCCGAGCAACGAACTCAATCTGATTACCCTGCACCTGGGTAATGGTGCGAGTGCAACGGCAATCGAGCGGGGTAGGAGCATCGATACCTCGATGGGCATGACACCCGCGGCAGGCCTGGTCATGGGCACGCGCTGCGGCGATGTCGACCCCGGTATGTTGACCCATATCATGCGACACGAAGGATTGAACGCCGAAGAGATCGATGCGCTGATCAACACACAAAGCGGCTTGCTGGGGCTGTGCGGAGATTCCGACATGCGAGCGGTGCGCCGGCGTGCCCTCGACGGCGACCTTACCGCGCAGCATGCCATCGATATCTACGTATACCGCATTCGTAAGTACATCGGCGCCTACCTGGCGGTGCTGGGTCGAGTCGATGCGCTGGTATTCAGCGGTGGCGTGGGCGAGCACAACCCGTGGCTGATAGCACAGGTGTTACAGGACTTTGCCATCTCCGGCCTAGCGCTATCGGTGCCGGTCCCGGATGCCCTGGTCCTGCCTGCCGACCTCGCGACAGCCAGTAGTGGCCTCGCGGTGTTGGTCCTTGCGGCGGACGAGACGCGCGCTATCGTACGCCAGATGCTGCCGCTACTCGATCCGGGATCAGGCCCCAGGTAGGCGAGAAAGCTATGGCGGGTCGAGGTGAGACCGCGCAGTACGAGTAGAGCAGGACAAACAGGCGCGCGTTTTTAGTCGTTTGTTACGACATTGATCGATCGGACCGGCCCTTGGGGTCAGTCTTGGTCGCTGGGTACGATCGCTATCTGCCGGGAATCCAGCAGAGTACGCATGTCTTGCAGGACCTGTACATGGGCATCCAGGAGCAGCGTGCCGGCGGTCAGTAGCAAGACACCGCGTGCGTAGACGTCACTGCGCAACTGCATGCCGGCTTCGAGCATCAGGACGTCCACGTGGTCCGCAGCAAGGGATGGCAAGCTTCGTCCTCTCGTCGATGCCGGACCGCTCGCAGTGGGCGCCTTTGGCACCTGTGATGCTGTATTTGTGCGAGAGCGGGCCGTGTCACTCGTCGGGTCATTGGCTTCCAGCGACATACTCCGGTAGACCTCGGCCGGATGTAGCTCGACCGGTTTGCTCTGCGCCGAGACGATTCGTTCTGCGAGTAGGTTTGCGCTGACGGGCTTGACCAGAAAGCCTTGGATAACCAGCTGTGCGGCGGACGACAAGGTGCCGAGGTCGGATAGGCCAGTGAGGAAAATCACCGGGATCTCGCGTGGCAGACGGGTCTCTCCGGAGCGTATGTGGCGCACCAGTTCGAAGCCGTTGATGGGTTGCATCTCGATGTCGCTGATCACGATGTCGACCGCCTGGCTCTCCAACGCGCGCAGCGCGGCGCTACCGTCCTCGGCTTCCAGGATTTGCCGGTAGTCGACGCTCCTTAGGGCGTGGACGATGAGCTCGCGCATGAAGCTCTCGTCTTCGACCAGCAGCACCCGTGTATCGGCCGGTTTTCGTTGTCTCGTCGATGTCATTGGCGCGTCTCCATCTGAATTCCCTTCGAGGGCACGCGAGCTGCTGTGGTGTCGCTGGGATTCGCTCCCGTGGTGTTAGGGCCTGTTCACACTACGCGAGGCACAGCGACGGCGGCCGTTTTTTCGGCCAACGAGACGCTGCGAACGTGATGTACTCACTGTACATGAGCGAGCAGCAACAAAGTTGGGCGGAAAAACGGCCTCGTCCCTTCGGGTTGCGCCCCAAAACGCGCCACGCGGCGTTGCTCGTCGTTCATTTAGGCTCACTAAACCTCTCTCCTCGCGCCTTGCCCGACACGTTT
>JANQRK010000088.1 GCA_028284585.1 Chromatiales bacterium
GCCGCATGGCGTGTTTTGGGGCGCAACCCGAAGGGACGGGGCCGTTTTCCCGTCCAACGGCGTTGCTGCTCGCTCATGTGCGGTGGGCACACCGCGCTCGCAGCGCCTTGCTGGCCAGAAAAACGGCCGCCATCGCTGCGTCTCACTTAGTGTGAACAGGCCCTAGCTCACGGCGAGCGATCGAAGGCAGGTAGCCGAGGCCCCTGGCAGGGCCGAACAATAGTCCGGGGAGGAGCATCATGAGCAACGACGTCCCAACAGATCTCAAATACAGCAAGTCGCATGAGTGGGTGCGCACCGAAGATGACGGCGTGGTCGCTGTGGGTATAACTGACCATGCCCAGGAGCTGCTGGGTGATCTAGTGTTCGTTGAATTGCCGGAGGTTGGTGTCGAGTTGGGTGCCGGCGCGGAATGTGCCGTTGTCGAATCCGTCAAGGCTGCCTCCGATGTCTATAGCCCACTCAGCGGTGAAGTGATCGAGGTCAACGATGGGTTGGCCGAGGCGCCGGAGACGATCAACCAGGACGCCTACGAGGCGGGCTGGATATTCCGCCTGCGGGTCGCTGACCCGGCCGAACTCGATGCGCTGATGGATGCAGATGACTATGCCGAGCATGCCGAATCCGAGGACCATTGATGGGTATGTCCAGCGTCTTCGGTCGGCACCCGAATCGGCCCTTTGGGATAGCGGTTTAGTCTGACTATGCCGTTCATTCCGCACACCGAAGAAGACGTCCGCCAGATGCTGGAGGTTATCGGCGTCGAGCGCATCGACGATCTGTTCGACGAGATACCGCCAGATCTGCGTGCCGCAGAGCTTCAGCAAGTGCCCGCCGGGTTGTCCGAGATGGAGACCAGTGCCTTGCTACGGGAACGTGCGCGTGCCGACGGCCAGCCGCTGTGTTTTATCGGCGCGGGGGCCTATGAACACCACATCCCTGCGGCGGTATGGGAGCTGACCACGCGAGGTGAGTTCTACAGCGCTTACACGCCGTATCAGGCGGAGGCCAGCCAGGGCACTTTGCAGCTGCTCTACGAATATCAGTCGATGATGACAGCGCTGATGGCGATGGATGTGTCCAACGCCTCGCTCTACGACGGCGCCTCTGGTCTGGCCGAGGCGGTGTTGATGACAGTGCGCGCCAATCGCAAGTCCAAGTCGCGCCGCATCCTAATGCCACGCACCCTGCACCCGACCTACCGCGCGACTGTCCGGACCATTATCGGTAACCAACAGATCGAACTGGTCGAGCTGGATATCGACAGCGCCACTGGCCGCACCGATTTGGATGCACTGCAGCGCCATGCGGGTCAGGATTTCGCTGCGTTGGTGATTCCGCAACCGAATTTCTTCGGTGTCCTCGAAGATGTCGATGCCATGACCGACTTTGCGCATACCAATGGGATGCTGGCGGTTGCGGTGGTCAATCCGTTGGCGATGGCGGTCCTCAAGCCGCCTGGGCAGTGGGGAGATAGCGTGCGCAACAGCGGTGCGGACATCGCCTGCGGTGAAGGTCAGCCGCTTGGGGCTCCGCTGTCATCCGGTGGCCCCTATTTCGGGTTCATGTGTTGCAAGCAGGCGCTGGTGCGTCAGATGCCCGGTCGGATCATCGGCCGCACCTTGGACCTAGAAGGCCGCGTCGGTTACGCATTGACCCTACAGGCGCGCGAGCAGCACATCCGACGCTCCAAGGCGACCTCGAACGTCTGCACCAACCAAGGCCTACTGGTCACGGCCGCGACCATCCACATGGCCTTGCTTGGCGGCGAGGGATTGGCTCGGGCGGCGGCTAATTGCCATGCCAACACCCTGAGCCTGCTCAATCACCTGGCTGCGATCGAGGGCGTCGAACGACTGTTTTCCGGGCCGGTGTTTCACGAGGGTGTTGTGCGGCTGGCGGCCCCGACTTCCGAGGTGTTGGGCGCGCTGGCGGAGGGCGACTTGCTCGGAGGCTACGATCTGGCCGGCGACTATCCGGAGCTCGGGCGCGCCTTGCTGGTCTGTGCGACTGAACTGCGCACCGAGCGCGATATTCAAGAGTACACCGACAAGCTGACTCAGATCATGGCCGCTCGCGACCTGGCCTAAAGCCCGGCGTAGCCCAAGTTCATAAGCAACCCGATAGGAGAAGCGAGATGGCACAGATAACACTGCATGGAACCCCGATCAACACTAACGGGGAGTTGCCCGCTGTTGGCAGCACGGCACCAAATTTCGCGCTGGTCGATGGCGAACTGAACGATGTTGGATTAGCCGATTTCCCGGGTAAGAAGAAGCTGATCAGCATCGTGCCCAGTCTCGACACTCCGACCTGTGCGACCTCGACTAGAGTCTTCAACGAACGCCTAGGCGGCCGCGACGACGTCGTCGTGTTGGTCGTCTCGGCCGATCTGCCGTTCGCCCAGGGGCGGTTCTGCCAGGCCGAGGGGACCGCCGACGTTAGGACCCTGTCGATGATGCGCTCGCGCGACTTTGCCAAGGCCTATGGCGTGCTGATCGTCGACGGCCCACTGGCCGGTATTACCGGGCGCGCGGCGCTGGCGCTGGATGCGAACAACAAGGTCCTACATTGCGAGTTGGTCGGCGAGATCGCTGACGAGCCGAATTACGATGCGGCGATTGCGGCGCTGGCTTGAGGCCGGCAGCACCCGACCCGCGGGCGCAGCTATGCTGCAGCCAAGCAGTAACCTATGACGGACGTATGCGACCCATGTTGATCCAAGAGCAATCCAGAGCCGGTCGTCGCGCTTTCGCCCAGTCGCCGAAGGAGAAACCAGCACTCGAGCACATCCCCACCAAGCTCTTGCGCGATCGGGCACCGGCGCTGCCCGAGGTTTCGGAGATGCAGGCTGTGCGGCATTACACGCGTCTGTCGCAAAAGAATTTTTCGATCGACACCCAATTCTACCCGCTCGGCTCATGCACGATGAAGTACAACCCGCGGGCCTGTAACTCTCTGGCGATGTTGCCTGGGCTGGTGTCTCGCCACCCGCATGCCCCGGCCTCGCACAGCCAGGGTTTCTTGGCCTGCCTGTATGAATTGCAAGAGATGCTGAAGGACGTGACCGGAATGCGATCCGTGTCCTTGGTGCCGGCAGCGGGAGCGCAGGGCGAGCTGGCCGGGGTGGCGATGATCCGTGCGTACCATGATGCCCGTGGCGATGCTGCGCGACGCGAGATTATCGTCCCGGATGCCGCTCATGGCACCAACCCGGCGACTGCGGTGATGTGCGGTTACCAGGTGCGCGAGATCCCGACGCTGGACGACGGCGATGTGGATATCGAGGCACTCAAGGCCGCGCTGGGTCCGCACACGGCGGGGATCATGCTCACCAATCCTTCCACGGTCGGGGTGTTCGAGCGCCGTATTACCGAGATTGCCGGGCTAGTGCACACGGCAGGTGGCCTGCTGTATTACGACGGCGCCAATCTCAACGCCATTTTGGGCAAGGTGCGACCGGGTGACATGGGATTCGACGTCATTCACATGAATCTGCACAAGACCTTCTCGACGCCGCATGGTGGGGGTGGGCCAGGTTCCGGGCCGGTCGGGGTGAGTGAGCGCTTGATGCCCTTTCTGCCGATTCCGATGGTTGGCTATGATGGCGGCGACTATCATTGGCTGACCGAGCAAGACTATCCGCAAACCATAGGTAGGCTGTCAGCCTTCGCCGGCAATGCCGGGGTGCTATTGCGGGCCTATATCTACGCTAGGTTGCTCGGGCGTGAAGGCATGGTGCGGGTCGCCGAATATGCCACGCTTAACGCCAACTATCTCGCCAAGCGTCTGAGCCAAGCCGGTTTCGAATTGGCCTACCCGGAGCGCCGCGCGACCCATGAATTCATCGTCACCTTGAAGCGCCAGGCCAAGGAGCTCGGGGTGAGCGCGATGGATTTTGCCAAGCGCCTGTTGGACCACGGCCATCACGCGCCGACCACATATTTCCCATTGCTGGTGCCGGAGTGTTTTCTGATCGAGCCGGCCGAGACCGAGGCGCTGGACGCGCTCGATAGCTTTGTCGAGGCGATGGCCCACATACTGGCCGAGGCAGAAACCGATCCGGAAGTGGTTAAGTCGGCACCGCACTCGCTGCCCGTGCGTCGTCTGGACGATGTGCGCGCCGCTCGGGAACTGGATCTGCGCTGGCGGGAGCGTGCTTGAGCAAGCGCTCACGATGTCTGAGTTCAACGATACGGCGGGGATCGCACGGCTGGTTCGCGCCTTCGGTTATTCCTATCAAGGGTTCCTCGCCTGCTATCGGCACGAGGCAGCGTTTCGTCAGGAGGTCCTAGCTTCCTTGGTCGTGATCCCGCTGGGTCTCTGGCTTGGCGCAGACGGGGTCGAGCGCGCCTTGCTAGTGGGTAGTTGGCTAATGGTGCTGATCGTCGAGCTACTCAACTCGGCGATCGAGGCCACGGTCGACCGCTTCGGCCCCGAACTCCACAAGCTGTCGGGCCGGGCCAAAGACATCGCGTCGGCCTCGGTGTTCGCATCGATCAGCCTTGCGGTCATTGTTTGGGCCCTGGTCCTACTCCCCCGACTGCCTTAGGCCCAGCACATGGCGGCGCAGTTTTCTGATCGGAATGTCTCGAGGCTTCTTCAGGGTTGCAGTTCACGGTGGTGGCCGACGCGGTAACATCCTCCCCCAGACGCTTGTTCGGAGACCTTCACCCCATGGCCGGTTCTAGCCTGCTCGCATTACTCGATGATATCGCTACCGTGCTAGACGATATCGCCATCATGACCAGGGTTGCGGCGAAGAAGACGGCTGGGGTGCTGGGCGACGACTTGGCGCTCAACGCACAACAGGTATCAGGGGTGCGCGCCGATCGGGAGTTGCCGGTCGTCTGGGCCGTGGCGCGTGGCTCGGTCAAGAACAAAGCAATCCTGGTACCCGCTGCACTCGTCATCAGCGTCGTGGCTCCCTGGGCGATCACACCCTTGCTGATGCTTGGTGGGTTGTATCTGTGCTTCGAGGGCTTCGAGAAGCTGGCCCACAAATTCTTGCACCCCAAGGCCGAAGACGAGGCGCATCGGAGGGAATTGGCCCGGGCGTTGGCCGATCCCACGGTGGACATGCAGGTGTTCGAGCGGACCAAGATCCGCGGTGCCATCCGTACCGATTTCATTCTCTCCGCTGAGATCATCGTGATCAGCCTGGGCAGCGCCGCCAGTGCGTCCTTTGGCATCCAAGTGGCGGTGCTGATTGGTATCGCGGTGCTGATGACCGTTGGCGTGTATGGCCTGGTGGCTGGGATAGTCAAACTGGACGATGCCGGGGCCTGGTTGGTGCAGCGATCGGGCAGCGATCTCTGGGCCGGGCTGCAACGCCGCCTGGGAGCTGGGATTCTCACCGCAGCACCCTGGCTAATGAAGACCCTGTCGATCGTTGGCACGGCGGCGATGTTCCTGGTCGGTGGCGGCATCCTGGTGCACGGTCTGCCTTGGTTACATCACCTGATCCATGGTGTTGTCCACCAGGCTGAGGCAATACCTGGCGTCGGCGCGGTTTTGGCCGGTGCGGTGCCCACATTGCTGAACGGTGTGGTGGGCGTATTGGCCGGTGGTTTGGTTCTAGCAGGTGTTGCGCTGGGACGCATGGCTTGGCGGGCTATGCATCCTGAGCAAACTTGACCCTGGCGCAGGTGCGCTGATCCGAGTTGGTGTCAGCCGGGTTTGTTCCACCGAAGGATCAGTCGTACAGGTAAGCGGGATTGCCGGCGTCGGCTTGCTCTAGCGCCTGAGTCTTACCCAAGCGAGCCTGTGCCTCGGCCCCATGGGCGAGGGAGACTGCCTTGTCAAAGTTGCCGTCGGCGGCGGCCTGCTTGGCCGCTTTGATCATCTTGCCGATATCGCGCCACTCACCGTTAACCCTAGCTGCTGCCCTTTGCGCAGTCTGGGCCGCCTCGATAGCCCTTGCGGCGGTTGAGGCGTCGGTCACCCCCGCATTGGCGCTGCATACAAGGCCGCTGATCATTGCGCTGAGTAAGGTCTTTATGAACAACATGCGAAATCCCTCTGCTTACCCAACACTCGGTGGTGTGGCCGGTTGCTATCCGCACTGCGACAGGGCAACCCTCGACTTGGCCAGGTAACGGGCGCTTAAGGTACCATCCTGGTGCGCCGGGTGCACCTGCTGCCGAGCGCAGTGGCCCATACTGTACTTGGCCTCATGTCCTTGAGGGTTTGCATTGATGACAGCATTGATCTGCGGTTCGATGGCCTTCGACACCATCATGGTGTTTCAAGACCAGTTTAAGAACCATATTCTGCCCGACCAGGTGCACATCCTAAATGTGTCTTTTCTGGTTCCAGAGATGCGTCGCAACTTCGGTGGCTGTGCAGGGAATATCGCTTTCAGTCTGCGTCAGCTGGGCGGGGAAGGGGTGCCGATGGCGACCGTTGGCAGTGATTTCGGGCCCTATGCGGCTTGGCTGGACCAGCACGAGATCCGGCGTGATGCGCTACGCGAGATCGGCGAGGCCTTTACCGCCCAGGCCTACATCACCACCGATCAGGATGACAATCAGATCACCGCCTTTCACCCGGGCGCGATGAATCATGCACATGAGGTCCGGGTGGACGATGTCGCACAGGTCGCTTTGGGCATGGTCTCGCCAGATGGCCGGCGCGGCATGATTGAACACGCCGAGCAGTTCGCCGCCGCGGGGATTCCATTCATTTTTGATCCTGGGCAAGGCATGCCAATGTTCGATGGCGACGACCTCAATCGGTTCGTGGCTCAGGCTAGCTGGTTGGCCTTCAACGACTACGAGGCCAAGCTGATGCAGGAGCGCACGGGCAAGTCCCCAGAGCAGCTCGCACGCGAGGTCGAAGGGGTCATCGTGACCCGTGGCGCGGCTGGGTCGAGCCTTTTTTCCAAAGGTAAGACGCTGGAGATTCCGGCGGCCCCGGCGCGGCGTCTGGTCGATCCCACTGGTTGCGGCGATGCCTACCGGGCCGGGTTGCTATACGGCCTGCAAAACGACCTGGACTGGGAGGTGACCGGGCGCATTGCCTCTCTGATGGGAGCGCTAAAGATCGAGCATGCCGGGACCCAGAATCACGCCTTCGAACGCGCAGACTTTGATGCCCGGTTCCATGAGGCCTTCGGGTTCGCGCTATGAATCCCGGATTCCCGCTAGGGCCCATGTCGGTGATCGCGAGGGGGTGACATGTCTGAGGCTGGCTGCACACCAACACTGGACGGGCTATTGTCGTGCGAGGCCGCTGTCGAGCGCCTGGTCGCGGCAGCCCGGCCGATTCACGACCGGCGCCCTGTCGGGCTGCGCGAGGCCTTGGGCGAGGTGTTGGCCAAGCCCGTGGTCAGTTCGATCGATGTACCTGCCTGGGATTACAGCGCGATGGACGGCTACGCAGTGCGTGCTGCCGAATGCAGTGCGCCGGGTGCCGAGTTGCCAATATCGCAGCGCCTGCCGGCAGGCGTGTCACCCGAGCCGCTAGCGGCGGGTACGGCTGCGCGAATCTTTACCGGTGCGCCTATTCCCGCTGGCTGTGACAGCGTGGTGATACAAGAGGTTTGCACGGCGCTGGACGGGCGGGTTCAAATCGATAGCGCGGTAGAGCCGGATAAGAACATTCGCCGGCGCGGCGAGGATATCCGCGCGGGCAGTGAAGTGATCGCTGCGGGTACCCGCCTGCAGGCCCAACATCTGGGTCTGGCAGCCTCGGTCGGTGTGGACGAATTAGTGGTCTGCCGCCGGCCACGTGTAGCGTTGTTTTCCACCGGTGATGAACTCGTGATGCCGGGCGAGCCTCTGGCACCTGGCAAGATCTACAATTCCAATCTTTTTTCGGCGCGCGGCCTGCTGCAGGCGCTGGGTTGCGAGGTCATCGAATTGGGCATCATCGAGGATTCATTGGAGGCGACCAAGGCCGCGTTGGCGAGCGGTGCGAGCGGAGCCGACTTGGTCGTGGCCTCAGGTGGTGTATCAGTGGGTGAAGAGGATCACGTGAAGCCGGCGGTCGAGGCGCTGGGTTCGCTCGACTTGTGGAAGATCGCGATCCGACCGGGTAAACCTGTAGCCTTCGGACATGTCGGTGCTACCCCTTTTATTGGCTCTCCGGGCAATCCCGTATCCTTGTTCGTCACCTTCCTGTTGTTCGTCCGGCCGTTTGTACTGCGGCTGCAAGGGCGCCGTGATTGGCAAGTGCAGCCGGTAGTGGCGGCGGCTGATTTCGACTGGCCAAGACCAGACAAACGCCGCGAGTTTCAGCGTGCCCGCCTGGAGACCGATGCCAGTGGCGCACTGCGCTTGCGTGTCCATCCCAGTCGCTCGTCGGGCGTGCTGAGTTCGGTGACTTGGGCCAATGGCTTGGCGGTGATCAGGGAAGGGCAGGTGATCCAGCGTGGCGATCCGGTCGACTTTCTACCATTCAACGAGTTGCTGACATGATCCGTGTTTTGTATTTCGCGAGTTTGAGAGAGCGCCTGGGGCGCGATGCCGAGACCTTGGGGGATCCGCCCCAGACACTGGCCGATTTGCGTACCGTGCTGGTCGGGCGCGGTGGCGTTTGGGGTGAGGTCTTCGCCGAGGACCAGGCGGTGCTGGCGGCAGTCAATCAGGAGATGGCCAACCCCGAGCAGCCCCTGACCGATGGCGATGAGATAGGCTTTTTCCCGCCAGTGACCGGCGGCTAAAGCCATTCGGGAGGATGAAATGAATGTCGAGATCAGGATCCAAGAAACCCCATTGGATGCCTTATCCGAGGTACCGCCCGTGTACCTTGGTCGGCCGTCGGTGGGTGGGGTGGTCAGCTTCATCGGTCTGATGCGCGACGTAAACCAAGATGCGCACATCACTAAGATGGTGCTTGAGCACTACCCCGGCATGACCGAAAAGGCGCTCGCCGAGATCGTTGCCGAGGCGGGCGAGCGTTGGGACCTGGCGGGGGTTCGGGTAGTACATCGGGTGGGTGAGCTGCGGCCGCAGGACCCGATCGTGTTGGTTGCGGTCGCCAGCCGGCATCGCGGTGAGGCCTTTCGTGCCTGCGAGTTCATCATGGATTATCTAAAGACTCGGGCACCATTTTGGAAGAAGGAGCACACCGATGCGGGTGCGGCACACTGGGTAGACGCGCGCGACAGTGACACCGAGGCCGCAGATACTTGGCATCAAACGCAAGGCGCGCGGAGTGACCGAGATGACATGCCATCGGCTCACCCGTCCACTGCCGGTGAGGCGGGTTCCACATGAGCTGGATAACACGTAAGCGTATCTGCCGAAGCTGTGGCAGTACCGAATTAACTCGGTACCATCGCGCCTATTGGATGCGCCTGTTCAAGGGCAGCCAATTGTTGCGTTGTCGCCAATGTCGCTCAACTATCCTTTTGTTGCGCGAGGTCAGCCGTGGCCAGAACTCGACGGTTGACGGTAGTTGATCCTTTTGCCGTTTGCGGCCAGTGGACAGCTGCGGCCAAACGTTCGCCTAGATCGCTAAGCGGCTCACCACGCTCGCCGATCACGGCGATGCTGCCCCAAGCGGTCGGTACGATTTGCCCCTCGAAGCGCGCTGAACTCAGCATCTGTTTTGTCTCGGCCAACTCGCCGGGCATGAAAAACACCGTTACCGGGCCCATTTCGCCTGGTATTACCAGGTGTACTCCGTTGCGCTGCCGCATCAGACACTCGGCAGCGAAGTTCACGGCGCCGATCTCGCCGGTCAGGCGCGCACCGAAGCGTTCAAACACATAGTTCACCCGCGCCGCGGACATTGGTCCGGCCTCGTGTAGGTGATGTGCCTCGTCGTCGATGTGGTTGAAAACCGATTGGGCGAGTGCAAGCTCGGCCCTCTCTAGGGACGTGCTCCAGAGGGTCAGTAGACTCCCTGCGACAGCCAATAGCATGGCCGCCGCGGCAGCGTACCACCAGCGTTGCAGGCGCGTGGCACCATGGTCAAAGCGGGCGGCCAGTTGAATCCGCTCGGCCATACCCTCAGGGACTCGCACATCCAGTAGCAGATGGCGCAGTCTGACCTCTTTGGCACGCAGATCGCGGCCGAAGGAGGCGCAGCCCGGGCAGTCGGACTCATGTGCCTGCAGGTCGTGATCCTGCGCCATGGGGTCGATCAATAGGCGACGGCGGAACTCCAAGCAGTTCATTGACGTGCCTCCCCTATAGACGATCCTTGTAGACCCTCGCGCAATGTCTTTCGGGCGCGAAACAGGCGGGTTAGAACGGTATTGTTATTGCGCCCGAGCAGCTCGGCGATTTCGCGGCAACTGAAGCCACCGATCACCTGAAGCAAGGGGTCTCGGTACTCCGGGGCGAGCTCGGTTAGTGCGCGCCGCATGACGAAGGCCTCTGCGCTGGTATCGTAGCCGCGCACTGAGACCTCTGGAAGCAGGCAGGGGTCGCATACCTCGGGTCGTTTCCGCTCAAACAAGCGGGCGTGTTCGTTGCGCAGGATTTTGTAAAACCAGGTGCGCACAGCACGGCTGTCTCGCAGGCCGCCGAGTGCGCGCCAGCCGCGCAGCAGAGTCTCCTGCACCAGATCATGGGCGGTATCCGGGTTTTGACACAGGCCCATGGCATAGCGGTAGAGTTCAGGGCTAAGCGCTTTGACCAGTGTGTCGAAATCTGTTGGCGGTCTAGTCATAGGGAAATGGACCGGGATAGCCGGCGGCTTTATTTCGTTTCCCCGGAGAGTTGTCACCCAGGCGAAACAGAGTCCTCAGTGCTGGTGTCCATGCTCGAGCACTTGGCTCAGGGCTTTATGTAGGTAAAGCCCTGGGCTTGTAGATGGGCCAGTTCGGCTACGCCACTCGGCACAATGTCGGCTTCGTCGACATTGTAGAGGTGTTCCTCCCAGTCGACCTTCCGGCCTTTCAGGGTATTGGCGCAAATCTGGAATTTAATCCCCTGGTTCCGCAGGCCATCGATCGTGGCCTGCAGTTGTTCGGTTGCATTGGCCTGCCTGAATTTGGGGACTTCCGGCAGCGCGTCGGGCAGCAAGACTAGGGAGACGCCATTGCCGTGCATCACGACGCGCAACTCGAGGTTCTCGGCGCCGACGGCATTAATGTGATTTTGAATATTGCGTAGGGCACCGGCCTGGTGTTTCGGGTCGTCGCCGTTGATGTGGTATACCACTTTCTGTTTGGCGTAGCTTTGTGCTGCGGTGGCAGTACCACTCCACGGGGCTAGGCCAATCAAGCCGGCCAATAAGATACTCGTCAGTTTGTTCATTTCTCGCTCCTCCACCCTGCCACCTGGCAGGTCGCTTGATAGGCTAGCTGGCCGCGACTTGGCGACCAGCACTCAGGCTGTAGCGCGACGTCTTGGGGCATATTTAGGTCGATAGTCGCCTTGTTGCACATTGCTTGCGCCGCCTTGACTTCCCAACCCCCCAAAGTAATCGACGGCGTCGCGTTTAGGCTTGGTCGGCGCTGGACTAGAAGGGACCTCGAAAAATGTCTTCCGTGGCATTTTTCTCCACGGCAAGGCCAAAACGCGGTTTTCGCCTTTCCTCCATTTTCAATCACTTACCGTGATCGAAAATGGCAGCACATCCCTGTGCCGCTCGGGCACCTCTATTTTTAGAGGTGCCCTAGAGTTGCTTCAGGTCCTCGAAGGGCGCCTCACAGCGGGTGCCTCGGCAACGGTAGGCCAGAGTTCTTCCCGGTTCCGCCCGCTTGGTAGTTAACGCCGGCGGTAAGTCGGTTGCTTGCGCCGGGATCGCAAATACCGCCCGGTCGGGAACATAGTCTGCTTCGGCCGCAGCCTGCCAAGGCGCTAGATCCACTGCGTTGCCACGCAACAGTAACTGTTCTGGTGGGTCGAGGTACTGGCGCAACCCCTCGAGCAGGCCGACATGGGCATCGGGTGTGGTCTGTAGTGCTCCCCAGCAACTGTGCAGGGCGCGCTCGGCAGCCGCCTGCCAAGTGGGTTCCCCGCTGAGTGCGCTCAACTTAAACAACGCCTCGATGGCGACTGCATTACCGCTGGGCGTCGCATCATCGCTCAGGGAAAGCGGCCGGTGGACCAGGGCCTCATGGTCGTCCGAAGTGAAAAAGAAGCCACCGCCGTCGCGGTCTTCGAAGTGCTCGAGTAGGTATGTCGCCAACTGGATGGCGAAACCCAGCCAGCGACTGTCCCAGCGGGCCTGCAACAACTCCAGAATGGCATCCAGCAGGTAGGCGTAGTCATCGAGATAGGCATTCAGTTGAGCTCTTCCGTCACGGCTGCTGACCAGCAGACGACCGTCGCGCCAATGGTGGTCATACAGATAGCGCAGCGCCTGTTCGGCGGAGTCGATCCAGCCCGGTTGTCCCAAGCGGCGCCCGGCCGTCGCCATGCCCTTGATCACCAGCGCGTTCCAACTCGTCAGGACTTTCTCATCGCGCCCAGGCCGTACGCGGCGATCACGCAGCTCGCGCAGTTTATGACGCGCTGACGCTAACAACTGCTCTATCTGGTCGGGTGCGAGGCCGGTGCGTTCGGCAATTGTCGCGATATCGCTACAGCCATGTAGGTGCCAGCGGCCCTCGAAGTTTGCCGACCGATCCAAGCCAAAGCGTTGAGTGAACACTTGGTGTTCCTCTGCTGTTAGCGCGGTTTTGACCTCGGCCAGCGTCCAAAGGTAAAACAGGCCCTCTCTGCCCTGGCTGTCGGCGTCCAGACTGGCATAGTACCCACCCAGTGGCGATTGCATCTCGCGCAACAGCCACCCAGCGATCTGTTCGCAGGCCTGGCCAAACAGCGCGCGCCGGTCGGCAGCGGCCCAGGCCTCGGCGTACAGGGCAAGCAGTTGGCCGTTGTCGTAGAGCATCTTCTCGAAATGCGGAATCATCCAGTACTCGTCTACCGAGTAACGATAAAACCCCCCGCCAAGGTGATCATTGATCCCGCCCTCGGCGATCCGCTCTAGCGTGTATAGCGCCATCTGGCGGGCAGTCGCGTTTCCGCTGCGCGTGCCTTCGCGCAGCAGGAAGCGCAGGGTGCCCGGGTGAGGGAACTTGGGTGCGCCACCAAACCCCCCGTCACGTGCATCGTAGTGGGCCGCGAGTTGGCGCAAGGCGGTCTGTATTGGCGCCGCTTCGAGTTCGCCACTTGCCTCTCCACCGGCATCGAGTTGGCGCAGAGCGTTACGCAGATTGCTGTTCTGCTGTCGGATCGCGTCGCCTTGTTCGTGATAGACGTGCGCGATCTGACGCAGCAGATCGCTGAACGCGGGTAAGCCATGGCGTGCTTGGGGCGGGAAATAGGTGCCGGCGAAGAACGGGCTCTGGTCGTCCGGGCTGAGGCATACCGTCAGAGGCCAGCCACCGGGGCGTTGCGTCAAGAGCTGGTGAGCGCTTTGGTAGATCTTGTCGAGATCAGGACGTTCCTCACGATCCACTTTGATGTTGACGTACAGTTCGTTCATGACCGCGGCCGTGCCCAGGTCTTCAAACGACTCGTGGGCCATCACGTGGCACCAATGGCAGGCCGAATAGCCGATCGACAGCAAGATCGGCCGGTCTTCACGACGTGCCAGTTCGAGCGCCTCATCACACCAGGGCCACCAATCGACTGGGTTGGTGGCATGCCGTTGAAGATAGGGGCTGGTCGCGTCGTACAGATAGTTATGGGTCATCATGAGGTTCGCTATCGAGGCTTGGCTCGACCTTAGGCGGTCTTGGCGATGCATCAAATCGGCAGTCTGCAGGGTAATTGCGACCTAGATCAGGGTGCTCGCGGGCGGGTGTTGTAGTCTGTCGATAGCTCGACTGGGCGTAGCGCATTCATAAGGAGGCGTAACGATGTTTCAAATACTAAGGGTGATCGGGATTGTCTTAGCGCTAGTGGCAGTGCCGCCTGTACTGGCCGAAGCGAGAGGCGATGGGTCAAAGGCAAATGGCCGTTATGAGGCCGTGGCGGCCTCCGGCAACGCGATCTGGGTGATAGACACACAAACCGGCCGGGTGCGGCGCTGTGTCCAGGATTTCGCCGATCAGGCGCCGAGCTGCTCGACCTACTCAAAGTAGGCTTTGCTCAGGCTGGATCGATTAGCGACGACCACTGATCGAGCCGAGGATACCGCGAATGATCTGACGCCCGATGCTTGAGCCGATGGATCGCGCGATCGATTTCGCCAATGCTTCGCCGACACTTTGACGTCGCGATAAGCGGCGTTGTACCCCGGTCTTGCCGGGTGCCGTCTGTTCTGCCGCTTGCTGTTGTCTCTGCGCCAACTCGTGTTCGCGCTTGTGCAGCATTTCATAAGCGGATTCGCGATCGACGGTTTCGGCGTAAGTGCCGTTCAGCGGCGAGCGGGCGATGAGTTCTTGCCGTCGGGCGTCATCGATTGGGCCGAATTGCGAGCGAGGTGGTGCCATCAGGGTGCGCTCGACCACGGTCGGTATGCCCTTGGCATCGAGCGTCGAGATCAGTGCCTCGCCGACACCCAGATTGGCGATCGCCTCTGTGGCATCGAACGCAGGATTTGGCCGGAATGTCTCGGCCGCTGCCTTGAGTGCCTTGCGGTCGCGGGGCGTATAGGCCCGCAGAGCGTGTTGGATGCGGTTGCCGAGTTGGCCGATGATCTCGTCGGGGACATCGTTAGGGTACTGGGTTATGAAAAACACGGCCACACCCTTGGAACGAATCAGGCGTACCACCTGGGTGATCCTTTGCAACAGGGCCTTGGGGGCGCTGTCGAACAGCAGATGAGCTTCATCGAAAAAGAACACCAAGCACGGTCGGTCGGCGTCGCCGCGTTCGGGCAACTCCTCCATCAATTCGGATAGCAACCAGAGTAGGAAACTCGCATACACCCGGGGCGAATGGTAGAGCGTGGTGGCGTCGAGAATGCTGATCACACCGCGACCCGAGAAATCGGTCTGCATCAAGTGTTCCATGCGGATTGCCGGCTCGCCGAACAAGCGCTCGCCGCCGGCCTGCTCCAGGACCAGCAAGCGGCGCAAGATCGCGCTCACCGAAGCCCGTGCTACCCGGCCATAGTCGCGTTCGAGTTCGCGTGCATTGTCGGCGACCCAGTTCAGCATCGCGCGCAGGTCTTTTAGATCGAGCAGCAGTAGACCGTCGTCGTCGGCCACGCTGAAAGCGACTTGCATGACGCCCGCCTGGGTCTCATTCAATTCCAAAAGGTTACTGAGCAGGATGGGTCCCATCTCTGACACCGTGGTCCGCACCGGGTGTCCTTGGGTGCCGAATACATCCCAGAATGCGGTCGGACTGGGCTCGAAGCCGTGCCCCTCAAGCGCGATGAACTGCAGGCGCTGGTCGATCTTGGGGTGTGCCTGTCCGGCGCCGGCCAGACCTGAGAGATCACCTTTTACGTCGGCGGTGAACACCGGAACACCGAGTCGCGAAAAGGATTCTGCCAGTAACTGCAGCGTAACCGTCTTGCCGGTACCGGTCGCCCCGGTGATCAGGCCGTGGCGGTTGGCCATGCTGGTGTCGAGCAGGACCTGTTGGTTGCCGCTGCCCCCGAGCAAGATCTGATTGTCGGCCATCTTGTCCCCCTGGAGTTCCGCCGGACTTTAACCTGAAAACCGCCCACCGATCATGGGGCAGCATCATAGGCAGACAAGGGTTTACACTGCGGATAGTGCCGGTGCGGCGCGACTATTCGGCGCCCAGGTCGATCGAGGAGACGATAAGAAATGCGTTGGAAGAACAGACGTCAGAGCAGCAATATCGAAGATCGGCGCGGCTCTTCACCCGGTGGCTTGGGTAGCCTAGGTGGCCGGGCTGGTATTGGTGGGGGCGTGCTGCGCCTACTGCCGCTAATGTTCCGCTTCTTGGGCATGAAGGGCACGGTCGTCGTGGTGTTGGGCCTGGTAGCCTTCAGCTACTTCAGTGGCGGCGGTCTGGGCGGCCTGCTTGGGGGTATGGCCGGCGGTGATCTGCAGGCTGACCTTACCAACCAGCAGGCACCGGCCGAACAGTCGGCGCGAGAAAAGGAGCAGGTCGAATTCGTCGGCGTGGTACTGGCGGATACCGAGGAGACCTGGAACAAGCTTTTTCGCCAGGGTGGCGCGAACTACCGCGAACCACGGCTGGTGCTTTACCGAGGGGCGGTGAATTCGGCCTGTGGATTGGGTCAAGCGGCCATGGGACCGTTCTACTGTCCCGGAGATCAGAAGGTCTATCTGGATCTGGGTTTCTTTGACGACCTTGAGCGCCGTCACGATGCCCCGGGCGATTTTGCCCAGGCCTATGTGATCGCCCACGAGGTAGGCCATCATGTACAGACGTTGCTCGGCATTTCGGAGAAGGTCCAACGGGCCAAGCGCGGGCTGAGCAAGGCTGCAGCCAATCAGCTATCCGTCAGACAAGAATTGCAGGCCGACTGCTTTGCCGGTATCTGGGGCCACCATGCTAGTCGTAGCCGCCAGTTGCTTGAAGCTGGCGATATCCAAGAGGGGCTGAATGCGGCAAGCGCTATCGGTGACGATCGCCTGCAGCGCGAAACGCGCGGCTATGTCTCACCCGAGTCGTTTACTCACGGAAGTTCCAAGCAACGCATGCGTTGGTTCACGATTGGGCTAGAGCAGGGTACGGTTGCGGCTTGCGACACCTTTGCCACCGATGCCCTGTGAAGTTTCTTCGATTGGCAGCGATGCCGGGCGAACTGCAGGTTAGCGGTATCGGCCTGTGGGGTGGCGACCAACGACTGGCCGACGGGTGGCTTTTGCGACTCTTAATGGCACCGGGGCCATTAAGGGGATGCTGTGCGGGTGGTCAAGCCCGCGGAGTGCGGTTGGAAACTGATGCACGAGGGCCAACAAAGTCCTTATCATCCCGAATAACCGTAATCGCTAAGGTGGCTCACAGAAGGCCGCGATGTTAGGAGTAGCCCCGGTGTCCTGATGGTTTTAGCAGGAGGACATGCGGCGGCTGGCGAGGAGACGGATCTCGCTGCGCACCCGCTCACGCTCACCTTCGCTGAGGGCCATCCAAATCTCGGCGACTTCTCGTGCCTCATCCGTCAGCGGCGTCGCCTTCTCGTCTCCGAACATCAACCAAGCCGGATTTACATCTAATACCGCAGCAATTTCGTCGATCTTGCGTGGACGCAGGCTCTTGCCGTTCTCGATCTTTTGGATCACGGCCTGGTTGGTGCCCGCCTGGACGGCCAGCTGCTCCTGGGTCCAACCCATCTGTCGGCGCCGGTAGCGCAGGCGCTCACCGAGTGTGCGCAGATGATGCGGGATAACCTTCGTTCCGTTCATTCCTACGAGCCTCATAACCCACTCTCGCCTATACAAAGTTGCAGAATCATCATGTGGGTTGGCTAACGGCGTACACCGATGAAACTTGAGAAAAGCGGAAAAGTCAGGAATTTAGGGCAGCTCCGCGGCGGCGGCGCTTGATCAGTCGCGGTAAAGGGCGCAGGCGTCGATCCGGGCTTCGATTGTGTCCATTATCTGCTGATATGCCCGACTGCCGATCGAGCCGAATTGTCGCTCGAAGTCTCCGCTGCGCAGATTTTCGGGCAGGTCGTCCGCTATTGGCATGAGGTCCTGATCATTGGTGCCGGCGGCGAGACGTCGCTGCACCCGGCGTGCGCTGGCGGTTGATCCCACCGCGAGTTCGCCAAAGCGTGTACCGGCACGATCTGCGGCGATGTCGGCAAAACTGAAGCCTGAGCCCTGGTCGGTGTCAGCGATCTCCTTAAACAGGCCGACGGCATCGGATAGCGTGCTGTCTCCACGTGCGGAGAGTGCCGCAGAGGTTAAAAAGTGCTGTGCGAAATCCCTGCGGCCACGAAGTCTAAGGCGAAAGGGGCGCGGACGCATGGGGCTATCCGGTACCAACCGGCCAAGATCCTGGCGGCTGGCCCAAGTGCCGAGCAGGGTTAGTAGTGCACTATTTTCTCCCACTGGATCATGCTCGATCGAGCGGGTCTGGGCACTGGCAAACAGGGGTCCGAGCAGATCCAGCATGCGGCCGGTGCGGCCAATGCCCTGTCCCTGCAGTTCGACCAGGCGGTCGTGATAGTGGCGGAGAGCTGCGCGGTCAGCACCGCTCAATAGGGTTGTGCGCGCCTGTTCGATAACTGCGGGGTCCCAGCGGTAATCCAGTTGTACGCCCTCTGGCTGGATCTTCAGTTGGCGCACCAGATCGTTTGCAGAGTCCAAGGCGGGCCCAGGGTAGGCGATACGCAGCAGACGCCGAATTCCCCAATCCACAAGCCGAGCGGGAATTGGCAGCTCGCCGAGTCGCAGCCGACTGATGTGCGGACTGCCTAAGGCCGTGTCGATGGTGCCGTGAAGGTTCAAGAAACGCCGGTGCGGTAGATGTGGTAGCGCCAGAGTCGCTGCGAAGTCGAGACGGCTGGATTTCAGAATCAGTCGTGCGTCCGCTGGTGCGAGATGGCGCAACAGATAGTTGGCCGCCAGGTTGAGATCCTGGGTGCTGATTTCAATGGTGCGGTTGGCGCCGGGCGGCAGGCGGCGTGGGTCATGCACCCTCAGTAGGCTGCGCACCCGGGCCACGTCGGCGTGCGACAGTGACTGCTGGCGATTCACCATTGGCGCGTCCGCCAGACCAAGCCACGCGAGGCCGATGATCGCTGGTGGGGCCAGCAGCAGTATCGCGAAAAACGACTTGATCAGCACACGCATGCGGTTTCCCGAGACGGGGCAGCGTTTCAGCCTAACCAGGGTGCCTGCCACTGTCTATAGAAGGTCTTCGCCGTGTCGGCGAACAGATTACTGATACACTCGCGCGCCATGATCTATCCGGACTTTGATCCGATTGCGTTGCAGGTCGGCCCGCTGGCGGTGCGCTGGTATGGCCTGATGTACTTGATCGGTTTTGCCGCAGCCTGGTGGCTGGGTCGATATCGCGCAGCCCGGCCCGGGGCTGTGCTTGGTCCGTCGCAGTTTGACGATTTGCTGTTCTACGCCGCGCTCGGTGTGATCGTTGGTGGGCGGCTTGGTTATGTGCTGTTCTACGATTTTTCCGCCGTGTTGAATGACCCACTACGGCTGCTGCGCGTGTGGGAGGGTGGTATGTCGTTTCACGGAGGGCTGCTCGGCGTCTTGTTGGCGACAGGGTGGTATGGGCTGCGTAGCGGAAAAGGTTTTTTCCCACTGACCGATTTTATTGCGCCGCTGGTTCCGGTGGGCTTGCTCACGGGCCGCATCGGCAACTTCATCAACGGCGAGCTCTGGGGGGCGCCCGGTGATCTACCTTGGACGATGAGCGTTTCCTGTGCCACCCATCCAGCGCTCTGCTTCGACAAGCTGCAGCTCGCGCCATTCACCTCCTGGACCCCACCCCTGCACCCGACGCAGCTCTATCAGGCCTGTCTCGAGGGCCTGATTTTGTTTGGTTTGCTATGGTGGTTTAGCGGCAAGCCCCGGCCTGTGATGGCGGTGTCAGGGCTGTTCCTGGTCGTCTACTGCTTGTTCCGCTTTATGGTCGAATTGTTGCGTTTACCTGACGCCCACATCGGCTATCTGGCCTTTGGGTGGGTTACCATGGGACAGCTCCTGAGCCTTCCCATGCTGCTGGGTGGTATCGGTTTATTGGTCCTCGCCTATGTCAGGCAGGGAAGGGCATGAAACAGTACCTGGATCTGCTACAGCGCGTCCGTGAGTTCGGTGACCCCAAGGGTGACCGCACAGGTACCGGCACCCGGTCTCTGTTCGGACACCAGATGCGCTTTGATCTACGCCACGGGTTCCCGTTGGTGACGACCAAACGGATCCATCTAAAGTCGGTGATTCACGAGCTGCTGTGGTTTCTCAGGGGTGACACCAATGTGGGTTACTTGCAGCGAAACGGCGTCAGTATTTGGAATGCATGGGCGGATGCACAGGGAGAGCTCGGTCCCATATACGGCTACCAGTGGCGTTCGTGGCCGTCCCCCACCGGTCATCACATCGACCAGATCCGGTTGGTCGTAGAGCAGATTCGACGCAATCCCGACTCGCGCCGCCTGATTGTCTCGGCGTGGAACCCTGCTGACTTGCCCGACGAGAGCGTCTCACCGCAAGACAATGTAGCAGCGGGCCGTATGGCGCTTGCTCCCTGTCACGCGTTTTTCCAGTTCTACGTCTGTGATGGCCGGCTGTCTTGTCAGCTATACCAACGTAGCGCCGACGTATTTCTTGGAGTGCCGTTTAACATCGCAAGTTATGCGCTATTGACGATGATGATTGCGCAAAGCTGCGAGCTTGAGCTCGGTGATTTTGTGCACACCCTTGGCGATGCCCATCTCTACAACAATCATCTCGACCAAGCCGACCAGCAGCTCGGCCGGACCCCTTTCGATCTGCCGCGGCTCGAGTTGAATCCACAGGTGAAAGACCTATTTAAGTTTTGCTACGAAGATTTTTCCTTGATCGGGTATCAGAGTCACCCCCATATCAAAGCCCCGATCGCTGTTTGAGTAGTGTCCTGCCGCTGCTACCGCAGCTGTTACCATTTGGGGATGGCTATTCGGACCAATCTGTCGATGATTGCAGCCCTGAGCGAAAACGGTGTCATTGGTTGCGACAATCGATTGCCCTGGCGTTTGCCGGCGGATCTCGTAAATTTCAAACGTCTCACCTTGGGTAAACCGATCCTCATGGGACGACGGACCTGGGAGTCGCTGCCGGGGTTGCTACCGCGTCGCTCCCATGTGGTGATTACGCGCGATGCGACCTACCAGGCAGCGGGCGCACAGGTGGTGCACTCGTTCGAGCAGGGGCTGGCATTGGTGGGTGATGCGGATGAGATCATGGTGATCGGTGGTGCCCAGATCTATGCATTGGCGTTACCTCTTGCTGCTCGTATGTACCTCACGTATATACACGAACACTTTGTTGGCGACGCCTACTTCCCCAGTTTTTTGCCGGCCGATTGGTGCGAACGCTCGCGAGAGCGGTACGCGCCAGATGACCGGAACCAGTATTCGTACAGCTTTGTGACCCTGGAGCGATGTGCCATTGCTGAGCCATGAACTACTTGCGTTGCCGAGCCTTCAAAGCGCGGTTTTCTGCCTTCAGTTTTTTATAGGCCTTGGCCAATGCGCGTACCTTGGCTGGATCGCGAGCGGCCTTCACCGGGCGGCCCTCCAGTGCAGCGGCGATACCTTTCTCTGCTGTACCAATCCACTTCTCGATCTCGGCCCTGGGGATGGTGAACTCTCGTGCCGCGGACAGCGCTGACGACCTGCCGGACAATATCTCCTTGACCAAAGTGGTCTTGCGCTCAGTCGTCCAGTAGCTGTCATCGAAACCCAAGGGGCCGTCATCGGCTTCGCTGGCAGCTGGCTTTCCGCCGCCAAATAGGCGTGCGGAAAACATTGCGACCGGTCCGGTCCCCCCATGTATCACAATCAGCAAAGCCGGCAGAAGAAGCAGATCAAACAATAGGGCGGCGATGAGTCCTACGGTCGTGAGCATGCCGAAGTTGCGGGTTGGCACGAAGTCGGACAAACCCACGATCAGAAACTGGGTGCTGAGGATGATCGTCGTTACCACAACGGCACGCCCGGCCTGACGGTGGGTACGGGCGAGTGCCACAACCGGGCTGATACCGCGTGCCAAACGATGCTGAAAGCCATGGTAGACGTGGATGGTGTCGTCCACAGCAATACCGACCGCAAGACTGGCGATCATTGCAGTCGCCATATCGAGCCACACGCCGAAGCTGCCCATCATGATGAAGATCAATAGAATCGGCGACAGATTCGGAATCATGCATAGCGCGGCCGCCCCGGCAGAGCGCAAGAAGAAAACCATGAACAATGAGATCAGGATCAGGGCTCCGACCAAGCTGTAGACCTGCCCGGTAACTACCAGGTCTGCCATATCCGCAAACATCCGTGCATGCCCAGCGATCTCCCAGGACAGATCATCACGGGCATGTTGCTGCAAATAATCGCGAATTCTGTCGAGTACTTCGGTAATGGCACCGGCGTCGTGTACATTCAGATTCAAGGCAATGTGTGAGCGCTGATAGTCTCGATCGACGAAATCATGGATATCGTCACCATCGTAGATCAGCAGGTACTGGCTAATGAGTTGGCTGTCTTCCGGCAGTCTGCGGAACTCTGGGTCTTCGGTATTGAAGGCCCAGTTCATTTCTTCAAGAAAGTTGGGCAACCCAAAGCTTCGGTCGATTTCGGGTTGCGCCTCTGCCCAGTGTTGGAAGTCACGGATGAACCGCAGTTTTTCAGGGTCCTTGAGGCCGTCGCGCTGATCGACGTTAAAAATCACCGAGGCTGTGGTGGTGCCGACCAACTTTTCGTCGATGCGGCGGGTATGTTCGCGGACCGGATGGTCTGATTGAAAAAACTCCTGCAGGTTGGTCTCGACCACGACGCTGTAGATTTGCGGCACACCGATAGCCAGCAGAAGGACAACACCGCCGATAACTGCTATTGGGTGCCGTATGCCGGTTCGGTAGAGGGATGAGACGATTCGATCGACGACGAATGTTCCGCCTTTAGGGCTAGGCCATCTTGCATTGTCCCAACGGACCAGTAGGGTCGGCAGAATACGAAACACCACTAGGTAGATGAGGAGTGCACCCAGAGCTGAGATCAGGCCGAAGGTTCGGATCGGTACGATCGGGCTACTAGCCAGGGATGCCAGGCCGGCCGCTGTGGTAAAGGCGGCATAGCGTGCGGGGCGTTCGACTTCCGCGACCGCCCGCGCAACCCGGTCGCTCCCTGAAAGGCCGCGTTTCGAGGCGAGCAGCATACCGTTGAAGAGGTGTACCAAGGCCGCTATGGTCAGCGCCGACAAGAGCGGTGGGATGATGCTCGATACCAAGGTGAAGGGTTGGTCGAGGAGCACATAAAAGGCCACGGTTGAGTTCACGACGACACCAATCGCGATACCGGCGAGCATGACCGCAATCCAACGTCGAAACAGCCACCAGATCATCAGTAGGCCGGTGCCGACGGTTGCCGGGATGAAGATCATGTTGTCGCGCAGCATCGAACGTAGCTGGGCCACGTCAACCGGTATTTGACCGGCCATGGCAATCAGGTAGCCGTCCAGCCTAGCCTCAGCGACGGCACCTAGGATCTCCTCTTCCAAGGCCAGGCGTTCTATACTATTGCCGGCTTCGTTCGGGATAATGATCATCGCGAGCGCCGACCCATCATCGGCTGCCAGCATCCCACCGCTGAGTTGGTCATCCAGCACCCGCTGACGGCGTTCTTCGGGTCGTATCTTGGCGAACTTTTTAGGGTCGATCAGAGGCTCGACCACGAAATCTTCCTGGGTGCCCGCGATGTGGTCCTGGCTAGTGGTTGCCACGACATCGTCGACTGCCTCGAGCCGCTCTAGCTTGCGTGCTAATGCGTCATAGGCTGCGGAGAAGCCATCGGAGAACAGTGCGACACCTTCGAACAACAGGACAAACACCTGGTCGTTCGGGAAGCGTTCTCGCAGCTCCCGGTCAAGTACAACGGCTGGTTCGTTGGCAGGGAAATAGACGTCGGGAGCGTTGTTGATGTTCAGATTCAGCAACAATGCCGAGGGCAGCACCGAGAACAGCACCAGGAATGCCAGGCTGAGGTAGAGGCGCCATGGCAGCTTGCGTACCCGGTGTCCTAGGCTATGGTCCTCGGCCGACGACAGGTTGAGCTGGATGCAGTCCTCGCCGGCATAGCGGGTGCGGAAGGAGGTGCAGTCAGCATGCAGTGGTAGGTCGTTGGCGCGCCGCAGCGTCAGCTTTGCTTCAGCTTGATGCCGATCGGTCCCGGCTGTCTTTTTTGCCGCATCCAGGTGCTCACGTAGTTGTTCGTGATGGGATTCCTCGACCATGTCGAGAAGTGGCACGGCCTGCAGGTCATCGAATGAGCGATAGGCCAGCCGGTCTAGAAAGGCTGTATTGGCATAGACGAAGAACCCTTCGTGGACGATTGCGATGGGGCGCGGTGAGCTGTCCAAGCGGGCGGAGTGCGGATTTGTCTCTTCAGTCACGCGGTGATTCCGTCACGGCGTCAAAAGCTAGCTCGCCACCCTAGGTTGATCGAGGCGTGGTCTTCGTGGAAGCCGCCTAAGGTTTGGTCGTCCCCATCAAAGTAGTGCAGCGCCAGATACAGTTCGTGCGGCTCCCAACCGAGGAATGCGATCTCCGGGTTGAGGTAAACGTCTTTCTCATCGAGACCAAGAATGAAATCCAAGCTGGCGCGCCAGCGCGCGCGATCGAAGGGTACATCGATCTCGCCGTTGAGGTTGTACATCTCCGTGCGGTCGATGACCTCAGGGGCGTCGATGAGGTTGCTACCCATCAGTTGTAGGCTGATCCTAGTGTCGCCATCTCCAGGGTGCATTTCCGCTCCGATACCCCAGGCGAGACCGGGCGTCGTGGTATAGCTCAAGTCGGTTCGAGTGACCGGGTTGTCGCTACTGTACAAGACCTCGAAACGCAGTGTGGCATGCTGGGTGTCAATGGCTGCGTCCAGTCCGTATGCCCAAGATCGCGGATACACGGCTGCGAGGGTATTCGGTGACTGGACGCGGAAGTAAGGCACCGACTGGCGGGTGCGCGCAATCGTGACGCCGAAATCGGCAAGCGAATGAGTTCGCGTGTAACGGGCACCGAAGCCTCCTTCACCGCTCGGTTCGTCTTCCGATATCGAGGCGTTGCGCACCAGTGCCGGTGGTATGTCGCGCGGGTCGATACCGATTATGCGGCCAGTCTCGCGATTGATCGGGTACCAAATACTTTCCCTATCGGGAAGCTCGGCGGCGCGAAAATCGTACAGCCACACCACATCGAGCTTACCTGAGCCAAAGAAGGCCTCGGCGCGGAGCACCGGGTTCGAACGCCGGCGGTCCTCGAGGTCATCCAGGACGAAGCGTGTCAGGTCCGCGGTGCTTATCCGGTCAGACAGCGGGAGCTCATCGAGACGTCCCCAGACAATGGTCTGGGTGCCGGCGGTCAGTCGAAACTGTTCACCAGTAAAGCGCACAAAGCTGTCGCCATAGTCCGCGTCCAGGGTTGAGTAGTCTATTGATCCATCCTGTTCATGGCCGTCGATTCGGCCGGCGAGCTGCAGTTCCCAGGCCGGTGAGGGTTGCCAGTTGGCCAGTGCTGAGGCCATACCAAAAAGGCTGTAGTCGGCCTCTGAGTCGGAGTCTGTGAAATAGGCGTACTCGGCGCGTGCATCGTCGATGCGGAGTTCGAATCCTGCGCGGTCGTCATCTTGGATACTCGAGCCCGCGATGCCTTGTGCTGCATTGGACGGTCTATCGAGCTCTGGGCCGCTGTCGATGACCAGTTCTCCGTCTTCATCAGAATTCGGAACAGCGTCCCCCTCTTCGACTGAGATTTCATCGTCCGCTTCAATCGAGAAATCAGCCTCCTCGCTGACTGCGTCATCGATCTCGATTAGCAGCTCGTCTTCGTCCGAGATCTCATGGTCCACGGCGAGCGCGTTGCAAGCAAATAGGCAGGTTAGCGCCAAGGCCAGAGGTAGCAGGGAGGATGGTGGCTTGAGGGGCATCGTCTCTAGGGGTCCTAGTTGGGGGACTCTGCGTCCGGCTACGGTAGATATTTCAGCTCTGCACGGTCATCGACCAAGGCTCGACTGGAAAATAGACGCTCAGAAATCCGTTGATCATACTTGATGGCCGATAGGCGAATGCGAGTGACATGACCGGTCTTAAGATCTCGCATGCTGCTGTCGAGGACTGTCCAAATGCCTTGGATGCGTTTGATCCGTTTTACCGAGTAGCGCTTAGTCGGTTTCTTGGAGCGGGCCTGATAGAACTCGACCCGAAGCGGAAGCAGTGTTTTCGGATGAATCCAACTGACGCGCTTCGCGTACGCCGAGTTATCAGGGTCTACAGGTTCGCTGATGAGCACTTTGGTGACCAGTTTGCCGAGTTTGCGCTCACCGGCATAGCGATGGTGATCCATATCTACCTCTCGGTCGCGCAGATCCTCAAAAAACAGATCGGAGCCGACGAAGCGGCCACCCTTGCGCGACGACGACACTCGGCGAACACGGTCCAAGGCCGGCAGGTAGAGCCATTGATCGTTCTTGTCGCCCGAATAATCCTTGGTTAGCAGCCCCACTCCTTTAATATCGGCTGGCGCACTGAAGCGAGTCAGTGACCAGCGGTCGCCATCTCCGCGGTCGATCCCGATGGTGTACATCGCGCGTTTTCTTGGTGAGCGACCCTTTTCAGTCAGTGTCATTATGGCGCGTGACGCAAAGTCGTCTCCATTGGGTGCGTCATACACGGATTGAGCTAGCTCGCGGCCGGCCGCGACGGGATCATTGGCCAACGCAGGACAGTTCACCAACAGCCCGAATAGGATGGGGAACAGCGAGTTGCGCAGCGTATGCATTGGATGCTCCAAGAGGCCTCAGCTGGTTGAGCCTTAAAGCGCTACCAGCGGTTGCGGCAAAAGCCTAGCACAGCGCGGTTTGGCTGCGGTTTTCTTCTGAACTTATCGAATTAGCTATGCCTAGGCCTCAAAATCGGCTCAAAAGACCGGTCCTTTAACGGCGGGTAGCGGGAGCTTGGTCGTTGCTGCGCATCAGCTATACCCAAGTCTCAGACGCCTGGCGGAAAAATTCTGGCTGTGCGAAAGCGGCACGGTGTACCTCAGCATTGTAATACCGCGTCTCAATGTCACTAGCGGCGACATCGGCCTCGCGGAAGCCATTCAGCCCTATGCCCTTTGTGCCGATCGTGGCCGACCACCAGCCGGTCGGATAGACCGGCTGTGGGAAGAACAGGGTCTGTGTCGTGTGGAAGGATGCGCCGTGCAGGCTGCGATGTATGCGCTCTACGATCGGCAGATGGATCAGGGGCGATTCACTTTGCTGCACGACTAGGCCACCCTCGTCCAGCGCTCGATAGCAGGCGCTGTAGAAAGCGGGAGTGAACAACACTTCGCCGGGGCCTATCGGATCGGTCGAGTCAACGATGACTATGTCGAGGGAGCCAGGTGGCGCCTGCTCCATCCAGCGTATGCCATCGGCGAACAGCAGCTCCGCCCTGGGGTCCGTATTCGAGGCACACAGCTCGGGGAAATGCAGGCGTGCCGCCTGGGTGACCACCTCATCAATATCGATCTGGGTCACGCGCTCGACGGTGCGGTGTTTGAGTACCTCATGCAAGGTGCCGCAATCACCGCCCCCGATGATCGCAACGCGGCGCGGTGCCGGATGACTGTACAACACGGGATGGCTCAGCATTTCGTGATAGATGAAGTTGTCACGGCTGCTGAGCATGGTGTAGCCATCGATCAGCATCAGCTTGCCATAGGTGTCAGTCTCGAACACCTCGATCTTTTGATAGGCAGACTGTTGTTCGAAAACCTTCTGGCTGCCCCGCAGTGCAAAGGCCGACCCACCTTCTTCACAGACCTCGATTACCCAATTTTCGTCTAGATTCATCGTCATGTTCCGTAGTGCTCTCGCCAGAACAGTCTGTGACTGCGGCGCACCTTAGCGGCCTGTGCTGAGCCGAGCAACAGGGTGTATGGGGTATCTTGGCAGGCGATGCATCTGCAGGGGTTTTTGCGGATAATCGCGCTGTCTTGCGCAGGGGATCCGTATATGTCCGCCGAGGGTACGTCTGTTTCGCAAAACTATGGCGTCGCTCGATGGGGTGAGGGTTATTTCAAGATCAACGCGGCAGGCCATGTCTCGGTTTGTCCATCCCCGGAGCAGAAACAGGAGTTGGATCTCTACGAGCTGGCGCTTGAACTGGTCGACCAGGGGCTGCGTCTGCCCGTATTAGTACGATTCAACGACATCCTGAGACACCGAGTCCAGGGCTTGCGCAAGGCATTCCAAGATGCTGCCGTAAAGCTCGATTACACGGGCGATTATCGCGTGGTCTACCCGATCAAGGTCAACCAGCAGCGCAGTGTGGTGGAGCAGATCGCTGCCGGCGGCGCGGACTGTGTCGGATTGGAGGCCGGCAGTAAGCCTGAACTGATGGCGGTACTGGCCTGTGCGCCACCCGGCGGCGTGATCGTGTGCAACGGCTATAAGGATCGAGAGTACATCCGCCTTGCGTTGATCGGCCAGCGCCTCGGTTATAAGGTCTACATTGTGATCGAGAAGCCCAGCGAGCTCGAATTGGTGTTGAGCGAGTCGCTCGATCTGGGTATCGAGCCACTGCTTGGTGTGCGCCTGCGCTTGGCCACAGTGGCTGCGGGAACGTGGCAGAACTCAGGTGGCGCCAACGCCAAGTTCGGCCTGTCTGCCGCACAAGTCCTTGACTTGGTGGAGCGTCTACGCGCGCATGATAGCCTGAACTGGCTGGTTCTACTGCATTCGCATATTGGCTCGCAGATCCCCGACCTATGCGATGTGCAGCGTGGCATTGGGGAGACGGCGCGCTATTTCGTCGAGTTGCAACGGATTGGGGTCAGGATCCGGGTGATCGATGTTGGCGGTGGCCTGGGTATTGACTACGAAGGTAGTCGATCTTTGCACTACTGTTCTACCAACTACGACCTCGCGGCCTATGCAGAAGAAGTCTTACGACCGATCGCTCGGGTGTGTGACGAGCACGATCTCCCCAAGCCGATGGTCTTCAGCGAGTCGGGTCGGGCCCTAACCGCACATCACGCGCTGTTGATTACGAACGTTATCGAGCGTGAATCGCCAAGTATTGAAACCGAATTCGACACTGAGCGCGATGGTGGTGATGACTTGCTGCGCCGGTTGTCTGAGCTTCGGGATAGCATCAGCCGAGATGCGGCACTGCAGGCCTACCGCAATGCCTGTCGCTTAATGAACGAGGCCAATGAAGGGTTCTCCCAGGGGGGCGTGGGACTGGATGTGCGTGCGGCGGTCGAGACCCAGTTCTACGCGATCCTGCGCGAAGTGAAACAAGTACTGCACCTAGAGTCGCGGCGCCATCGAGAACTTCTTGATGAGCTCAACGGACTTTTGGCCGCAAGGGTCTTCTGTAATTTTTCGCTGTTCCAGTCGCTGCCGGATGCGTGGGCGATCGACCAGATCTTTCCGGTGATGCCTTTGCATCGCTTGCGCGAGTCTCCGGACCAGGCGGTCATATTGCACGACCTTACCTGTGATTCCGATGGCTGTATTCGGAGCTATGTGGACCAGGATGGGGTCGAGAATACCCTGATGCTACATGCTGCTCGGGCAGGTGAGCCCTACTTGCTTGGCGTCTTCCTGGTGGGAGCCTACCAGGAAATATTGGGTGATATGCACAATCTGTTCGGCGATACAGACGCGGTAAATGTAGTTGTCGAGCCCGATGGTCGCTACCGCATTACTGAGCCAGAGTGCGGCGACTCTATAGACGAGTTGCTGCGCTACGTCCATTTTGACCCTGAGCATATGCTGGCAACTTACTTACGGAGATTGCGGGAGCAGGCGGTCGGCCAAGTCTGCATCGATAGCTATTATCGCGAACTGAAGGCCGGCCTGTATGGCTGTACCTACCTGAGGACTTAAGGAAGCTCTGAATAAGTCCGTCCTGGACTTCTCAGAGCACGCTCTGGTGCAAATGTGATTTGCACCCAGCTCCAAAATCAACCGCTTACCGCGGTCAATTTTGGCGACACATCCCTGTGTCACAGGAACCTCTGATTTTTCAGAGGTTCCTTAAGCGAACCGCTCGACGCTTGCTAATCCATCCCGGATCTCATTAACCTGGGGCGGTGCGCCCCCGATTCGAGTCGATACTCGGTCGACTTCGATCGGCAGCCTCCGGAGGACTGGGCATGGACATTATTGACAACCTACATGACATGCTCGAGCGCGGCATCGATAGTCCATTGCTGCGTTACTCGCTGGGTAACGAGTTCCTGAAGATCGGTGATCCGGATGCGGCGATCGTGCACTTGCGCCAGGCGGTGCAACTCGATGCGGAGTATTCCGCGGCCTGGAAGGCACTCGGCAAGGCCCTGGCTGGCACCGGCAATCATGCAGAAGCGGTCGATGTGCTGGCCCAAGGCATTGAAGTAGCGGAGCGGCGGGGGGATGTGCAGGTTGCCAAGGAGATGAGGGTATTTCGTAAGCGCTCGCATACTGCCCTAAAGTAGGCCTGCAAGCAGACCTCGGGACTGCCGGTGAGCCTGTCTTTGCCCCTACTGCAAGATGCTGCGTAGTTTCTCGCGGGCGCGGAATAGGCGTGTTCCAGCACCTGCCACCGAGATGCCAAGGTGGTTGGCGATCTCTTTCTGTGAATAGCCGTAGATGACCTGCATTAGCAGCGGCTCGCGGTACACTTTGGGCAGTTCCTCTAGGGCCCGTCGCAGGGTGAATGCCTCGGTCGAGGTGTCGTACTCGTTGCGGTCTGCTGCCAGTTCCTCGGTCGGGATGGCGCATTCGATTGGACGTTGGCGCTCGAATCGACGCGCATTCTCACGTCGCAATATGGTCAGCAGCCAGCCCTTGGCAGCCCGCGCGTCGTTCAGCTTGTCCATCGATTTCCATGACCGTAGCAAAGTTTCCTGGACCAGGTCATCTGCCACGGTGGGGCTGCCGCTCAGCCAGCGTGCGTAGCGATACAGGTCGTCCATATGCACGGCGATCAACCGATTGAAGGTTTGCGCCCGGTCACAGGACGTGTCCTCTGGCGTTACCGATAGATTGGCGACTTGGGCAAGGGCAATGGCAGTCATGGTGGCATCCTGAAATAGCAAATTTACTCGATGAGACTGTCTAACGCATACACCATGCCATTCCGTAAGCTTTTGATTAAATAAAGAAATTAGTAGCGGCTGCAGCCAAAATCTTAACGAAACGTTGTAACGAGTCGTTGAGCTGGGCTGGCCTGACTTGGCTGGCGACTAGTCACGGCCAGGTAGTCGAAGGCGGTACTTTTGGATCTTGCGGTCGAGCGCGGGGCGTGAGATCCCGAGGATCTCACAGCTCCTACCTTTGTGGCCGCCGGTGTGTTCCAACACCTGCTGGATATGCTCGGCCTCGACCTCATCGAGTGAGCGCAGGGCTATGGGCGTATTCTGTGCCGGTTCCGATCTGATGGTGCTTGCCGTGGAAGACTGCCGAAAGCGGATATGTTGAGCAGTGATTCGACCATTGCGTGCAAGAATGCTGGCCTGGATGAGCACGTTTTCAAGTTCGCGTACGTTGCCTGGCCAGTCGTAGGCACATAGCGCATCGACTGCGTTGCTGCTCAATGTTGGCACCGGCCGGCCTTCACGGTCGGCGGTTTTCTGCAATAGGGCGGCCGCCAGCAATGGAATGTCGTCGCGACGATCGCGCAATGGCGGCAGTTCGATATTGATTACGTTCAATCGGTAGGCGAGGTCCTCGCGAAACAGCCCGTCTCTAGCCCGGGCGAATAGGTCGCGGTGCGTCGCTGCGATGATGCGGGCGCTAACTGCAATGCTGGTCGTGCCGCCGACGCGTTCTATCGTACGTTCTTGCAGAACGCGTAACAGTTTTGCCTGCAGCGAGGGCGCGAGTTCTGCGATCTCGTCGAGGAACATGGTGCCGTTGGCGGCCAGCTCAAATTTTCCTGGCTTGCTGCGATCGGCGCCCGTGAACGCCCCCTTGTTGTGGCCGAATAGCTCGCTCTCGAGTAGAGATTCGACAATCGCGGCGCAATTGATCGCGATGAATGGGCCGCTGCGGCCACTGTGTTGGTGAATCAGCCTGGCCACCACCTCTTTGCCGGTGCCGGACTCCCCTGTGATCATGACGGTTGCAGAATTGCCAGCGCACAGCGCGATCTGTTTGCTCACCTCGAGCATGGCTTGGCTGCGTCCGATCATGTCCCCCGGTGTAGCCGATACGGTCTCTTGAGTCGGCTCCGGTTCGCGGTGTCTCTGCGCCAATACCTTGTCCACGGTGGCCTGCAAAGTGGCCGATTTGAGCGGCTTGTGGACAAAGTCAGTGGCGCCTGCCTTGATGGCGCGGATCGCCAGTTCTAGGTCGTGTTGGCCAGTCATCATCACTATGCTGGTATCAGGCCTGGCCTCGAGCAGGCGTGGTAACAGATCGATGCCGGCGCCGTCCGGTAGCCGTTGGTCGAGCAAGATAAGGTCGTAGGCCTCAGCCTGGGCGCGGGCCTCGCCTCCGGCGATGTCTCCGGCGGCCTGGACCTGGTGTCCTTGGTCCTCGAAGTGCAGCGTCAGCATCTGTTGAAGCCCAGGGTCGTCCTCGATGATCAAGATGCGTATCGTCATGCCCGGATCATAGTCTTTCGCGGGTAGGGGGCTAGTGCAGGATCGCTGGTCAGCGGTACCGCGTCGGGACGGGAGCGCACGTGGCGTGCTGTGGTGTCAGGTGCCATGCAGAATCCAGCAGCGGTGAGGTGCATAGCGTTTAAAGTCGCGTGGCACCGTCTTGGCACTGATTTCAACGACCCTTGCCAGTTCGGCGATCCCGGGGTCGAGCTGAAAGCCGCGACGATTGGTCGAGAAATAGAGCTCACCCCCCGGCGCCAACAGGTCTAGTGTGGCGCGCAGCAGGGCCTGATGGTCACGCTGGATGTCAAATGCCTCATGCATACGCTTCGAATTCGAAAAACTGGGCGGATCCAGCATGATCAGCTCGAAGCGTGCGCGCGCTCGGCGCATGCGCTCGAGGAAGGTCAGGGCGTCGGACTGCACAAAGCTGTGCTGGGTCCCGTTGAGCCCGTTGTGGGCCAAGTTGCGTCGACTCCAGGCCTGATAGGTCTTGGATAGGTCGACTGTGACGCTGCGCCGAGCGCCGCCAGCCGCGGCATATACGGTGAAGCTGCCGGTATAGGCGAACAGATTGAGGAAAGACCGGCCGCTAGCGGCGTCCCGGATGATGCGTCGGGTGTTGCGGTGGTCGAGGAATAACCCGGTGTCGAGGTAGCGCCCCAGATTGACTTCGAACTCTAGCCCGTGCTCACCGACCTGGAACGAAGGCACCCGATTGCTTAGCGGACGATACTGATCGGGTCCGCGTTGGCGCCGCCGGGCCTTGGTAGTTACTTGGGTACGAGGGATTGCCAGTTCTGCTGCCAGTGCTTCGCAGATGCCATCTAGCTCGTGAACGGTCAGTGGGCGTTTCCTTTCGAACACCTGGATATTCAGCCAGTCGGCGTAGCAGTCGATCGCCAACGGGAACTCGGGCATGTCTCGATCGTATAGTCGATAGGCATCGATCCCCTCGCGCCGTGCCCATTTTGTCAGATGCCGTTGGTTCTTGAGCACTCGGTTGCACAAGGCGTCGATGGCGCTCACGGGACACCGCGCCAGGCGTGCCAAGCGAGCGCTGCCCAGCCGATCAAAAAGGCGCTACCACCCAAGGGTGTGATCACACCAAGCCAGCGCGCGTCGGTCAGGGCAAGCAGATACAGGCTGCCAGAGAACACTAAGATGCCGGTTGCGAAGGCCCAACCGGCGATGTTGAGGGCACGCGTGGTGTGCTGCTGGCTGAACAGGCCGACCGCGAGTAGGGCGAGTGCGTGCATGGCCTGGTAGTCCACACCGGTTTGGAAGGTGGCGAGCAGACCGGCACTGAGCAGAGATTCAAGTCCATGGGCGGCAAAGGCACCCAGGGCTACCGCCAAAAAACCGCAGATCGCCCCAATGAAAACGAAGTGCTGCGACGGACTCACCGCTGTGGGCTCGGTGGGGCGAACGGTTGTGACTGGCTACTTTGCATCAGTTGCTCACTATGGGCGGCCCGTGTGGTACACAGCCATTTGGATCACGGAAACTGGGCGAGCGATTCGAGCCCCGCTACGCTATGGACCGTCTGCTCGGTGAGTTTGACCATGCCTTTCTGCTAATAACTGTCGGGGCGCGGCCAGGGTGCCAAGCCGCGAATAGAAACTAAGTCTGGCGCGGCGCACGCGTCTTGAGATGAAGCCCTGGCCTTGGCCGCATTCAGGCTTGAAAGATGGCTAAATCGCCACGGCATGATTGAGCGGACTAGGTGATGTGTGCCTTGAAGGTGCGCCGTTGCTTTTGAAACAGTTCCTCGATGTCGTTCTGTATGTCTTCGGCGGCTACCCTGGGGTCCTGGGCATTTTTGATCCGGCGGCCGAGCACTACGTAGTCGGCGCCGTTGCTGAACGCCCGCTCCAAGCTCATTGGGCGCTTCTCTTTTTGGCCCAGTGGTTCACCTACGAGGGCAAGGTCCGGATACACGACCAGCAGGCGGTCTTCGAGCTCCGGATATATCTTCTCGGCCTCCAGACCGGCGGAAAAAATGCCATCGAAGCCCAACTTTAGTGCACTCCTAGCACGGGCCAGCGCTAGGTCCTCTAGGCTGCGCGTCGCATCGGGCGACTCCGCCTCTGCTCGGTCTAGGCAAGTCGGTGCCGTGACAGCCAACAGCTTCAGCTTGCCTTTTTCCTGAGCCGCGGCGTCCAAGACTGCGTTGTTGCCATGCACTGTCGCGAACTCCACGCCGCGTTGCGCCAATTGGTGCACGGCACGCCCGATGGACTCAGGGATATCGAAGAACTTGAGATCACAAAAGACCCGCTTGCCTTGTCTGCGGAGCCAGTCAACCAACTCCAAATAACCGTCTGTCAGACACAGCTCAGCCCCCACCCGGTAAACGTATACCTCATCCCTTAAATGAGCGACCAGTCGTTTGGCGGTGAGATGGTTGGGGGAATCGAGGGCGAAAATTAGCCGCTCATCGACGGGAATCTTTTTTTTCGACAGCTGTTTAGCCATGATTTGTCTCGTCATGCTCGGATGGCATGGATTATAAACACTGCGGGGCGGCAATTTCCCCATATTGATCGAGCATAGCAGCCGCTTTTTAGCAGCATTTACGGGCATTTCGGTGAGGGTTATCTTAGTTTTCTGGAGGGGAGGAGGCAGTCGGCCCTTGGCACGCACTCGAGGGAGTGGCTCGGGTGCACTGTTTTGACGCAGCGCCGCTGCGCTGCAAGCAAATAAAGGGCCCACGGCGTCAGCCGCTATCCCTTTGGCATATCGAGGTGCGCGTGCGGCCGCCAACCCGCGTTCATGCCGATGCTAATGCATCGGATCGGCCGCCAATTGGGCCGAGGAAATTTACTTGGCGCCAAATTGTGGCGTCGCAGGATGAAGAGAGACGAGCTATGAACAGCAACCGAGCGGCAGGCTTCTCCTTGATCGAGATCATGATTGCCGTCGCCATCTTGGCCATCATCGCGGCGCTCGCCGTGCCGGTTTATCAGGGCTACATTGCCGAAGGCAGATTCGGCTCGACGATCACCGACATCCGCCAGGCACAACTGTTCTTCGACGATTTGGCGCTGGACATGAACCTAAATGCCGCTGATGGCGGCGACTCAACAGTGCGTGGTCTCTATATGTCGTCCGGGCGTCCAACCCTAGGCGATGTGGGCAGCACGCCCGCGGGTGCTGAGCCCTGGACCGACCCATGGGGGCAGATCTACCGATATCAGAGGCCCGCGGCCCGCAGTGTCGGTGGCAGTTTGTCAAACGATAGTAATAGCCCGCAAGGTTATGACCTGTTCAGCATTGGGGAAGATGGCGTGCCCGGCAACGCGGACGACATCATGCGTGGCTGCAATGGCGACTATGTCGGGCTTGCATCGACCCATCCGGCTGGCTGTTGATCGTTTTCGTGAGGTAGTCATCAGGTGCACATCGTTTGGTCGGGCCGCGGGACATTGTTTGGCATCGAAAAAACTTTCCATAACCCGCAAATCGTCTATCTTTGGAGGAGTTTATAAGAATGAGTTGATTTGTTTGGGGAGCAGGTGGCGGTAAATCCCTGTAGTTGTGCACACCACGTTGTCTGCATTTGCCCCGAGGCCCTTTGGGTCAAAACCCGGAAAGGGTTCCAACCTGCGGTGGTCGATGCCGATGGCACGGTGCTAATCCGAGAATTGGCGGGCTACCAATTTGCCAACAGGTTGGTTTGCTTGTCGTCTGCTTGGGGGCGTTATGGTTGATGCTCGGCGAGGGCTGTCGATCGGCGCATATGCGCTGATTATGATGGCCTTGGTTTTATTGGCCTTCCTCAGTTACGCGGCATTCACCTTCACTGAGTTCCAGCGGGTAAGGGCGGATATACAGGCTTCGAGCCGTGCTGCGGCACGTGCCGAGATCCATGGTGTGATGGATCGCCTACGCGTCGAGGCCGAGCGGACGGCCGAGCGGTTTGCTGCCTCGAACCTGGTCTCCAGACGCCTCTATCACGATAGCAAACGATCGCACGTATCCTTGCCGCCGCTTGCAAGTCAGTTACCGGACACGGTGATCGCAGCGGAGATCTATGATCGGGCCGGTGGCGAGGTTGGTAATCCTGGCTATGGCATATTACCCAGACAAGCGGCGATACCCTTGTATGGGGACTACATCGAGTATGTCGACGGCGAGCCTACCCTCACGCTGTTTCGTCCAGTTGGTGCCTCGGTCGGTGTGGGAACGCCAGAAGTCCTTGGTTATGTGGGTCTGCGCATACGCTTTCTCCAATCGTTGCGCGAGGGTCAGGCCTATCTTTATGTTGACCCGCAGACCATCGACTTCGGGCCCTGGCCGGCAGAGACCCTGACCTGGTCTGCCCTGAAGTCCGCGGTTAGGTTTAGGCTACGTTACAGTCCGATGAGCGAAGTGGTCTCGGCTCTGCTGTCCGACGCTATCCTCAACCTGAGTATCATTTTAGGGGTCTTTGCGCTTACCCTGTTCCCGGCATTGGTGTTCCTAATCGTCCGCCCACTTCGAGCTATCTCTGCGCACATTGATCGTCTCAAGAGCAGTCCTGGAGGATTGATGCTCGGCGACCTTGCTGGGATCCTGCCGATTGCTGAAACCGAGAAGATACGCCACTCGCTGAACGAGTATCAGAGCCAGCTCATCGACGTACACTCGAGCCTTGAAGAAAAAAGTCAGCAGCTCTGGGAGATGGCGCACCATGATGCCCTGACCGGGGCCAAGAACCGCAGGGCGTTTGACGAATTCATACAGAATCTGGCCCAGGTGCTGGGCGAGCGCGATGTCTGCTTCGCATTGTTTGATGTCAATCAATTCAAAGCGATAAACGATAGCTATGGGCATAACATCGGTGATCAGGTCCTCAAGGCGATCGCCGATCGAATAAGGAGCGCGTTGCGCAAAGGCGAGGAGCTGTTTCGCATTGGCGGCGACGAGTTTGCGGTGATTCTGCTTGATTGCGATGAACCCACCGCCCTGCGGATCGCCGAGAGCTGCCATCAGCAAGTGGTTGGCTTCGATTTCGGAAAGCTAGGTATCCGTGAGCCTCTCCGGATCAGTGCCGGTCTGGCGAGTGCCCGGATCCTAGTCCCAGATGATGTTCAATCGTTGCAGTGGAAGGCAGATGTAGCGATGTATCGTGCTAAGCGCCCTGGGCATTCCAGTGTGGTGATGTTCAGCGAGGCCTTGGCGCGGGATTCTGAGGGTCTGTTTTCCAGCTGGGTGAACACGGCAGTGTTCGACGCAGTAATCTCTGGTCGTGGATTGCGGATGGCCTATCAGCCTATCGTCGACCTCGGCGATGGCAGGATCTGCCACTACGAGGCCCTGGTAAGAATCCAACGCGATGGGGAACTTATCTATCCTTCGAACATCTTTCCGGTGGTCGAGGCGCGTCGCCTCGAAGTCGAGTTGGATCGTGCGGTGATCCGGCAGGTATTGGCGGACCTGGCGGCTGGCAAGGTACGGCCTGGCACGGGCGTTTCCATAAACCTTTCCGGCCCAACCCTGGTGCAGGATCGCGTGTGTTCTTGGTTGCGCGGTTTTCTACCCTATCTGAAGGACTTCCGGGTGATGATCGAGGTCACCGAGACCGCGCTGATAACCCAGATTGGTCTTGCTAATGAAAATCTCGCCAGGCTAAGGCGCCGGGGTTTCGATATTGCCCTGGATGATTTCGGTAGCGGCTACTCGTCGGTTAGGTACTTGGCCAGCATGCCGGTGGATGTCGTCAAGTTCGACATTAGCCTGATTCAGGAACTGCGAGATCCGGTGCAAGGTAATATGGTGCGGCACTTGGCGCAGATGATCCTAGAGTCGGGCCATCAGCTGGTGGCGGAGGGGATAGAAGACAGAGTAGTTCTCGAGGCGGCCCGGGCCGCGGGGTTCGTGCTCGGTCAAGGCTATTTGACCGGCAGGCCGGCGGAAAAGGCTCATTGTGCCAAGCTGGTGCTCGATAACGTGGCCTTGTTCCCGCGCGATTTGCGCGCCTGAGGGCCTCGACTGGGCGCTATTACGCGGGCCGCGTGCCTGAAAACGAACTCCGGCCTGCAGGTTCTGGTTCGGGACAACACAGCCCGCGGTAACTCAACCAAAAAAATGTCGCAACATCCAGACCACAAGCAGGTGCGACGCACCGGGCGGATGATGCTGCTTCTGGCCTGGGTGGGCGGGCTTGCCCTGTTGACCGCATTGTTCCAGAAC
This sequence comes from Chromatiales bacterium, assembly GCA_028284585.1. Taxonomy (GTDB): domain Bacteria; phylum Pseudomonadota; class Gammaproteobacteria; order Chromatiales; family Chromatiaceae; genus Thiosocius. The sequence goes on from JANQRK010000088.1 coordinate 38,271, forward strand.
CAGCTCAAGGCTCGCTTCAATCCGAATCCAGACCCCCTAGTAGAGGTGTCGCAGGACGGGCGATATGAAGTCGTGCTAGAGCGCAATGCACAGGGTCAATATGTGGCCAGCGGCACAATCAATACCATTCCAGTCACTTTCCTTGTGGATACCGGAGCGACCGATGTTGCTCTATCTGAGGTGCTGGCCGATCGTTTGCGATTGCAACGCACTGGCGGTGGTATCAGTCAGACAGCCAATGGCCCGGTGGCCGTCTGGCGGACAGTTTTGCAAAGGGTGCGGGTAGGGTCTATAGAGCTTACCGATGTGCGGGCTGCGATCGTACCTTCAATGGGGGCACGTGATCCCGTGTTACTCGGGATGAGCTTCCTGCGTCAGCTCGAATTCTCACAGCGGGATGGGCGTCTCACGCTGAGCCATCCTGATTGACCCAGCCTAAAGACAACGCCGCGTTCAGCGGCGTTGTGCAATCCGCTCGCGGCGGCCCTGGCTCAGCCGATGGTATCTTTGAGCGCCTTGAGCGCACTAACCCGTACGACAGTGGATGCCGGCTTTGCTGCAATCTTCATGGGTTCACCGGTGGCAGGGTTGCGGCCCATACGGGCCTTTCGGGCCGGTTTTCTCACCCGTCGAATCTTCACCCCGGTGTCGGGGATGGTGAACTCACCCGAGCCCCTCTTCTTCATATGGCTTTCGATCATGCCGCCCAAGGCGGCGAAGACACCGCCAACTTCCTTTTTCGGGAGGCCGGTCTTTTCGGCGAGTGCCGCAATGATCTGAGTCTTGGTCTGCTTGGTGGTGATGGCCTTGACTGCCGGGACAGTGTTGGCCTTTCTCTTGGCCGCTGTTCTCTTTGCGACCTTCTTCTTAACTGCCATGTAGGACTCCTAAAGCGATTGGTGGGAAACCGCAGAAAACATAGCATAGAAAAACATTCGCATTGCACAAATGTGCCTTGTTTTACACGCTCAATCGCAAAAAACTCCGCGCGAGTGTGCTAACAGTATGGGTAGATTCTGTTGGCAATCCGGCAGGGACTGCTTGGGTCTGTTGACTGGCTGCGCAAGCTTTTGCTGTCGCAAAGCTATTGCTGTGGCGCACTGCTTGTTTCATTGGGCGGTAGGCCATGTGCCTAGAGAGGTGCACCGAGGGTATGCTGCCGATCCAGGGCCTCAAGGTTGAACGGCATCGCCGATTCGGCTCTCTGAGCCGCCCCGGCACAGGGACCCTCAAGAACGCGCTGGTCAGGGTCGATAAGAGGCTGAGATATGCGGAATTCGTCCGCTCCAGCAAGGCACCATTAGACGCATGAATACAGCCGCTCAAATGACCGATTCGCCCTCCAGTGAGGAATTGTCAAAGCTTCGCGCCCTGGTACCCTTGCATACCTTGCCGGATGGAGTGTTCGACGAACTGGTCGAGGTGATTCGTATCGAGTCGCTGGCTAAGGGCAAGATGCTGTTCCAGAAAGGCGACACTGATCACGAAAACGTCTACCTGCTGGAGGGCAGGGTGTGCCTGCTGGAAGATCGTTCAATTGTGGAGCAAGTTCGGGCCGGCAGTGACACGGCCCGCTTTCCAGTTGCCCACCAGTTGCCCAGGCAACATTCCGTACGTGCCGATTCCAAGGTGCGGGTCGCGCGCATCGACAGTCGCCGCCTCAGTGATCTGCTCGCGCGAGCTCAAAAAATCGATTACCAGGTAGCGGATTTTGATGCCGCTGAGCAAGACGACTGGATGAGCCTGCTGTTGCAGTCGCCCGTGCTGCAACAAGTCCCGGCGGCAAACATCCAGCAGGTCATGATGAATGTCGAGCAGGTTGAGCATGCCAAAGGTGATGACCTGATTCGCCAAGGTGATCCCGGTGACTTCTACTACATGTTGACCCGTGGTCGCGTCGTCGTGCGCCGCGACAACGGCGATGGTAAGGGGCCGATCGAATTGGCGACGCTCGGCCCAGGTGACACCTTTGGCGAGGAAGCGCTGCTGTCGGATAGCCCGCGTAACTCAAGCGTTTCGATGTTGCAGGATGGCGAGGTACTGCGGCTGAGCAAGGAACACTTCCTGCAACTGATCCACAATCCCCTGCTCGACCAGCTGAGTATGCAAGAAGCCCAGCGTAAGGTCGAAGAAGGTGCGATCTGGCTGGATCTGCGCAGCAGTGAGCAGTATGACGAGTCGCACCTTCCAGGTGCAATCAGCTCGCCTTTCGAATCCCTGCGCTACCAGGCCGCCAGTTTGGCACCGGATCGGCACTATATCCTGTGCAGCAATAGCGGCGGTCGGGCGATGGCCGGCGCCTTTTTGCTGGTGGAACGCGGCTTCGATGTCTCGGTGCTGCGCGGTGGGCTCAGGCAGCAGTCGCTGGAAGCCGCCAATACGGACGGCGCTGCGGAGGACGCCACGGTGGACGATGTGGCGGCGCAGGCGCGGATTCGCGAAGCCGAGGCGCGTGCGATTGCGCTCGAGGACCGATTGAAGGAGATTGAGCGCGATCAGGAGAATGTTACTCAGGAGCGTGAGCAACATCTGCAGATGGTCTCTGAGGCCGTTGATAAGGCCAAGCGCAAGCTGGCAGAAACCGAGGCACAAAAGCGGGACGCATTGGCGGCGGAGCAAAAAGCCTACGCCGAGATGGAGCAGCTCACCAGCAGTCTGGAGGCGCTGGAGAGTGAACGCAGCTCACTACGCGACCGAATGTCCGAGATCGAAGGCTTGGATCAGCATATGCAGAAACGTCTCGCCAAGGCGGAGCGAGAATTGATCGGTGAGCGCGAACGCGCTGAATCAGCCACCAGTAGTCTCGAGGAGTTGTCACAGCGTCTTTCGGAGGTAGCCGAAAAACGCGAGCAAGAGCGTGAGCAGCACGCGCGCGAGCTCGGCGAACTCAAGGAAGAGATGACTGCGCTGCAGGTAGAGCTGGAGCAGAGCCGCCTAGACATGGGCGAGTTACGCGAGAAATTGGCCGAGCGGCTGGCAGGCGCCACGATTGCTGATGCCCAAACCAGCGATTTGCAACAGCGTGTAGCCGAGGCAGATCAGGTGCGTCAGACGCTGGAATCCGAGCGCGACACTCTGCAGGCAGAGGTTGAAGCCATGCGAGGCCGACTTGAGCGCCAGCAAACTGAGCATGAACACCAGCGCGGGCTGCCCGACGAGCGGCACGCGGATCTGCAGCTTGAGTGCGAGGCGTTGGGCGCCAAGTTGAACCAGCAGATCGACGATCACGAGCGGCAACAGGCGGAGTCGAACGAGCGCTTGGCGTCGGTTCAGGCGGAACTGGAGGATGCCGTTTCACAGCGCGAATCGGCCCAGCGCGATTTGGCTGACGTGTGCGCCCGAATGACGACGTTGGAGAATGAGCACTCGGAGCTACAGACGCAGCTCGATACGGATGATCCGGCCGCTGGTGATGCGCTTGAGCAGGCGCAAGCTCAACTGCAAGAGCTGGAGCAACAGCTTGTGTCCAGAGAGCAGGAGCTAGCTCGGTTGCGCGAGGAATCGCAGCGACTGCAAGCCGAGAAGGATGAACTCGCAACTAAGTTGTCCAGTGAGCATGCAGCTACAGACGAGGCGACCGCCATGCTGCGGGCCGAAATCGACGAGCTCAATCACCGGCTCGAGGGCCGCGAGCAGGCACTCAGCGCGGCACAGGAAGATCAGGCTGAGTTGATTGAGGCACTGAATAGTGCCGGTGCCGCCCGGGAGGCACTGCAGCTCGCGGTCAATGAGAAAGACGATGAACAGGCACGCCTGGTCGATCTGGAGAATAAGGTTGCGGAGGCCTTGCGGACACAGCAGAGCGATCTGCTTGCGCATGAGCAGGAGCAGCATCGACTGCAAGAGCAACTCGCTGCAGAGATGAAGCAACGCAGCGTATTGCAGGACGAAGTCGAACAGCTCAAGCAGCTGCGAGACGCCGCTCTCGAGGGGGACGCGAATGACAGTAAATTGCGAACCGAATGTGAGACGCTGCGCGGCGAGCTAGAAAAACGTGATAGCGAAGTCGAGAGGCTGCGCAGTGTGCTCGAAGAACACGTCGACCAGATTCGTGCTGCACAGAACGGCGGCCGAGACGATGCGACTGATGCCACTGAGGTATCCGCACTGCGCGCCGAGTTGGACATGGTGCGTGATCAGGCGATTCGTGATGTGGCTCAGTTGCGTGAACAACTTGCCGCGGCTGATACGCAAAAGCGCCGCCTGCAGCAGGCCGACGAGCGCGAGGCTGTCTCGCATGAAGTAATGCGCCAACGCATCGAGGCACTGGAGTCCGCGTTGTCAGAGCGCCAGCGTCTGTTGGCAGAGGCTGAGGAGTCACGACACATGCTCGAGGATGCGATCGAGGACACGAACCAGCGGCTCGATGACCTCACTCGCGAACTCGAAAAAGCTCAAGTCGAGGCCGACGAAGCGGTAATGGCTAGACGCGAGGTGGAGAAAGCGCGGGATCAGTTACAGCAGGCCTTGCATAAGCAGCGGGATGATGCCGAAGAGCACAGAGAGACCGATTTGCGCGATGAGCGGTTCAAGCTTAGCAAAGGGCCAATTGGTATCGATAGCGTGGCCCCTCCGCCACGGCATTGGCTTTCAGCTCTGCTCGGTGCTGGCTTGGTCTTAGCGGCACTTGAAGCAATCAGCTTCCTGACGGGTCATGGCGAACTTTTCGCAGTTTTGCTGCGCTTATCTGGACAGTGAGTCGTCCACCGTCTGCATACCGCAACGGCTGGGGAGTGGCTGAAGGGTCAGTATTCCGAGCCAGGCGATGAATTTGTTCGATGCGCCCTGCATGGCGTATTTTCCGGCCGTCAGAAGATGATTACCGAGACGGCCCGTGCGTTGGGCGGTTCTTGGTGTCGATGCAAGCCGGCGTAAGCGATGGCTGCTTACGCTCTCGGCTGCCTCGATCCTCGGTCAGTCGTCGATTGGGGCGGTCTCAAGCGATGTCAAGAGTGCGTCGGGGAATTGTCGCACAGGGTTCTGAATCAGCGTGGCTTCGTCAACTGTCAAGAGACGTAACCTGGGGGTAGGTGCAACCTGCGGGTCGACCGCCAGCGAGCTGCTGTGCTGCTCGGCCCCAATGATCTCACCAGTAGACATGTCGAACTCTGTAACCATGTGTTCCTCCGTCATCGAGCTGCGGCACCCTGAGATAGGGCAGTACCGTAGCGCCAGTAACGATGTTGGCCTAACAAGTTTATCGGCATCCACTGCCACGCCTTGAAAATGCCTGTTCAAGGCTACTTACCCCTCGATGACAGCGGCCGATCGAGCCCCGAGGACTCACGGGCTGGGGTTGGGATGGCGTTGGTGTATGGCCTCGATTGCAGTGGTCAACTCATCCGTCAACGTAAGCTGCACGCTATCGATATTGTCATGCAGCTGCTGCAATGTCGTTGCGCCAATAATATTGCTGGTCACGAACGGGCGGTCTGTGACGAAGGCGAGCGCCATTCGAGCTGGATCGATCGCGTGCTCCCGCGCCAGCATCACATAGTCTTGGGTTGCGCCCTGTGCCTGAGGGTTCGAGTAGCGGTCGTAGTCCGGATAGCGGGTCAGCCGAGCACCGGTTGGCCGCTTGCCTGACAGGTATTTACCCGATAGGACGCCGAAACCGAGCGGCGAATAGGCCAAGAGCCCGACGCGCTCACGGTGGCTGACTTCGGCTAGCCCGATCTCGAATGTTCGGTTGAGCAGGCTGTAGGGGTTCTGAATTGAGACCACGCGCGGCAGTTGGTGCGAGGCCGCGAGTGCGAGGTATTGCATCAATCCCCAGGGTGTTTCGTTGGATACACCGATATGGCGGATCTTTCCACTGGTGACCAACTCGTCGAGAGCCTGCAGCGTTTCGAGAATCGGGGCGACTTCGGTATCGTCTTCATGCTGGTAACCGAGACGGCCGAACATGTTGGTGCGGCGTTCAGGCCAGTGGAGCTGATAGAGATCGATCGTGTCGGTTTGCAGCCGACGCAGGCTATCGTCCACCGCGGCCCGGATATTGGTCCGATCGAGATGGTTGTTGCCACCGCGGATATAGGGGAGCCAGTCGCGGCCTGGCCCGGCAACCTTGCTGGCGATAATCACTCTGTCGCGCACGCTGCGTTGCTGCAGCCAACGACCGATGATGGATTCTGTGTCTCCCATCGTCTCGCGACACGGCGGAACGGGGTACATCTCAGCGGTATCAATGAAATTGATCCCGGCGTCTAAGGCCATATCGAGTTGCGCGTAGGCCTCCCGCTCGGTGTTTTGTTCTCCATAGGTCATGGTGCCGAGGCAAAGTACGCTGACATTCAGTTCGGTGCCGGGCAATTGTCGGTACCGCATTTTGTGGCCTCCTCTGAGCTTGCTGGTCTAGAGATTCTAGGGAAGCTGAACAAGTCCTTCCTGGACTTCTCACAGCACGCTGCGGTGCAAATGTGATTTGCACCTAGCTTCAAAATCAACCGCTTACCGCGGTCACAATGGCGGCACATCCCTGTGTCGCAAGAACCTCTGAATTTTCAGAGGTTCCCTAGGGAATTCTGGGGTGCCCCGCGGTCCGGTCATCTAATGTAGCTGACTTGCGGGTCGACTGCGCGTGGATGCTAACCTGTCGTCGACGGGCACTTGGTGTGGCTCGACGAGGAGAGATGGCGCAGTGAGCTGGTGGGGAAAACTCGTTGGTGGGGCCTTTGGGTTCATGCTTGGCGGCCCATTGGGGGCACTGCTGGGGGCTGCACTCGGCCATAACTTCGACCGTGGCCTGAAGGTGCTGCCCGACGATATCGGCCTTGCCGAGGGCGACCGCGAGCGCGTGCAGATGGCGTTTTTTACAGCCACTTTCGCCGTCATGGGCCGGGTCGCGAAGGCCGATGGTCGGGTCAGTCCGGAAGAGATCCGAATGGCCGAACAGATCATGGCGCAGATGTCGCTGGATGAAGCCAGGCGCAAGGCCGCGATCAAGTTGTTCCAACAGGGGAAGGCGAGCGACTTTGATCTGGATGCTGTGCTCGAGCAGTTCCGCCGCGAATGTCATGGTCGTCGTACGCTGATCGCCATGTTTATTGAGATTCAGCTGCAAGCGGCCTATGCCGATGGGCAACTCGACCGGGCAGAGGATCGGCTGTTGTTGGATATCTGCACCCGCCTGGGTTTGTCGGAGTTTGACTACCGTCGTCTCGAGCGAATGCTCCGGGCACGATACGGCTTCGGCAGCCGGGCTGGCGGGCAACAGGGCCGCGCCGTGCCGCCCAAGCGAGGTGTCGCAGACGCCTACCAAGTGCTGGGCGTAGATCGTGAGGCGAGTGACGCGGAGATCAAACGGGCCTATCGCCGTTTACTCAGTCAGCATCACCCGGACAAATTGGTCTCGAAAGGGTTGCCGGAAGAAATGATGAAGGTTGCAGCGCAAAAAACCCATGAAATTCGCCAGGCCTATGAGCGTATTCGCGAGGCACGCGGCCATTAGAGCCCAGCGACTAGAGCCGCGTTGGCTTAGACATAGACTCGTCTGTAGGTGTCGCATCGGCTGGGGTGGGCTGTGTAGCGAAGTTCAATTCATTCCTCGTCAAATGGCCCGTTTACGGTAGTTCAGTCGTGCCGATCGACGCCGAGTTTCTTCATCCGTGAGCGCAAGGTGCTGGCCGGCAGATCCAAGATCTCTGCGGCACCGCCCTTGCCGGCGATGGTCCAGTCGGTGTGCTGTAGTACATGCCGGATGTACCTTGCCTCGTTCTCGGCAAGACTGATGAACCTGTCCGGCAGTTCGGGCATCGGCTGCGGTTGATTGACCAGCTCAGGCGCTGCGTTGATACCAGAGTGAACCAAGTGGGGCGCGATGGGGACTACTTGGTCCCGCGCCAGAATAGCCGCTCGTTCGATCACGTTCTGCAGTTCTCGGATGTTGCCAGGCCAGTGATACGAAAGTAATAGCTGCATACCGTCCTCGGATACTCGGCTGAAGCTGCGTCCCTGAGCGCGTGCTTGGTCGGACAGAAACTTAGTGACCAACAGAGGAATGTCTTCGCGCCGGTCGCGTAGTGGGGGCACAGTCAGCGGGAACACGTTCAGGCGGTAGAATAGATCCATGCGGAAGTTCCCTTCTTCTACCATCGCCACGAGGTCGCGGTTGGTTGCAGCTATTACGCGTACGTCGACCTTGATCGAGGTCTCGGACCCGAGTCGGCTGATTTCGTGCTCCTGCAGCACGCGCAACAGCTTGACTTGCGCATCTAGTGGGAGCTCGCCTACCTCGTCAAGAAAGATGGTCCCACCGTCGGCCAGCTCGAAATGCCCCTGGCGCTGTCGCGAGGCACCGGTGAATGCTCCCTTTTCATGTCCGAACAGCTCGCTTTCGATCAGGGTCGGCGTGATCGCGCCACAGTTCACCTTGATCAGCGGTCGATCGCGGCGTGGGCTGAGATCGTGGATCGCGCGTGCGATGGCCTCCTTGCCGGTACCCGACTCGCCGATGATCAACACAGAGCTATTGGTCGGTGCCACTTGGTCGACTTGGTTGAGTACCTCTTTCAATGTGGGGCTCTCGCCAACGATGCTGTCGAAGCGTCCTTCGTTGCGCACCTCGGCTTGCAGGTAGGCATTCTCGGCTTGCAGTCGGTCACGCAGCCGCTCGACCTCGGCCAGGGCGTCGCGTAATTGGTGCTCCTGGCGTTTGCGCTGTGTGATGTCGCGGAACGCCAGGACCGCTCCCTGCACCTCACTGGCGCGTGTGATGGGTGTGCAGGTCCAGCTGGCCGCGAAATGATCACCCGTATGTCGCCAGAAGACATCGCCATCGCTTTGTTTGGCGATCCCCTGTTTCAGGGTTTGGTAGATCCCGGTCTCGATGAAGTGGTACGGGCTGCCGTCCCAGCGGGCGTACAAGTGGAGTTCATGCAGCGAATGGCCGATCAGGGCCTCCTTTGGATACCCGGTTAACTGTATTGCAGCCGGGTTCGCGAAGGTGATGTTGCCGTCGAGGTCCAGGCCGTAGATCCCGTCGCCAACCGAGTCCAGGATTGGTTGATTGGCCGCTTCGAGCTGCCGGTTTCGCTCCGCCAGTTCGATCCGCAGGCGCGCGATCGTCAGATGGGTGCCGACCCGCGCGATTACCTCCTCGGCTTGAAACGGCTTGGCGATGTAATCGACGGCACCCATCGAGAGGCCCTTGATCTTGTCGTCGATATCATCCAAAGCGGACAGAAAGATGACCGCGATGTCGCGCGTCTCTGGGTTCTCCTTGAGTCGGGTGCAGGTCTCGAAGCCATCGATCCCGGTCATTAGGATGTCGAGCAGAATCAGGTCGGGTTGCGCCCATTGGGCGACCTTCAGCGCGTCTTCACCACTTTTGGCCACCAACAACTTGTGCCCGAGGCCCTTCAAGGTCCCAAACAATAGCTGCAGATTGGTCGGGTTATCGTCGACCAGCAGAATGGTGCTGTTGTGCGCTTGCGGCGGGTTCAATGAGCTGCTGCGGCGTGCAGATGGTCTGCTGAATGATAGGAGAAAAGCTGGACGGTTGTCATGCTACTGGAGACTCGTCAGTTGCGACCAGGGGGTCGCCCTGCAGCCGCTCCGAGAGTTGACGCAGGCCATCGAAATCGAACAGCCGGGCCATCGACGCCATGTCGTCGACATCGGCGGCAGGTGCGAGGGGATTGTCGGCGAGTTCTTCGGCGAGCTGGAACAAACTTCCTACATCGCCCACATCGATCGCTGCGCGGATGCGTTGCGCCGTGCTATCCGCGAGCTCGGTGGGCCAATGCGGCCGACCAAAGGGGTCTGCTTGGGTTAGCCCCGGTGTTAGGTGGTTGAGGCGAACGCCGAGCAAGCGCTCGATTGAGTCGATCAGTTGCTCGTTGTCCAAGGGTCTGATTAGGAATGCATCAAAGCCATTGTCTCGAGCGGTGTCGGCGGCGCCGTGAAAGGCCGGATCACTTACCGCGACCAGCTTCGGTGATTGCGCCGGCCCATCGCAGCGGAGTCCCTCCAGGGCAGCGTTGCGATCTTGGTCGGGCCCGCGGATATAAAATACGACCAAGTCAACGGCCCGTTCCTGGAGGTATCGCGTGACACCGTCCAGTCTGGCGAGGGATTCCACCGTGCAGCCCGCTTTGCGCAACAGGTCGCTGATCGGCTCTCGATCCTCTTCTTGCCCGCCGACGATCAAGACGCGGCAGATGGCGTCGGCGTCCGAGCGGGTTAGAGTATCCGCTGCGCTTGCCAGGGTCGCCGGTTCGGCATCGCACGGGATGCTGAAACTGAATCGGCTGCCGGTACCCGGGGTGCTCTCGACGCGCAGCGGCTCACCACCGAGCAACGCGATGAGACGTTGGTTTATGGCCAGCCCCAACCCGGTTCCGTCGACCGCCTGACCCTCGCGTGCCTGGTGGAAGGCATCGAAGATCGCTTCGACTCTGTCTGATGGGATGCCTACGCCGGTATCACTCACTGCGAAACAGAGTTGCATCTGGGCGCTGTACTGCACCGACAGCGTGATGGCGCCATGGCCAGTAAACTTTATGGCGTTGCCGAGCAGGTTGAGCAATATCTGTCGTAGTCGCACTGGGTCGGTCAAGACCACAGCGGGCAGCACATCTGTGATCTCGACCTGTAGATCGAGTCCCTTGTTGGCGGCACGTTGCGCTACGATCGTGTGCACGTCGCCGACAAGTTCGAGCAGGTCGGTTGGTTGGATGTTGACCTGCATTTGGCCGGCCTCGATCTTGGCCAGGTCCAGAATATCGTTGATCAGTGTCAGCAGATGCTGACCACAGCGCTCGATCGCCTCCAAGCTTTCTAGTTGAGCCGGGGTGCAGCCGTCGTCTCGTCGCAGGATCTGTGCATACCCTAAGACGCCATGCAACGGGGTGCGCAATTCATGACTCATATTAGATAGGAACTCCGATTTTGCCCGGCTGGCTTGCTGTGCCTGCTCGTTGGCCAGGCGCAAGGCCTCCTGGGTGCGACGGGTTTCGTCGATCTGCCGCATCAGTCGGGCGTTGCTTTGCTGCAAAGCGGATGTGCGCTCGGCGACCCGTTGCTCCAAGACTTGATGGGAGCGGCGAAGCTGCTGTTCTCGGTCGCGGATATGCAAAGTCATGCGACGTATCGCGCGCGCCAGCTCGCCGAGCTCGTCGTTGGAATCGAGTTCAGGAGCGACCGAGAAATCGCCTCGCGTAATCCGTCTGACGCTGCTATCCAGCCTGGCCAGGGGTCGGGTGATCCGGCGTGTAGCGACGCCGATAATCAAAACGATCGCCAGCAGTGAGATCAGCAATGCGGTTGCAAATAGCCGGGCTTGGTGGCGTGCTGGACCCAAGGCGGTCTCGGCGGCAGAAACGGCGGTGATGTGCCATGGGAAACCGGGGAGCCTGGCGCTGACCACCCAGTAGGCCCCATCGTCGCCCGCGTCGGAGATTGTGTGCACGATGTCCTCGGCAAGAGACGCCGGGATTGAGTCGGCCAGGCTCGCCATCTCGGGCACTATCCCTGTAGGCACGAACAAGCCGTGACCGTCGTCACCGACAAACAGCATCGTGGCCGCGTTGTGGGGGCGCTCGATCTCTCGATAGACATCGTCTATGGAGAGTTCTACCGAGGTAACGCCCACCGGTACCCCGCGGCGCCGAATTGGCCGATTCAATCGCAATGTCTGGCCGATGAGTTGCCATCCGGGTGGGCGGTCTGCCACTTTGGCATCGACCAGCTTTTCGCCGGATGCCGCGCCGCGCTGCATCAGCGCGCCTCGTGGCGCTGGCTCGAAAATCAGTACTGCGGCCGTTCGTGCGATTGGGGTGCGGCGCAGGCCGTCGATGAGGTGGGCGTACAACAAGGCTTGTGGCTGTGACGGTTCGGCCAAAACCACATCGCCCAGGCTCTCGGCCAATGCGGGTACTTGCGACATTGCCAGCGCCAATCGGGAGGCCTGATGGCGGGCCTGCTCCAACAGCATCCTTTGCGCATCGTTACTGAGGTGGATCTTGACATGCGACACACCGAGCCAGAACAAGACTGAGTAGACGCCCAGCACCGGCAGGACGGTAAAAAGGATTAGCTTGCTAGGGATGTTCAGGCGCAAGGCGGCGGTCCTTTGGGCGCCGGGGGCCGGTAGATCGGCTAGTGGACGCAGGCCCGCCGCCAATGATACCGCAGCAAAAAAAAGACCCCCGAAGAATTCGGGGGCCAGGGTTCGCTCGCATGAATTTTGCGTTTATTACTGCTCGGAGGAAAGCGGGTCTGGGTGCAACCAGGGCCAGCAGTGAAATCAGGCCTTCTGGCTCTGCTCCCCGGCGCCCTGTTTGCCTAACCCAACGAGCTTGGGTAGAGACAGGACGGAGAAGGCCCCAGAAAAAACCACCATGCTCACCACCAATAAGGGTGGTACGTCGAGCCCAAGAATCGGGCCCGCGATCGCCAGCAGCATGGCCGACAGCCAAGCCACTAAACCCGCGATGCTGAGGAAGGTACCGGTACGATCTGCGGGTTCGTTTGCGGCTACGGGTGAGTAGGTCGAGTGCATGTCATTCACCTTGCTAGTGTTCCTTATTGACCATCTACTTCAGCACGGTTTTGCGATTCGGCGGCAAGACTAAAGCAAGCCCTGTGCCATTCGAGCGGTTTTTCCTAAAAACAGTGTGTTAGACGATTCCAGCTCGGTCAGCGGAGGCTCAGGCGCGGATTGTCGACGCGAAATATCACGCCGAAGTAGCTTGCTCACGATATTTCGTGTCTCAGCTTAAAGAGTGCGGGATTTGGCGTCCCAACTTTTGTCGGTGACAGCCGCTGCGCCCCAATCTTCAGGACGCCCTAGGAGGAACCCGATGATAGCAAATCCGCACTCGTGCGACAAAAATATGCTGCACAAAACGAACGATACTGGATAAAAATTTATTTTATATTCATAACTTTATGATCACTTACACCGCTCGAGGCAGATAGGTGCAACCGGTATTCGTTTGGTGTAAACGTGATGTTTCAAGTGTTCTGCGGGCGCTGAGGTTTGGAACGGGAACACTTCAAAATTGGTACGAGAATGTGATGGAGTCGACAATATTTTGCGGCCTTGGGCCGCCTAATTGGTCGACCGAAGCCGTGGATTCGACCTTCACTCCGAATCCAAACCGGTGGGTTGGTCGGGCCAGCCATGGCGGATGCATGCCGAACGGGATTTGCTAGATAGCTAGTCACTACTGACACTGGATTCGGCCCAAAGCGCTAGAATCTCAGCGGTAGCTGAAGATGGTTCGGTGATGCCGGAAAAATTCGAGACAATCGTCATAAGCGACCTCATGGCGGACAGTGGTGTCGCATTCGGCACCAGTGGTGCGCGTGGCCTCGCCGAGGCGATGACTGATCGCATCTGCTACCTCTACACAGTCGGATTCTTGCAGTACCTGGAAAGGGCGGATCGCATTCGGCCTGGTGATGCGGTTGCCCTCGGGGGCGACTTCCGGCTAAGTACGCCCCGCATCATGACGGCCGCCATTGCCGCCATCGGCGACCTGGGTTATCGCCCCATCAACTGTGGACATGTCCCGACGCCGGCGGTCGCGAACTATGCGCTAGCCGAAGGTATCGCTAGCCTGATGGTTACTGGGAGTCATATCCCCGACGACCGCAATGGCATCAAGTTCAATAAGCCCGATGGCGAGATTCTAAAAGTGGATGAGGACGGGATTCGCGAACAGACGGTGCAGGTCGCGCGTGCCCTCTTCGACGACAGCGGTGGCTTCCGCGAGGCACGGGTGCTGTCGCCTGAGGATGCGACTGCCTATCGCCGCTATATTACGCGTTACCTGGACTTCTTTCCGGCCCATTGTTTAGCCGGCAGCCGGGTCTTGGTTTACGAGCATTCTAGTGTTGCGGCGGCAGCCTTGACTGAGATCTTCGGCGGTCTGGGCGCCGATGTTGTGCGACGCGGCTACTCGGATACCTTTGTCCCAGTGGATACTGAAGCAGTTCGCGCCGAGGACATAGCATTGGCTCGTGAGTGGGCGGAAGGCGGGCGCTTCGATCTGCTGGTGTCGGCAGACGGCGATGGCGATCGACCCTTGGTCAGCGACGAGCAAGGCGTTTGGTTGCGCGGCGATGTGGTAGGGATCCTGACTGCACGTTTTCTCGATGCGGATGCAGTGATAACACCGGTAAGCAGCAATAGTGCGCTGGAAAAATCTGGTTGGTTTGACCGCATTCAGCGGACCCGGATCGGCTCACCCTATGTGATCGAGGGTATGCAGCAGGCGTTGATCGACGGTGCCATGCGGGTGGTTGGCTATGAAGCCAATGGCGGGTTTCTCACTCAGACCGACTTCGAGGTGGAAGGCCGCGTGCTACCGGCACTGCCGACCCGTGATGCCGCGATTGTGGCGTTGGCGGTGCTGCTCTTAGCGCGCCGCAATGGTCTGCCGGTCTCGCATCTTGTGTCGCTACTGCCGGCGCGTTACACTGCTAGCGATCGGCTCCAGGCGTTCCCCAACGAGATCAGTGCCCGTTATATCGCGGAGCTGGCGGCGGATCCGATCGCGATCGGTAAATACTTCCCGGATTGTGGGCAAGTTGCGCACATCGACCTGACAGATGGCCTGCGGATCACATTCCAAAGCAGCGACGTGGTCCACCTGAGGCCATCCGGCAACGCGCCTGAGCTGCGCTGCTACACAGAGGCAGACAGTGCCGTGCAGGCACGCCAGTTGAATGCAGAATGCCTGGGAATACTCGAAAGCTGGCGCGAATAGGCCGGTACCCGGCAGCTCGCAGCGGCCTCGCAGCGGCCTCGCGGCGCCAAGTGGCGCGCGCTGTAGCAAGGGTTTGGTGGCCCGGTGTATAGCTGGATTGTCGGGATGACTGAGCCGCTGCGTGAAGTTGTGGCCGAGATCGCGGCAGCGCCTCAGTCTGCCGCGGCCCTGACTCTGTATGCCTTGGTTTCCACCTTGGCGCACGAACCGGCGGGTTGCTTGTTCAAGCTCAACAAACTACGCGATCTTTCGGTCGATCAGCGCCAGCTCGCCTATCGACTGATGGAGTTGATGGCGCTGGATGGTAACCAGGGTGAGACTTGGCGGCTTGCCAAGCGGGAGATAGATGATCTGATTCGTGCCACCTGACTCCATCACGTGGAGCCATAGCGTTTGCGCATACGCCAAGCTTTATTCTGTTATGCGATCAATTCACGATCACGCACCCCGAGTAAGTACAAGATGCTGTCCAGGCCCAATGTCGAAATGCTGTGTCTAGCGTTCTCGCGCACCATGGGTTTGGCGTGAAACGCGACACCCAGCCCGGCGATCGCCAGCATTGGTAAATCGTTTGCGCCATCGCCGACCGCGATCGTTTGGCGCATGTCGATACCCAGCTCGTTTGCCATCGTACGCAGTAGTTCGGCCTTTTTTTCGCCGTCGACGATATCGCCCTTGACTCGACCGGTCAGCTTTCCGTCGACGATATCGAGATGGTTGGCCGAGACACAGTCCACGCCGAGGCGCTGCTTGAGATGATTCGCGAAGTAGCTGAAGCCCCCAGATAATATGCCAACGTGATAGCCCAGACGTTTCAAATTGGCGATCAGGGATTCGGCGCCCTCGGTGATCGGTAGATCCTGCGCGATTCGCTCGACCACGCTGGCGTCTAGGCCGGCCAGTGTCGCCAGGCGGCGTTCGAAGCTCTCTTTGAATGGGAGCTCGCCGCGCATCGCGGATTCCGTAATGGCGGCGACTTGTTCGCCGACGCCAGCCGCGCGGGCCAGCTCATCGATAACCTCGCATTGGATCAATGTCGAATCCATGTCGAATACGATCAAGCGGCGGTTACGCCGGAAGAGATCGTCTGCCTGAAATGCCAAGTCGACCTCGTCGTTGCGGGTTATTGCCAACAAGTCACGGCGCAGCAGTTCGGGGTTGTCGGCCTCGCCGCGGATCGAAAACTCGACACAGGCGCGCCGGTGCGGAGCCTCGGTACTTAGCGAAAACCGCCCAGACAGGCGGCTGATTGCATCGATATTGAGTCGATGTTGCGATACGACGCTGGCGACGTGGCCGATGTTGGCGGCGCTGAGCTTGCGTCCGAGCAGGGTCACTATGTAACGCGGGCGACCCTGGCTAGCTACCCAACGTTCGTAGTCATCGCTCGCGATAGGAGAAAAGTTTACCTTGAGATCATGGTTATGGGCGAGCAGTAACAGCTCCTTCATGACCGATTTGGAGGTGACGGCATCTGGCATCTCGAGCAGTAGGCCCAGGTTGAGCCGTTGATGGATAACTGCCTGGCCGATATCGAGTACATGGGCGCCATGTGTTGCCAGCACCTCAGCAAAGGCGGCGGTCACGCCGGGATGATCATCACCGTTGATGGTCAGCAGAAATAGCTCGCACATCTCAGTCGGGATTGCCGTGGAAAACCCTGGGTTCAAGGCGCGGCGGCATCTGCAAATGGAAGCCCTGTTCGCGCAGATTGGACATTACGCGGTGAACGTCTTCCCGAGCCAGTTCGCGGTCTGCGCTGAGTTCGAGTTCGATCACCAGCATTGGCGCGCCGAACCTGGTGAGGAGGGCCTCAGGGACCGCGGCGAACCCGTCTTCCTCAGCGAGATAGAGGTACATTTCTTGGACGCGCGGGCTGCGATATACCCAACACGGCACGGGGCGTTCGATCATACTTCTGTTACCTTCGACGTACCAAGGAATTCTATACGTAACGTCGGCCGCTGGTACGGTGGTTTTAGTGAGTGATGTGCGGGCGGAATGGAACTCGGCTGAGGGCGGCGATGCCCTATTTGTCAAGTTGGGGGAAATGTATGTCCAGATTTAGTAGGGGGCGATGGGCGCTGGCGATGCTGCTTGCCGGTTTACTCACGGCCTGTGCGAGCACTGTTCCCAAGACCCTAGTCGATGGGTTGCCAGAGGCGCTTTCGCAGCGGGCCGCGCAGGCCGAGCCTACGCGCCATCGCGGCGAGGAGGTGCGCTGGGGTGGCGAGATACTCAGTGTCAACAATCTTCCCCGGTCGACCGAGGTCGAACTGTTCGGCCGGCCCTTGTCGGACAACGCCGAACCCCGTCCCGATGGCGGCGAGGGGGTGCGTTTCATCGCCCGTGTCGACGGCTTCTTGGATCCGGCGCAGTACCGGGCCGACAAGCGGATGAGCGTGCGTGGCCGGCTCCATGATCCAGTGGTGCGTCTGGTGGGCGCATATCCATACCGCTACCCGGTGGTCGTTGTATCGGCTCATCACTTGTGGCCGGTCTACCGGCCGCCTCCGCCGCCCGCATACAGTGACCCCTTCTATGATCCCTGGTGGCCATGGTGGGGCCCCTGGTGGCGGCGTCACCATTGGCCTTATGGATGGTAAGTATGAGATTCAGATTATTGTTCTCGGCATGGGTTGTGCTGCTCTTGGTAGCCTGCCAGGGTGTGGGGCCGCGAAGCGATGCCGGGCCGACTCCAGCGCAGGTGCTTGCCAGCGGCAAGAGCGGCGACCCGATCCATTGGGGTGGGCGGATCGTCCGGGTCGAGAACCTGCGCGAGCGCACGCGGATCGAAGTGTTGTACTTGCCGCTAGACCGGCGCGGTAGACCCGAGCCGGCACGTAGAACCCAGGGGCGCTTCATCGTAGTCCAGGCCGGTTTCCTCGATCCCCATGAGTATGCCACGGACCGTTTGCTGGAGGTCGAGGGACACCTTAGTGGCTTCTTTAGTGGCGAGGTGGGTGACGCTGCCTATCGCTACCCAGTGGTGCGTGCCGATCGATTGGCGCTGTGGCCGGACGCGGAGACCGAGCAAGGCAGACTATCGAGTCCCCGGGTCAACATCGGAATCGGTGCCAGCAACCACGGCGGCGGGATCGGGGTTGGCATCGGTTTTTGAAAGCCGCAGGTGTCACAGTCGGGCACGCAGCAAGTCGCCAAGTTCTCGGTCGCTGAGCAGCAACGGGTTGGTCTGCATGCTGCCGCCACGGCAGCCGGCGACGACGCGCGCGATATCGGCTTCGGCTACCCCGTACTCGGCCAACCTGGGGAGCGCGAGCCGCTCGGTCCACTGTTCGAGTAGCGCTAGCAGCCCATCTTGCGCGGCGCTTTCACTACGAAACATCTGACCGCTCAGCAGCACGCCGGCCTCGGCATACTTGCGCAATGCGGGGCTGGTCGGCTCGCGCTCGCGTAAGGCGTGGATATTCACGCGCGTGGCGGCAGCGACCATTGTGCCGCAGACTGTGCCATGGGGAATCGGAAAAAATGCACCAAGCGGCGAGGCCAGGCCATGCACCGATCCCAGTCCTGCCTGGGCCAGTGTGATACCCGAGCACAATGAGGCATAAGCGAGCCGCTGGAATCCCTGTTGGGCCATCGGGTGGCCCGACTCCCAAGCCGGCCAGAAGCCGTCTCGGAAGGCCTGCATGCCAGACGATGCGAGGGCGTCGGTGAATGGGCTGGCGCGCAGCGAGACGTAGGATTCCAATAGCTGGGTAAAGGCATCCATGCCATTCGCAGCTATAAGGTCCTTGCCACAACTTTCCAGCAAACTCGGATCGATGATGGCGACGTCTGCGACCAGGCGTTCGTCGCGGAAGGATTTCTTGAAACCATCGGCACCGCGTTGCGAAAGCACAGCATTTTTGGTCGCCTCGCTACCAGTGCCGGCCGTTGTCGGAACCGCAACGAAGGGTACCGCTGGACCGCGGTAGGCCAACCCACGACCTACCCCTTCCAAGTGGTCTAACACACGGGTACCTGTGCATAGCAGTCCAGCAATGGCCTTGGCGGCGTCTAGAACGCTACCGCCGCCGATACCGGCCACGACATCGACGGCGTTATCACGGTACTGGTCCACCATGCTATCTACGAGTTCGGGTGATGGTTCACCATCGACTCTGATGTGGTGCCAACTCAGTCCGGCACGCTCGAGTCCGTCCAATAGTCGTGGCCAGTGGGGTGTTGCCTGCAGAGCCCGGGCGCCAGTGACCAACAGCAGCCGTTCGCCGTAGGCCGATAGGGTATCCGGGAGTTCATCGAGAGCGCCGCTTGCGAAGCGAATCTTGGGAAGGCGTGCTACTTGGAAGTCTTTAAAAGGGTCCACTTGACCCTCCGCGCAAACGCTGAGAGGGTCCGTATTATCGCGCATCCCATGTGCGCCCGGGAGTGTGTCTTCGGATCAGCCCGAGATGGCGATGTTCTGGTCCTTTTGCGGTGGGGCAGAGCCAGCATCGAGCCGGATGCGCAGCGCCAAGTTGTTGCGGGAATCAGCGTGATTCAATGCCTCATCGAGAGAGATGGCACCTTCTTTGTAGAGGTCAAACAGCGACTGGTCGAAAGTGACCATGCCACGATCATTGCCCTGTTCCATGGCCTCTTTGACGTCATTGATCTTGCCTTTCTGGATCAGCTCGGCGGTATAGGCCGTTTGAATCAGGACCTCGACCGCGGCGCGGCGGGCGTTGTCTACCGTGGTCACCAGCCGCTGCGATACCACGGCGCGCAAATTCAGCGACAAGTCGTTTAGGATCTGCTGGTGTGCACTGTCGGGAAAGAAGTTGATAATCCGGTCGAGTGCCTGGTTTGCATTGTTGGCATGCAGTGTCGACAGACACAGATGGCCGGTCTCGGCGTAGGCGATCGCATGTTGCATGGTTGCGGCATCACGGATCTCGCCGATCAAAATAACGTCCGGTGCTTCGCGCAAGGCATTCTTGAGAGCATTCTCGTAGCTCATAGAGTCCAGCCCGATCTCACGTTGGTTGACCAGGGACTTCTTGTGCGAGTGTAGAAATTCGATCGGGTCTTCGATCGACAAGATGTGGCCGGTGGCGTGCTCGTTGCGATAATCGATCATCGACGCGAGCGTGGTCGATTTACCCGAGCCAGTGGAGCCAACGACCAAGACCAGGCCGCGTTTCTGCATGATCAACTTTTTGAGTGTTTGCGGCAGGTGGAGTTCTTCAATACTTGGGATCTCGCCCTTGATGTAGCGAATTACCATCGCGACATCGCCGCGCTGCCGGAACACGTTGACCCTGAAGCGCCCGAGTGCGTTGACGGAGATGGCGAGATTGCATTCCATCGTACTCTCGAACTCGCGGATCTGTTCGTCGTTCATTATGGAGTAGGCCAGCGCAGAGACATCACCCGGCGCCAGGCGTTTTTCGCCGATCGCGACCGCTTGGCCACTGATTTTCACTTGTGGGCACGCCCCGGTGCTGAAGTACAGATCGGAGCCGTTGCGCTGTACCATGAGGCGTAGATAGGGGGCGAGTTCCATAGCGGGTCCCTCTGTGTTGTATCGGGCGAATCGACTGGCTTAAACGGCCGTAACACGCAAAAGTTGAGGGGAATTGGCTTGTCGCGAATCGAACTGACGGCGCTGTACCGTTACCCGGTAAAGTCGCTCGCCGGGCAGTTGGTCGATTCGTTGGCTGTAGGGCCACGCGGGCCTGAACTGGATCGGCAAGGGATGCTGGTTGCTTCATAAGGCCGCTTCATCACGCAACGCCAGCAGCCGCGCATGGCGTTGATCCGGACAGCGTTTTCCGCGGTCGGGAATCTTTTGCTAGAGGCGCCCGGTATGCCCACCTGGGTAGTAGAAGCTGCCGTCGGGAAGCGCATTCAGGTCAGTATCTGGCGCGACGCTCTGACCGCCGTTGAGGTCGGTCCCGATACCGATCGCTGGCTGTCTGATTTTCTTGGTGTGCCTTGCCGCTTGGTGGAGTTACCACCGGATGGGCACCGACCGGTCGATCCCGCCTACGCGACCGCGAGTGATCAGGTTGGCTTCGCGGATGGCTTTCCATTCCTTCTGATCTCCCAGACTGCGTTGGACCAGCTCAATGAGCGGCTTGACGCCGCCGTCACGATGCGGCGTTTTCGACCAAATCTGGTGGTCACCGGTTGTCCGCCCCATGCCGAGGACGCATGGTGCAGAATTCGCATTGGCGAGCTCAACTTCCGAGTGGTCAAGCCGTGTTCGCGCTGCGCTATCCCAACGATCGATCTCGAGACCGCTGAGCGCGGTCGCGAGCCGCTGAAGACGCTGCTCACTTATCGGCAGCGTGACAACAAGGTCTGCTTCGGGCAGTACCTGATCCACGATGGCGAGGGACGCCTCGCGGTAGGCATGTCCGTCGAGGTTCTAGAGTGAGCGATTGCGGCACTGATCAGGTCCTGGCCCGCACACGCCGCTGGCTGAAAGGCTTCGTGATCGGCGAGGGACTCTGCCCATTTGCGGCCGAGCCTTTTCGCGCCGGGCGCATTTGCTATCGGGTCAGCACGGCGACCACGCTGGCCGCGGTCTATCATGACTTTCTCGTGCTGCTCGATGAGTTTTGCAACGCTGATCCGTATGAGCAGGAGACTGCACTTCTGATCCTCAGTAGGGGATTGGTTCCCTTCGACGACTATATCGAAGCCTTGGCGGTGCTTGAATGCGCGCTCGTCGAGGCCGGTCTGGAAGGCCATGTGCAGCTCGCTAGCTTTCACCCTGACTATCGCTTCGCCGGGGTGGACCCGGAAGACCCAGCGAACTTTAGCAACCGCTCGCCGCTACCCATGTTCCATCTGATCCGCGAAGCGGGCTTGGCTGCGGCATTGGCGGCCTATCCGCATCCCGAGCGTATTCCCGAGCGCAATGTGCGTCATCTGCGCAGGCTCGGGCTGTCCGGCATCCAGTCATTGCTGAGGAACGATTGATCAGCGGCCGGTGTTTTTCAGTCTTTCTTGCTGCTGCCCTGAATTAGTCCTCGATTCGAGTACGCAGCCGCTTGGTCTGGCCACGTCGCGTTTTGTCTTCGAGACGTCGCTTCTTGGCCGCCTTGGTCGGCCGGGTTGGCCGGCGTCGCTTGGGTTGCTGCGCGGCTTGTGCGATTAACTCGGTCAGGCGCTGAATGGCATCCGCCCGATTCTTGGCCTGGGTACGGTAGCGCTGGGCCTTGATGATTAGCACGCCGGCGGCGGTGATGCGCTGGTCGCTGCGCTGCAGCAGACGTCGCTTGACCGCCTCGGGCAGCGCCGCAGCAGCGATATCGAAGCGCAAATGCAGTGCCGAGGAGACTTTGTTGACGTTCTGCCCGCCGGCCCCCTGGGCGCGGATTGCCTGCCATTCGAGGCTGTCTTCGTCTATCAGGATGTTGGGCGCAATGCGCAGCACGGCGTGGCCGTCGTCAGTCGGCCGGTACCAGACGCACTAGCTCGCCGCGCTTGGCATCGGTGAGCAAGTACAACAATCCATCTGGGCCTTGGCGCACGTCGCGAATCCGACCCAGCACGTTTGCGAGCAGGCGCTCTTCGTTGACCACCCGCTGACCATTGAGTTCGAGCCGCACCAATAGGCGGAATTTGAGCGAGCCAATGAACAGGTCACCGTTCCAGGCAGGGAATTGATCGCCAGAGTAGAAGGCCATACCGGATGGGGCGATCGATGGTATCCAATGGTAGAGCGGCTCAGCCATGCCGGGCTTGGCTGTCCCTTCGCCGATCCGGGTGCCGGTACCATAGTTGACCCCATGGGTGATCACGGGCCAGCCGTAGTTGACCCCCGCTTCAGGCAGATTGATCTCATCGCCGCCCTGCGGGCCGTGTTCGTGAGTCCACAAGCGGCCGCTGGTCGGGTGCAAGCTGGCACCCTGAATATTGCGATGCCCGTAACTGTAAATCTCGGGTTGCGCCTTGGGGTGATTGAGGAAGGGGTTGTCGGCGGGGATGCTGCCGTCGGCGTTGAGTCGGATCAGTGAACCTGCGTAGTCGCCGAGGTCCTGTGCGCGCTGCCGCTTGCCGCGGTCGCCGAGCGTAATGAACAGATGGCCTTGGCGGTCGAATACCAGGCGTCCACCGAAATGGCGTCCGTCGGAGGATTTCGGCAGCAGGCGAAACAGTACCTGGGTATCGTGCAGCTGCATGCCGTCCAGGCGACCACGCGCTACGGTGGTCCCGAAGCCGTCGCGGCCGGGCTCGGAATAACTCAGGTAGACCCAGCGGTTGGTTGCAAACTTGGGGTGCAGGACCACATCGAGCAGGCCGCCTTGGCCATGTTCGCGCAGTGTCGGGAGACCCTGTATCGGCTCGGCCAACAGGCGGCCGTCGGCAGCGATCATGCGCAGACGGCCGGGGCGCTCACTGACCAGGAAGCGACCGTCGGGCAGAAAAGCCAGTGACCAAGGGTGTTCGAGCCCGCTGGTCAGGCGCTCGATTCGAAAGCTCGCCTGTTCGCTGATTATTGCGTCACTGCTTAGCGCGAGGCCGGGTGCCGAGAGTGCCCCGATCAGGCACAGACAAGTGCAAAGGTTACGGATCACAGGCAGTTACCAGGTAGCTTGGCCTAGTTGGATTCTCGGCTAGCGGGCGGGTTTGGACAAGTGCGCCCAATGTCGACTTGCTCATTCAGCGACTTCGGCCTGCTCGAGCGCTTCGGCGGCCGATAGCCAACGTTCTTCGGCTCGGGCGTGCTGCTCGTCCAACTGGCCCTTGCGCTGCATCAGGGTCTGTACCCTGTTTGCATCCGTGTCTTCGTACAGCGCCGGGTCGGACAGTTCGCCATCGATTGCGTCACGCTCGGCCTGCAGTCGCGTGAGCTCAGCCTCGGCCTGTTGCAAGGCCTGCTTCAGCGGTTTCAGGGCTTGCCGGCGGGTGGCCTCTAGACGCTTACGGTCGCGTCGCTGATCGGCCGATGCCTGTTTGTCGGTCACCGCACTGGCCGTCGTAGCGTTGCGGGCGTGGCGGTTAAGCCAGGCCGGGTACGCATCTAGCTCGTCGGCGAATTCCTCGGCCGTTCCTTGGTGCACTAGCAGTAATTGATCACAGCTCAAGCGCAGCAGGTGACGGTCGTGCGAGACGATTACTGTTGCACCCTCGAAGTCCTGCAGCGCCGTCGCCAGGGCTTGACGCATTTCCAGATCGAGGTGGTTGGTTGGCTCGTCGAGTAACAATAGATTAGGACGCTGATAGACCAACATCGCCAACACCAGGCGAGACTTCTCACCGCCGGACAGGGGTTCGACCGGCCCCAGAGTCTTGTCGCCGACGAAGCCGAACCCGCCGAGGAAGTCGCGCAGAGCCTGCTCACTCGCCTGCGGGTCGAGTTGTTGCAGATGCTGGAGGGGGCTCTCTGCCGCTTGCAGCTGCTCGACCTGGTGTTGAGCGAAGTAGCCGATCACGAGATGCCGCGCCGCCAGGCGTTGACCCGCTCGTGGGGATAGTTCGCCGGCGAGCAGCCGCATCAGAGTCGATTTGCCGGCACCGTTCGGGCCGAGCAGACCGAGCCGATCACCTGGGTTCAAGGCCAACTGAACCCGCTCGATGATGGGTGGGCCGGTGTATCCGACGGCACAATCATCGAGACGAAGCAGCGGATGAGGGTTTTTGGCGGGTGCCGAAAAGCTGAAGCCAAAGGGTGAATCGACATGTGCCGGGGCGATCAATTGCATGCGCTCGAGCGCCCTCAGGCGGCTCTGCGCTTGCCGCGCCTTGGTTGCCTTGGCGCGAAACCGATCGACGAAGGCCTGCATGTGCACGATCTCGCGCTGTTGTTTGTCGAAGGCCGCCGCTCGATGCGCCAATTGTTGGCTACGGAGCTTTTCAAAGCCGCTGTAGTTGCCGCTGTACAGCGTTGCTTGATCCTGTTCCAGGTGTAGGATTTTGACGCACACGCTGTCCAAAAAATCGCGGTCGTGGGAGATCAGCAGCAAGGTACCCGGGTACTGGCGCAACCAGGCTTCCAGCCAGATCACTGCGTCCAGGTCGAGATGATTGGTCGGCTCATCGAGTAGCAGCAGGTCCGAGCGGCACATCAGCGCCCTTGCCAGGTTGAGTCGCATCCGCCAGCCGCCGGAGAATTCCGATAGTGGTCGGTGAGAATCGCTTGCTTGGAAACCCAGACCGTCCATCAGGGCCGCTGCACGGCTATTGGCTTGGTAGCCGCCGATATCCTCGAGTTCGCTATGCAGGGTGGCGATCCGCTCGCCCGCATCGCTTTGTGCAGCGGTCGCCAATGCGCGCTGTAGTCGGCGCAGTTCGGTGTCACCGTCGAGCACATAGTCGATGGCTGCCTGCTTGCTGGCCGGCATCTCTTGCGCGACATGGGCGCGCACCCAGCCAGTTGGATGCTTGACCTCACCTACATCGGTGGCCAGGTCACCCAGAATCAGTGAGAACAGGCTTGATTTACCGCTGCCATTTGCGCCGACCACGCCGACCCTCTGACCCGGGTGGATCTGGAAGGTGGCGCCTTGGAACAGTACGCGCGGACCACGACGCAGGGTGACATCATCGAACTGCAGCATCGGAACCGAGGAAAAATGCCGGGGCGAAGAAGCCTAGGGTGGATTGCGCTAAGGCGCAATCGGTACGCGCTAGCCTTGTTCCATGCGTCGGTAGCTGATTGCCTCGGTCAGGTGGTGTATGGCGATCGTGTCCCGGCCCTCGAGGTCTGCGATGGTGCGTGCGATCCGCAAGATGCGGTGGAAAGCGCGCGCCGACAGGCAGAGTTTTTCGATCGCCTCGCCGAGCAGCCGGCGGCCGCCGGACGGCAGCGCACAATGTTCCTGTAGGTTACTTTGGTCGAGACGGGCGTTCGGTTGGCCTTGGCGGTCCAATTGGCGTTGCCAAGCCGCGTGCACCCGGGAACGGACCTGGGCGGTAGCTTCGGCTGCACTCGCCAGACCATCGAGCAGCTCGCCCCGGGGCAGGCCGCCGACCTGCAGGTGGATATCGATTCGGTCGCGCAATGGGCCGGAGACGCGTCGCCGATAGCGAGCGGCCTGCTCTGGGGTGCAGCCGGGACAGACCCGCGCCGGGTCGTCAGCGAAGCCGCATTTGCAGGGATTCATTGCGGCGATCAGCTGGAAGTCGGCCGGGAACTCGGCCTGGCCTGCCGCCCGTGAAATCAGAATACGACCGGTCTCGATCGGTTCACGCAATACATCGAGCACCCGGGCGCTGAATTCCGGTAGTTCGTCTAGAAACAGCACGCCATTGTGTGCCAGCGATACTTCCCCGGGTTGCGGGTTGCTGCCGCCCCCGACCAAGGCGACACCCGAGGCGGTGTGGTGCGGCGCCCGAAACGGTCGCTGGCGCAAGCTTGCGGGGTCGAATGGTAGGCCGGCGACCGAGCGGATCGCGGCGCTTTGCAGCGATTCATCGAGCCCCAGCGGCGGCAGGATGCCAGGCAAGCGATGCGCCAGCATTGATTTTCCGGCCCCTGGTGGGCCAGTCATCAACAGGTTGTGGCGCCCCGCAGCGGCAACCTCCAGTGCACGCCGTGCCTGTGCTTGGCCACAGACGTCAGCAAGATCTGGCCCAACGGGCGAGAAGCCGCGTGGCGGCGGTTCTGAAGCGGCGCTGATCCGTTGCTGGCCGTGCAAGTGACCACTAACCGCAAGCAGGTGCTCCACCGGGTACAGCTCGAGGTCGCCGACCAGCGAGGCCTCGCCGAGGTCAGCAGTCGGTAAGATCAGCCGGTTACCTGCGCGCTGCGTGGCCATCGCCATTGGCAGGATGCCACTGACCGAGCGCACCGCCCCGGCCAGACTTAGCTCTCCGATCAGTTCGTACCCTTCGGTTGCATTCTGGGGTAGCTGTTTGCTCGCGATTAGAATTCCCACTGCGATCGCCAAGTCAAAGCGGCTGCCCTGTTTTGGCAAATCGGCCGGGGCCAGATTCACCGTGATGCGACGGGCGGGGAATTCGAAGCCGCTGTTGACCAAGGCGCTGCGCACCCGATCGCGGCTTTCCTGCACTGCCTTTTCTGGTAACCCGACGATATGAAAGCCGGGCAGGCCATTGGCCAGGTGGGTCTCGACCAGGACTGCGGGGGCATCGACACCGAGCCCGGCTCGGCACAGGGTACTTGCAAATGACATGACCTTCCTTGGTGGTGATGCCCGGCATCCGGCCGGGTGCTGTGATGCGAATCTTATGCGGAGTGGGTCTTCTCGAGTTCGGCCACCCGCTGCTCCAGGCCGTGCAGCTTCTCGCGCGTGCGCTGCAGTACCGCTTGCTGTATCTCGAATTCCTCACGGGTCACTAGATTGAGGTGCCCGAGGGCCGCCTCGAGCGCGCTGCGAATATTGCGCTGCAAGTCGTCCTGCAGCGTCTGAAAGCCGCGCGGCAGGTTTTCCGCCATGCGGCGCGATAGGTCGTCGAAGACTTTTGGGTCCAGCACGCGTGTTGCCTCTTGGTACATTGGTTCGGCCAACGGGCCAGCAGGCAGGGTAGATAAAGTCGGCGCGGCTTGTCTAGACCGAATATGCCACTAGCCGAACAACGCCTGCCTCGCAAGCTGCTGAAGCGCAAGAAAGAAAATCACAGATGAAGAATGAACGCGGCAGGCGCAGTTGGTATCCGGCGTGTGCTATCCCGATGCCGACGGTTTCTCATTCGCCGTGGCTTGGTTTTCACGCCGGCGATAGCTACGGCTATCACCCTGTTCCAAACCGGCGCCACAGCGGCTGCGTATTCCTCCGGATCTCGGGATGCTGGCGGCCGATTCGGGCCAGCGGAGACGCGCCCCGCTTTGGTGCATCGGATTGGTGCGTGGCTCCAGAAAGCGCATGGCTTGGTGCACCAAGCCGGATGGAGGAGCCTCTATTCTCATTTAAGCGATTGAAATGAAGAAATAAAAAATATTGGCATTAGTTTTGCTTAAAAGTCCTGGCAGGAGTGTGGTCAGTAGTGCGCACAAGCCTCTCCATTAACACCAAACCGGGAGAACATCCAAAGTGAAATCGATCAAGTATGTGGTTGCCATCAGTGCCTTAGCGGTGTGCGGGAGCGCGGCAGCCGAGCTCTCAGCCAACATCGGGGCCACCAGCAACTATGTGTGGCGCGGGGTCACCCAAACCGACGACGCCGCCGCGATATCCGGTGGTCTGGACTATGCCCACGACAGCGGATTGTACGCGGGGCTGTGGGCCTCCAATGTCGACTTCGATGATGACACCACGGCCGAGGTCGATCTGTACGGCGGCTTTGCAAACGAATTCGACAACGGTCTCGGCTATGACATCGGCTTGCTTTATTTCGCCTATCCGGGCGCCGGTCCGAGCCCGGGCGACGAGCTGGATTTCCTCGAGGTTGTCGGTGCCCTGAGCTTCGGGCCGGTGACCGCCGGCGTCAACTACACCGTTTGGAAAGAAAACGACGACGCCGACGAAAACGACGTCTATTACCACGTGTCGGCTTCGACCGAAGTGGCACCGACCTGGAGCCTGGGCGCCACCGTCGGTTACTACGACTTCGATGACGATACTGATTATACCCACGGCCAAGTCGATGTGACCAAGAGTGCCGGCGAACTCGGCGATTTCACGCTGAGCGTGTCTGTGGCCGAAGACGACGATGATCTGGGGATCGATGGAGACACCCTGGTGTTTGTTTCTTGGGCGAAGTCGTTCGACTAGTAGCTGAGTCGGCGATGCCCGCCGGTCCTGCGCGTGAAGGGGCCGGTATCACCATCCGCTAAGGAGTACCCAACCGATGAAACTAGTTGCAGCCATCATCAAGCCGTTCAAGCTGGATGACGTCCGTGAGGCCCTGTCCGATATCGGTGTGACGGGCATCACCGTCGCCGAGGTCAAGGGGTTCGGTCGCCAAAAGGGCCACACGGAACTTTATCGCGGCGCTGAATACGTCGTGGATTTCTTACCGAAGATCAAGATCGACATCGCGATCGATGACGCGCAGTTGGACTCGGTCATTGAGGCGATCAGCGTTGCCGCGAAGACCGGCAAAATCGGCGATGGCAAGATCTTTGTTTACGACCTCTTGCAGTCCATTCGCATCCGCACGGGTGAGATGGGTTCAGAAGCCCTTTAACAACTAATAAAGCCCGGGGAGCGCAAATGGAAAACAATATTTTCGAACTCCAGTTCGCTATCGATACTTTCTACTTCTTGGTCTGCGGCGCATTGGTGATGTGGATGGCAGCGGGCTTCGCTATGCTCGAGTCGGGCCTGGTACGGGCCAAGAACACCACCGAGATCCTGACTAAGAACGTCGCTTTGTACGCCGTGTCTTGCATCATGTATATGGTTTGCGGTTACGCCATCATGTACGGCGGCGGGTTTTTCTTGGGTGGCATCGCCGGTGGTGATTCGCTGACCGACGATGTACTCAAGGCCTCGGCGGAGAATGGTTTCGGTGGTGACTCGGTATACGCCGATGCCTCTGACTTCTTCTTCCAAGTGGTGTTCGTCGCCACTGCGATGTCGATCGTTTCGGGCGCCGTGGCCGAGCGCATGAAGCTTTGGGCCTTTCTTTTGTTTGCGGTCGTGATGACCGGTGTCATTTACCCCTTGGAGGGCAGTTGGACTTGGGGGGGTAACTCGGTCTTTGGGCTATACAATCTGGGCGATGACTTCGGCTTCTCGGACTTTGCCGGCTCCGGCATCGTGCATATGGCCGGTGCAGCAGCCGCGCTCGCCGGTGTACTGCTGCTCGGGCCACGCAAGGGCAAGTACACTGCCAGCGGACGCATCAACGCGATCCCGGGCGCCAACCTGCCCTTGGCGACGCTCGGCACCTTCATACTGTGGATG
The DNA here is from genome assembly GCA_028284585.1 of Chromatiales bacterium. Taxonomy (GTDB): domain Bacteria; phylum Pseudomonadota; class Gammaproteobacteria; order Chromatiales; family Chromatiaceae; genus Thiosocius. Next base: position 67,759 of record JANQRK010000088.1, read on the forward strand.
GGGTGGTTCGGCTTCAACGGCGGCTCGGTACTGAAGCTCGGCGATGTTGCCAGCGCCAACTCGGTGGCTGTAGTCTTTTTGAATACCAATACGGCCGCCGCGGGTGGCCTGGTCAGCGCATTGATCCTGGCACGCTTGTTGTTTGGTAAGGCCGATCTGACCATGGCGTTGAACGGTGCGCTGGCCGGTTTGGTGGCGATCACCGCCGAACCTTCGACCCCGTCGGCGTTGGCTGCGACCCTGATCGGGGCGGTCGGCGGTGGCATCGTGGTCTTTTCTATCCTGGCCCTGGACAAGATGAAGATCGACGACCCGGTCGGTGCAATCTCCGTGCACGGTGTGGTCGGGCTATGGGGCCTGCTAGCAGTGCCGTTGACCAATTCAGATGCCAGCTTCATCGGCCAGTTAGTCGGTGCGGCGACCATCTTCGCCTGGGTGTTCGGTGCCAGCTTCCTGGTCTGGCTGGTGATCAAGGTCGCTATGGGTATTCGGGTCAGTGAAGAGGATGAGTACGCGGGTGTCGATGTTTCGGAGTGCGGAATGGAGGCCTACCCGGAGTTTATCGACTCACCGGGTTCCGGCCGCTAGGGGGGCGACAGTTGCTGGGTCTGCTGGGGCGCCTTCGGGCGCCCCTTTTTTCGCGTGGTGTGCGGTGTTTGTTTCGGGCGCCGGGCCGGGCAATCGCAGCGGTCGGCGGGTCAAACGATCGGCAGCTCCTCGATCAACTCCGGTGGAGATAGGTCGAACCCCCCGTTGAGCGCGTCCAGGTGCTCCTCGAGTAGCGTTGTTTGGCCGGTGCGGCCGACATGAAACAGCGCCTCGCCCTCGAATACCAGCGGCAGGTGGGTGCGGCCGATCACGACGCCATCGAACGGCGCCGACAGCGGGGTCTCGCGTTCCCCGGTCGGGTCGGCAACCAGACCCAGCGTTTCACCCTCGGCGACCATCGCGCCGAGGCGTGCCTGGGCGCGCAGGATCCCGCTTTGTGGCGCGCGCTGCCAGCTACTCGAACGCAGTACGGCGCTCGGCCGGGTGGGTTTGCGTTTGGTGGGCGGCAGCATCGCCAGACAGCGCAGCACATTGAGGATGCCGCGCACGCCGATCTGGATCGAATGCTCCTCGAAGCGTAACGCCTCGCCGGCTTCGTACACCATCACCGGCACATCGAGGTCGGCCGCGGCGCCGCGCAGTGATCCGGCCGGGGAAGCCGAATGCAGTAGCACCGGGGCGCTAAACACCTTGGCCAGCGGTTCGAGGATCGGGTCGCTGAGATCGGCCCGGATCTGCGGTAGGTTGTCACGATGCAGCGCCGCCGTATGCAGATCGATACCTAGATCGACACCCTGAACTATCTGCGACATGAACACGTGGGCGAGGCGGCCCGCTAGGGAGCCCTGTTCGTTGCCGGGGAAACTACGATTGAGGTCGCGGCGATCGGGCAGGTAGCGCGAGCGGTTGTGGAAGCCGAACACGTTGACGATCGGGACCGCCACCAGGGTGCCCTTGAGCCGTTTCAGCAGTGGTAGCTGCAGCAAGCGGCGGATGATCTCAACGCCGTTGATCTCATCGCCATGCACCGCCGCGCTGACAAACACCACCGGTCCCTCATGGCGGCCGTGGGTGACATGGGCCGGCATTGACACCGGATCGTTGGTGTACAGCCCGGGCAGAGCCAGGTTCACCAAAGCACGGCCGCCGGGTGGGATCGCCTGACCACCGATCTCGAACGCCTGGGTTTGCCTGGTCATATCAACCTTTACCGCGTGTTCCTGTCTTGTTCGGCTTATGGTTCTTCTCGATGAACTGAATAATCAGTTCGGCGACGTCTTTTTCGGTCGCCTGCTCGATGCCCTCGAGACCTGGCGAGGAGTTGACTTCCATCACCACCGGCCCGTGATTCGAGCGCAGTATGTCTACGCCACAAACATTCAGTCCCATGATGCCGGCTGCGCGCACCGCGGTGGAACGTTCCTCGGGGGTCATGCGCACCAGTGACGCGCTGCCGCCACGATGCAGGTTGGAGCGGAACTCGCCCTCCTTGCCCTGACGTTTCATCGGGCAACCACCTTGCCGCCGATCACGAAGCAGCGAATGTCCGCACCGCCGGCCTCTTTGATGAATTCCTGGATCAGGATGTTTGCCTTGAGCCCCATGAAGGCCTCGATGACGCTCTCGGCTGCCTGCGCGGTCTCGGCCAGGACGACCCCGATGCCCTGGGTGCCCTCGAGCAGCTTGATCACCGCCGGCGCCCCACCAACCATCTTCAGCATGTCCTGCACATCGTCCGGCGAGAGCGCAAAGCCGGTCACCGGCAGACCGATGCCCTTGCGCGCCAGCAGTTGCAACGATCGCAGCTTGTCGCGCGAGCGCGTAATCGCTACCGACTCGTTAAGCGGATACACGCCCATCATCTCGAACTGGCGCAGTACGGCCGTGCCGTAGAAGGTCACTGATGCGCCGATACGCGGGATCACAGCATCGAAACCGCGCAGGTCCTCGCCTTTGTAGTGAATCGATGGACGCATCGAGGTGATATTCATGTAGCAGCGCAGTGCGTCTAGGATCCGTACTTCGTGGCCGCGTTGTTGGCCGGCCTCGACCAGGCGCCGGGTGGAATACAACTTGGCGTTGCGTGACAGAATGGCGAGTTTCATTCGGTCTCCTTGGTCGTTGCCTGGCGGCCAGTGCGGTACGAGGTCGAGGGATCGACACAGAAACCACCGGCGCTCAATGCTGTGCGCCCGAGCAGCATGCGAAAGCGCATACTATCGCGATTGGTTAGGGTCAATTCGATTTGGCCGTCGAAGTCGAGCAGCACCAGTCGGGTACTGATCACGTAGCGTAGCTGGCGATGTCCGCCGGAATCGGATACCCGGCGCTGATCGAGCAATTCGGCCTCGCAATGCACGGCGTGGGTAAGCTCATGCTGCAAGGGATGCACGCCAAAGCGCACGAACTCACGCCCGCAGCGGCGCAAGGGTTCCACGTAAAAGGCATGTAGACAGGATGTGCGAGCGCCGGTGTCTACCTTGGCCTTGATGCGCGGCAGGCCAAGGTCGGGCAGTGGCAACCACTCCCGCCACCCGAGAAGCGGGCCTAGGTGGCTCAAAATGGACGATCTCCCAAAGGCACGAATCGCGTGGGTGCGTTAACTGATAGGTCCCTAGCCGAGTGCGGCGTTGCCAACTGTCTCCGCGCTGCCGCTGCAGCCGCTATGATAACCCGATACCCTGTTGCTGGGAGACGGGCATGCGTTGGGGGGTGCTGATTGGTTTGCTCTTGCTTGCTGGGGCAACGCCGGCCGAGGTCTACCGCTGGACCGACGACCAAGGGCGGGTCCACTATGGTGAGCGGCCACCGGGGCCTGAGGCGCGTCGCATCGAACTGCCGCCCAGCACAACATCACCGGTCGAAACGGATCGCGAGATGGCGCGGCGTCGCGCACTCCAGAAACGGCTGCTCGATTCTTACGCCTATGAGCGTGATCGCAAGGCGGCCGAGGCGGTGCGCGATGCCGAGGCGCAGCGGACCAAGGCTGAGCGCTGCCAGTCGCTGCGCCGCCGCTGGCGGCGCCTGTCGTATGCGGGACCCATCTATTTCCCCGGCCCCAACGGTCAGCGCGACTACCTGAGTGAAGAGCGGCGTGCCACCGAAAAGCAACGCCTGCGACCGGCCTACAAGGCGGCCTGTGGCGAGCTACCCGATTGATTGCAATGCAGTGGGTTGCCCCATAAGCAGGACGTTCACCAGCGGTGTTCAGCACTCGGCGAGCAATTCGTCGAGCATACGCTCGGCCTGACGGAGATACCCGCCACCGAACAGATTCAGGTGGTTGAGGACGTGATAGAGGTTGTAAAGGGTCTTGCGTACCCGGTAGCCCGGGTGGATCGGCCAGGCCTCTCGGTAGGCGGCGTAGAAATCCGCGCTGAAACCCCCGAACAGCTCGGTCATCGCCAGGTCGGCCTCGCGATCTCCATAGTAGGTGGCAGGGTCGTAGATCACCGCCTCCCCAGTGCGCGTGAAGCCGAAGTTGCCGCTCCACAAATCGCCATGCAGCAAGGCCGGGGGTGGGTCGTGGTCGATCAGGGCTGCGAATCGCGTTAACAGCTGTTCTCCCCGTGTTTGCAAGCGACCGCCGTGTCCATTGCGCGCGGCCAACTCGAGCTGAAAGCCCAGTCGCTGGTCGCGCCAAAACCTAACCCAATCTGACTGCCAGGTGTTGGATTGGTGTGTCGCACCGATGGTGTTGGCGCGTTGCCAGCCGAAGGCATGACTACCGCAGCGGTGTAGTTCCGCCAGCTGCTGGCCGGCTCGTCGCCAGCCTAGGTTGCTATCGCGCCCGAACTCGATGTGTTCGAGTACGATGTAGGCGGTGTCGCCATGGCTTCCGGTCAACAGTGCGCGAGGTGCGTACAGAGTGCCCGTCGCGGCCAGTGCATTGAGGCCCTCTGACTCGGCCTCGAACATGTCGAGCCGGGTGGCGCCGTTGGTCTTGACGAACCAGGATTGGACGCCATCCGACAACGTGAAGGCTTGGTTGATGCAGCCGCCGCCTTGTCCGCGGGGTGGCTGAGCTTGGAAGCCGTGACCGGTGGCCTGGGCGATTTGGTCTGCGATTTCGCCCCAGAGACTCAAGGCCGGGTTGTCCGGCGTCCGTGGAGACGTTCTCGCAACGGACTGGTGCGCGGGAAATGGGCCCGCAGGAACTCCATCTGATCAGCCAGCACGTTACGGCCTTGCAAGTAGATATACTCGGCGTGGGTCGGAGTGAAGGGGATCGCCAAGAGTTCCAGGCCGGCCTGCTCCGGGGTCCTGCCGGCCTTGTGGTTGTTGCACCTTGTGCAGGCAGTGACCACGTTGGTCCATTGGTTGAGACCACCCTGGCTGAGCGGGGTCACGTGGTCGCGCGATAACGATCGGTGGCCGAACTGCCTGCCACAATACAGGCACACATGGTCGTCACGTTCGAATAGCGTCCGATTGCTCAGCGGCGGCGTGTAACTGTCGCGCAGGCGGTGATTGCCGTGGGTCGCCACAATCGAGTTGATCTCGATCGCACTGCGCCGATGGGTGATAGCGTTGATGCCCCCGTGCAACGTGAACAGCGGCTCGCCGCACACATACGCAATCATGTCGAGGAAGTGCAGGCGCGCCGCTTGGCGGAAATCTATCCACTCCAACGGCATGCCGGATGCATCGGTACGCAAGATCTGCTGTGTCAGGCCGGGCACAGTCGGGCTCTCAGACGAAACTTGCCCGGTTATTGCATAGTTCGCGGCGCGATTTCAAGGGGCTGCGGTGTGACAAGCTATGGGGAAGCAAGAACAACGGCAGGCCGCGGGTTGATATCGGGATTTCGCAGCTCTTGAGCGTCGTCCGAAGTAGTTGCTATCCGAACGGTGCCCGCCAGGGTGCGACCGCTGGTGTCGCCCACTTATGCACATTGGTTAGAGATTGGGATCCCTGGGGCCAGACTCTGCTGAAACCCTGTAATAGCATCGTCACATAGTGATTAAGTGATTGATAAAGTTACTTTTTTGGAGGCTGATAAATTTTTGGTCAATCCGTGCTCACCCGGAGCGGCAAGCAGGTTTCCGGTAGATCCACAGGACTCTTCCACAAAGTTATCCACAACTGGTGTGAATTTTTTGTGGGGAGCCTGGCCTGGCGGTTTGAGGGTACGCCGTGCGCACCGCACTGGTAGGCCTCGAATCCCACCCCATGACTGAGCGTGTCATCCGGGTCGCGATCGCTGCACCCCTGCATAGGGTATTCGATTACCGCCTTTCGACCTGGGAAGCTGCAGTTGGCTGCCGTGTGCGCGTGCCCTTCGGTCGAACCCGAGCGATCGGTGTGATCCTTGCCGTGGATGTTCGCAGCGATCTGCCAACCGATCGGCTGAGGTCGGTAGAACAGGTACTGGATCGTGTGCCCTTGTTGGGTATTGACGATCTGGCGTTCCTGCAGTGGGTTGCAGACTACTACCGCCACCCGGTGGGTGAAGTCGTGGCTGGCGCATTGCCGCTGCGTCTGCGCAAGGGTGCTGCCGTAACACCGCTTGGTGAGGCCGTTTGGGCCTTGACCCCGGCCGGTGCCGAACAGGTCGAGGCACATTTGTCGCGTGCCCCGCGCCAAATGGAACTGTTGGCTTGGTTGGCCGGGCAGCCCGGTCAGATGGCGACGCCGACCCAGCTGCGCGACGCGCTTGGCGACGTGGCCCGCACGCTGCGTGCAGTGCGCGCCAAGGATTGGGTCGAGGCGCGTGAGTCGGCGGCGGTCGTTGACCCCTTACCAGTCGTGCAATCCGCAACAGTACTCAATCCACAACAGGCCGCGGTGATCGAGCAGCTCGGCACCTGCCGAGCAGGTTTCAGCGTAGCGTTACTCGACGGCGTGACTGGTAGCGGCAAAACCGAGGTCTATCTACGGTTGGCGGCGTCGGTGCTGGCCCAGGGGCGATCGGTACTGGTGCTGGTGCCCGAGATTTCACTTACACCGCAGCTGCTGGGCCGTTTTAGCGAGCGGCTCGGGAGCACCGTCCGAGTTTTGCATTCTGGATTGAATGAACGCGAACGTGAACAGACTTGGCATCGATTAGCTCGGGGTCTGTCGCGGGTCTTGTTGGGGACGCGCTCGGCGATCTTTGCCCCAATCGCCGATCTGGGGCTGGTGGTCGTCGACGAGGAGCATGACCCGTCGTTTAAGCAGACCGAGGGCCTGCGCTATTCGGCGCGTGATCTTGCCGTCGTGCGGGCGCGACGGGCTGGTTGCCCGGTGATATTGGGCTCGGCGACACCTGCGCTGGAGAGCCTGCGTAACGTCGAGTCGGGGCGCTATCGTCACATGCGCCTTGAGCAGCGCGCAGGTGCTGCAGCGAGCCCGCGGATTGATCTGCTGGATATTCGTGACCAGCCTCTGCACGCGGGCCTGAGCGAGCCGCTGTTGGATAGCGTTGCAGCGGCGCTCGCGCGTGAAGAACAAGTGATACTGTTTCTCAACCGGCGCGGTTATGCCCCGGTATTGAGTTGCTTCAGTTGTGGCTGGCTATCGGATTGTCCGCGCTGCGATGCCCGCCAGACCTTGCACCGTGGCAGCGGTTTGCTGTGGTGCCACCATTGTGGAACCCGACGCAGGGTACCGCGCAGCTGCCCAGCGTGCGGTGCCACCGGCTTGCAGCCGCTGGGGCAGGGCACAGAGCGCCTAGAGGTCTTTCTCGCCGAGCGCTTCGCTGGTGTCCCTTTGATCCGTGTCGATCGGGATGCCACCGCACGCCGCGGTGCCCTCGAGCGTCAGCTAGCGCGGCTGCAAGTGGCGCGCTCGGCACTGCTGGTCGGTACCCAAATGCTGGCCAAGGGGCACCACTTCCCGCGGGTCACTCTGGTCGGGGTCGTGGATGCAGATGGCGGTCTGTACAGTGCCGATTTTCGTGGCACAGAGCGCATGGCCCAGCTGTTAGTGCAGGTGGCGGGGCGCGCTGGGCGCGGCGATCTGCCCGGCCGCGTACTGATCCAAACACGCTTCCCAGAGCATCCATTGCTCAACACGCTGGTACGGCAAGGGTATCCAGCGTTTGCCGCGGCGGCCTTGCGCGAGCGACGGGCGGCCTGTCTGCCACCCTATAGCCATCAGGCGCTGGTGCGCGCGGAAGCGGTGCGTGCGGAGCACGCGGAGGAGTTTCTCGAGCGGCTTGCGGCCTGGGCCGGTGCCGAGGCCCAGGCCGGGGTCGAGCTGTGGGGGCCGGTCCCGGCGCCCATGACCCGACGGGCCGGTCGCCATCGGGTGCATTTGTTGATGCAGGCGACCTGCCGCGAGGCGCTGCACGCCTTGTTGCACGGTCTGCCTGAGCATGTGGCGGGGCTGCGTGGCGCGCGCCGCGTGCGCTGGAGCCTAGATGTCGATCCCGTTGACTTGTACTGAGGCCGGTGCGGTGCAGCCTGTGTTTTGGTCTGCTGACCGTGCTGTCCGGTGCCCTATCTGTTTCGGATCCTGCTATCCTTTTGCGCCCTTGATTAGGCTCGGTAGTGTGCAACGATGAAACCGCTGATTGCCGATCTGGTAAGGCGTGCCCTCGATGCACTGGTCGCCGAGGGGATATTGTCCGCTGAGGATCTCTGTTCGTCGGTGATCGAACGCGCCCGAGATGCGGCGCATGGCGACTTCGCGAGCAATGCGGCATTGCTCAACAGCAAGGCGGCAAAAATGCGTCCGCGCGACCTGGCGGAACGCCTGGTGGCGTGTTTACCGGAATCCGATGAGGTCAGCGAGGTGGCGATCGCCGGTCCCGGTTTTATCAACTTCCGCTTGGCCAACAGCGCCTACTGGACACTGATTCCGCAGATCCTCGAACAGGGTCGCGCGTTTGGGCGCAGCCAGCTCGGGGCGGGCCGGCGGGTCCAGGTGGAATTCGTATCGGCCAATCCAACTGGCCCTCTGCATGTCGGGCATGGGCGGGGTGCCGCCTATGGTGCGGTGGTTGCAGATTTGCTTGCTGCGGTCGGCTATCAGGTGCACCGCGAATACTATGTCAACGACGCCGGACGCCAGATGGATATCCTCGCGACGTCGATCTGGCTGCGCTATCTCGAGTTGTGTGGCGAGGACTTGGCGTTCCCGAGTAACGGCTACAAAGGTGGCTATGTGGGCGACATCGCCGCGCAGCTACGCCGTGAGCACGGCGATGCTTACCGCTGCTCGATCGACCAGTTGTTCGCGCAGGTCCCCCCGGACGAACCAGCGGGCGGCGATAAGGAGGCGCACATCGACGCTTTGATCGCTGCCGCCAAGCAGCGGCTCGGTGAAGACAGCTATCGGCGAGTCTTGGACACAGGTTTGACGGTGATCCTGGACGATATCCGTAGCGATCTTGGCCAGTTCGGTATCCATTACGAGGAATGGTATTCGGAACGTGCATTGGTCGAATCGGGCGCTGTCAACAAGGCCATTGATCGCCTGCGTTCCGCTGGGCATTTATACGAGAAGGAGGGGGCTTGGTGGTTCCGCTCAAGCGATTTCGGTGACGAGAAGGATCGTGTCGTGGTGCGTGACAACGGGCAGACTACTTATTTTGCATCGGACATCGCCTACCACCTGGATAAGCTCGATCGGGGTTTCGATTGGGTGATCGATGTTTGGGGAGCCGATCACCACGGCTATGTGCCGCGCGTCAAGGCGGCGTTGCAGGCGACCGGTAACGAGGCCGCGCGACTCGAGGTGCTGCTGGTGCAGTTCGCGGTGCTCTACCGAAGTGGCGAGAAGGTTCAGATGTCGACTCGTTCAGGCGAGTTCGTCACCTTGCGTGAACTACGCGAAGAGGTCGGGTGCGACGCGGCACGTTTCTTCTACGTAATGCGCAAGAGCGAGCAGCATATGGATTTCGATCTCGACCTGGCCAAGTCACAGTCGAGCGATAATCCTGTGTACTATGTGCAATACGCCCATGCCCGCATCCACGCCGTGCTGCGCCAGGCCGAGGAGCGGAAAATCGACGTTCATCCCAGCGCTGGTGTGACCCATTTGGAATGTCTGGTGGAGGGCCAAGAGCTGACCCTGATGAAGACACTGTCGCGCTATCCCGAGGTCGTGGAGTCGGCAGCAACCGGCCACGAACCACACCAATTGACGCAGTATTTGCGCGAGCTAGCCAATGATTTTCACACCTACTACAACGCGCACCAGTTTCTGGTCGATGATACCGGTTTGCGTGATGCCAGGATCAAATTGATCCTGGCAACCCGCGAAGTCTTGCGCTGCGGACTGGGCCTGCTCGGCGTTTCGGCCCCGGAGCAAATGTAAGCGCATTAGACTGGTCGCGCCTGGCCAACGGATCGGGCTAGAATCGCGATCCCCAAACCTGTGCTCCGCGAAGGATTCGAAGCGGCGCCACCGCAACCGCCGTGCCTCGAGACTACAAACATCGCGCCCAGAAGAGACCGCCGAAGAAACCCCTGCCCGCCTGGCTGTGGTTGGTCACTGGTGTGTTGCTCGGCGGATTCGTCGTGGGACTGATCTGGCTCGATGGCCAATCTCTCGAGCCGGGCGGCGACCCGGCCGCCGGCCGGCCCGACCAGGCTGCGCAGGAAACGCGCCCGGCCGCTGCATCGCGCGCCGAGGAGCCGGTTCGCCCGAAGCCGCGCTTCGACTTTTACGATATGTTGCCGGAGATGGAGGTGGTGGTCCCTGAAGCCGAGCAGAGCAACATCCCGGCGCCTAAGATCGTGCCGCCGGAGTCTGTGGTGGCAAAGCGCTATCTAGTGCAGATCGGCTCTTTTCGGCGCACCGCTGATGCCGACCGACTGAAGGCGCAGCTGGCGTTGCTCGGCATCGAAGCCAAGGTGGTGGCGGCGCGTATCGGTGCGCAGGAGACCCGCTATCGGGTGCGCTCCGGCCCGTATCGCGATCAGGCTGCGCTGAAAAAGGTACGGCAACGCCTTGCCGACAACGGATTCAATGGCATGGTGATTCGGCTCAATGCCGACTAGCCCGAATATCTCATCAGCATCCCGAAAGCCGACGGAATTCGCAGCCGCTGTGGCGCCGGTTTGGAACAAAAGTGATAGCCATAGCTATCGCTTGTGTGAAAACCAAGCCACGGCGAGCGAGAAACTGTCGGCATCGGGATAGAACAACGCCGGGTACAAACTGCGCCTGCCAAATTTTCCGTCATCAGAGATTTTCTCTCTTGTGCTCAGCAGCTTGCGAGGCAGGCGTTGTTCGGCTGGTGAGATATTCGGGCTAGGGTTACTGACCGTCACGGCTCGTCTGGGCGATCAATTGCCTGCGCCGCAAGCCAAGCGCCAATGCTGTGGAGCAAATAGTCTTGCATTCCAGGAAAACCTGCCTTGGCACCAGGTAAGGACGCCTGCCGATATTTCAGATTGGCAGCTGCGGCACGGCGCCGCAACGCGGCGTTACGAGTGATGTGGGCGCTGTCGCGTTCGGCGTAGATATCCAAAACCGGTAGCTGCAGCTCGCCGAGGCTGGTCAGGTCGTCGTTCGCTGCATCGTCCTGTAGCGCGCTACTCACCATCACGAGCGCGAGTAACCCAGGTGGCTGCCGGTCCTTGGCGAATCGCAGGGCGATCGACGCGCTGTCACCCAACGCGATGATCGAGTAGTTGGTCAGCTCGCGTTGTGCCAGCCAATCTAGCCCGGCCTGCAGACGCGCCGTCAGCATGTCACCGCGGGCGAGCCAACGGGATCGCGTCTCGCCGGAGTACGCGGCGGGTAGCTCGAGCGCCAGGGTGTCCCAACCGGCCGCGCTCAGGCCCAGGCGCAGCGGGCGAATCACCTCGCGGCTATTCAGGTTGGTACCTTGGTCGTGCAGGAGGAGTGCTGCGCCGCGTCCGGGTAGGGCCGGTTCGTGGGATAAGTACAAGGCTACGAAGCCGCGTTCGCTGGCTTGGAGCTCAATGAGTTCACCGGTCAGACCACCGGCTGTCGCGAGGCGCGCTGCCGCCTGTGAAGCGTCAATCGCGCCGCTTTGCCTGGCCGTTACCAGGCACCCGATACAGAGGATTAGGCTGGCCAGCGAGATTTTGGTCATTGCTTGGTGGCTGCAAAGCACGGCGCTATCCGGTAAAATTTCGGGTTCATTTTTTTCGACACGCCTAGTCTAGCTGGGTGTTGAGAACAACCACTTTCATTTGCGCCGGTCCGCCGGCCAAGGAGCGACGAAATGGCAGACTATGCGATCGCACCGTCCATTCTTTCGGCCGACTTCGCGCGCCTCGGCGAGGAGTGCGACAATGTTTTGGCCGCCGGGGCCGACATCATCCATTTCGACGTGATGGACAATCACTATGTCCCGAACTTGACCATTGGTCCACTGGTCTGCGAGGCCTTGCGCAAGCACGGCATTAGCGCGCCGATCGACGTTCATCTCATGGTCAGCCCGGTGGACCGCATCGTGGGTGATTTTGCCAACGCCGGGGCGAGTTACATCACCTTTCATCCCGAGGCCTCCGAACACATCGATCGCACACTGCAGTTGATCAAGGGTGAAGGCTGCAAGGCGGGCCTGGTGTTCAACCCAGCGACGCCGTTGACCTACCTAGACTATGTGATCGATAAGATCGACATGATCCTGCTGATGTCGGTCAACCCAGGTTTCGGGGGACAAAGTTTCATCCCCTCGGCGCTCGACAAGCTCGGGCAAGTGCGCGAGATCATCGATGCCTCAGGGCGTGACATACGCCTGGAGATCGATGGTGGTGTGAAGGTCGACAATATCGGGCAGATCGCCGCGGCCGGTGCGGATACCTTCGTGTCTGGCTCGGGTTTGTTCAGTAAGGGCCAAGACGGCGATCCGAATCGCTATGACAGCATTGTCGCTGAAATGCGCAGTGAACTCGCCAAGGCCCAATGAGGTGCTCCATGCCCGGGTCGGTTCAGAGATGAACCTGCGGCGGCCCAGCATGGTCCTGATCGACGTCGATGGGACCTTGGTCGATAGCGTCCCGGATTTGACGTTCTGCGTCGACGAGATGATGAGAAAGCTTGGGCGTGAACGCCATGGTGAGACCCGGGTACGCAACTGGGTAGGCAATGGTGTCGAGCGCCTGGTAAAGCGGGCGCTGGTCGGACAGCTCGATGGTGAACCAAGCGACGAGGAATTTAACCGCGCCTATCCGCTGTTTCTCGAGCTGTACGCGGCCAACACTTCGCAACGCTCGCGTCTCTATCCGGGGGTCCGCGAGGGCCTTGATTATTTGAAGACACGTGGTTACAAGTTGGGATGCGTGACCAACAAGGCGGCGCAGTTCACAGTGCCGCTGCTCAAGGACATGGGTATTTACGATGAGTTTGGGATCGTAGTGTCCGGTGACACTTTATCGGTTAAAAAACCCGATCCACTGCCCCTACTGCACGCCGCCGAGCATTTCGGCGTCGGTCCCCATGAGTCACTGATGCTTGGCGATTCGAGGAGCGACGTGACCGCCGCCCGGGCGGCCGGCTTTCAGATCATTTGCCTTAGCTATGGCTACAATCACGGCGAGGACATCCGCCAGTATGCACCGGATGCCGTTATCGATTCGATGGCGGAGCTGCCGACGCTGGTTTGAAGCGGACGAGCGAGTTCATCCCGGTTTCGGGCCAATCCGCCATGCTGCGGGTCCAAGGTTGTTAGCATCCGTCTTGGCGCGGTAGGTCTTTTTGGCTAAGGTTGCGGTCTGTTGGGTTCCAATCACTCTCCTAGTCATGACGTACTTCACACAGAGCAAGGTGCTAGAAGCCGACACACGATGGCGCGGCTGATGCTGCGCGTTCGCGATTTCGGTGCCTATTCATGTGTGGAGTAAATAATGAACCCTGAAGATTTCGATGCGCTGGTAGCGCAGGGATTCAACCGTATTCCGGTGGTCCGCGAGGTGCTGGCCGATCTGGATACGCCGCTGAGCGTCTATCTCAAGCTGGTCGAAGGCCCATTCGGATACTTGTTCGAATCGGTGCACGGCGGCGAGAAATGGGGCCGCTACTCAATCATCGGGTTGCCATGCCGTACCATCCTGCGGGCTCATGGCAAGCAGATTACCATCGAGATCGATGGTGAGATTCGTGAGACCGCCCAATCCGACGATGCGCTGGCCTTCGTGGAAGGTTTCCAATCGCGCTTTCGGGTCCCGGAAGTCCCTGGCCTACCGCGCTTCTGCGGTGGATTGGTGGGCTATTTCGGCTATGACACCGTCGCTTACATAGAGCCTCGTCTGCGTAAGCTCGACAAGCCGGATCCGCTCGGATGTCCCGACATTCTGTTGATGGTGTCCGATGAGTTGGTGGTATTCGATAATCTCAGCGGTCGCATGTACTTGATTGTGCATACCGATGTCGATCGCGGCGACACCCTCGCCGATGCCAATGAGCGGATCGATACCCTGATCGAGCGAATGCATGGGGGTGCACCCCGCCAGCGACTGCAATCGCAGCGGGTGGTCAGCGAGGCAGATTTCGTCTCGGGGTTTAGCGAACAGGATTTCAAAGCGGCGGTTGATCGCATCAAGCGCTACATCTTGGACGGCGACTGTATGCAGGTCGTGGTCTCGCAGCGCCTGTCGATTCCGTACCATGCCCCGCCGCTCGACCTATATCGCGCCCTGCGCGGCCTGAATCCATCACCCTATATGTATTTTTTGGATTTAGGCCAGTTTCAGATTGTCGGTTCCTCGCCGGAGATCCTGGTGCGGCTCGAAGATGGTGAGGTGACGGTGCGACCGATCGCTGGGACCCGTCGGCGCGGGCATACAGAAGAGGAAGATCGAGCGCTAGAGGCCGAGCTGCTGGCTGATCCCAAGGAGTTAGCCGAACACCTGATGCTGATCGATCTCGGGCGCAATGATACCGGTCGCGTGGCGCAGGTTGGTACTGTCAAACTGACCGACAAGATGGTGGTCGAACGTTACTCGCATGTGATGCATATCGTCTCCAATGTCACCGGTCGCTTGCAGCCGGATATGAGTGCGATCGATGTACTGCGCGCGACCTTTCCGGCCGGTACCGTGTCCGGCGCACCCAAGATCCGTGCGATGGAGATTATCAACGAGCTGGAGCCGGTCAAACGTGGCGTCTACTCGGGTGCGGTCGGCTACCTATCCTGGAATGGCAATATGGATACCGCGATCGCAATTCGGACTGCGGTGGTCAAGGACGGTCAGCTACATATTCAGGCTGGTGCTGGGGTGGTTGCCGATTCGATATCGGACCTGGAGTGGAAAGAGACCATGAACAAGGGACGGGCTGTGTTTCGTGCGGTCGCCTTGGCCGAAGCCGGCCTGGGGCGTGCGCCCCGCAGTGACCGAGATGGGGCTTGACCATGCTGTTGATGATCGATAATTACGACTCGTTTACCTTCAATATTGTGCAGTACCTCGGAGAGCTGAACACCGAGGTCAGGGTAGTGCGCAATGACGAAATCGATGTTGCGAGGATCGCCGAACTCGCACCACGGCAGCTCGTGATCTCGCCAGGACCCTGTACACCAAACGAGGCGGGTGTATCGGTGGAGGTGATCAAGGCGTTCGCAGGGAAGATACCCATCTTAGGTGTCTGTCTTGGTCACCAAGCGATCGGTCAGGCCTTCGGTGCCGAGATCGTGCATGCTCGAGTGGTCATGCATGGTAAGACCTCGCCGATTCGGAATACAGGGGCCGGCGTGTTCTCCGGTCTGCCCGACCCGTTCGAGGCCACCCGCTACCATTCGCTGGTGATCGAGCGTTCTAGCTTGCCCGATGCCTTGGAGGTGACTGCCTGGACGGAGCGTGACGGCAAGTTCGATGAGGTCATGGGTGTGCGTCACCGCGAGCTGGCGGTGCAAGGTGTGCAATTTCATCCAGAATCGATCCTGACCGAGCACGGACATCAGATGCTAAAGAACTTTCTAGATGCTAGGGACTGTGCACCCTAAGTGAGACACAGCGTTGCAGCTCGCTCATGTGCGGTGGCACAGCGCGCTCATAGCGCCTTGTTGGCCATAAAACGGCTGCCGTCGCTGCTGCTCACTTGGTTTGAACAGGCTCTGAATAACTGACCCGGGAGCCTAGCCATTGTGGATATGAAACAGGCCATTGCACGAGTGATCGAGCAGCAAGATCTGCGCCCCGAAGAAATGACCGAAGTCATGCACACGATTATGACTGGCGGTGCCACGGCAGCACAGATCGGAGGTTTCCTAGTCGGGCTGCGGCTCAAGGGCGAAACGGTCGACGAGATAGCAGCAGCGGCCGGGGTAATGCGCGAGCTGGCCTCGGGTGTAGATATCGGCGGTTTGGCGCATACCGTTGACATCGTCGGTACCGGTGGCGACGCGTCGGGCACCTTTAATGTCTCGACCGCCAGCATGTTCGTTGCCGCGGCTGCTGGCTGCCATGTCGCTAAACATGGCAATCGTTCGGTGTCGAGCAAATCGGGCAGCGCCGATGCCTTAGAAGCCGCAGGCCTGCGCCTGGATCTTACCCCGGACCAGGTCGCGCAATGCGTGCGTGAAGTCGGCGTCGGTTTCATGTTTGCGCCTGGTCACCACAGCGCGATGAAACACGCTATTGGCCCGCGCCGCGAGATGGGTGTCCGGACCTTGTTCAATGTGCTGGGCCCCTTGACCAACCCCGCCGGGGTGCCTAATCAGCTGCTAGGTGTTTTCAGCGACCAGCTGCTCGAACCTATGGCAGAGGTCCTGCTGCGCCTGGGTAGCCGCCATGTGATGGTCGTACACTCGCGCGACGGGCTCGATGAGATCAGCGTTGCCGATGCCACGGAGGTGGCCGAGTTGCGCGACGGTCGGGTGCAGCGCTATTCGGTGGAACCGGAAGAATTTGGTCTGCAACGCAGTTCGCTGGATGCGATACGGGTTGCCGATCCTCACGAGAGCGTCAAGACGATCATCCAAGTGCTGGACGATACCGCTGGGCCTGCACGCGATATCGTTGTTCTGAATGCCGGTGCGGCGATCTACGTCGCTGGCTTGGCCAGTTCGCTCAAGGATGGCGTGCAGCTCGCCGACCAAGCGATTGCCAGCGGTGAGGCACGCACCCGACTGGATCGCTTGATCGTACTAACCCAGGGTTTTGAATGAGCAGCCCCCCCGATATTCTCAAGCGAATCATTGCTCGCAAGCGCGAGGAGATTGCTCAGCGACGCGCACAGACGCCCCTCTCGGCGTTGACCGAACGCTTGTCTGATGCCCCCCAGTTGCGTGGTTTCGGCGCCGCGCTTCGGGCGCGGCTGGACACGCGCGAAGCGGCAGTGATCGCTGAGATCAAGCGTGCCTCGCCGTCCAAGGGGGTGTTAAGTGAGGACTTCCGACCAGCCGATATCGCGTGCAGCTATGCGACGGGCGGCGCCACTTGTCTATCGGTGCTGACCGATGTCGACTTTTTCCAGGGTAGTGACCAGGCCTTGCAGCAAGCGCGTACCGCCGCTGGGCTGCCGGTGTTACGCAAGGATTTCATCATTGACCCCTATCAGGTGTTCGAGTCCAGGACGCTTGGAGCCGATTGCATTTTGCTGATCGTAGCCTGCTTGGACGATGATCGACTGCGCGAACTCTACGAGCAGGCCCGGACGCTGGGGCTGGACGTACTCATCGAGGTGCACGACGCTGCGGAATTGGAACGCGCACTGGCTATTGGCAATCGACTGATCGGAATCAATAATCGTGACCTGCGAAGCTTCGAGGTGAACTTGCAGACCACGCTCGACCTACTCCACCGCATCCCCGACGATCGATTGGTGGTCACCGAGAGCGGCATTTTGACGCCGGCCGATGTGCGGCGAATGCGCGATCGCTCGGTGCATGCCTTTTTGGTTGGCGAGGCTTTTATGCGGGCCGAGGACCCTGGGGCGCGCTTGGCTGAGCTATTCGCGTGATCGGACTGGTGCTTCCCCGCGTGGCTTGCTTAGCCCTCCAGACCGGTCAAAATGTTTCGGCTGGCGCGTGGGTGCCAGCGTTGCACCACGCGCCCGTTGATGACATCGATATGACAGGTGTCCGGGTTGCTCAGTTCGGACGGTATGTGCGAGCGCAGGATCTCTATCACATGCTCTGATTCGGCGGTTCGTACGTAGCGGGAGATGGTTTGCGAGAAGCGGTATTCGGGGTCGAATAGGTCGACTGCGATGCAATCGACGACCTCGATCTCGCCAGCCCGGTCAAACACGCCGGCATTGCGCTGGTAGTCGTTCTCGTCGATCCACAGGCATAGGGTGGGGTTGCTGACACTGAGCCCGTGCTTGTTGGTCATCAAGTGTTCCCATAGCCGGAATGCGCCGATTTCGACGAAACGCACACTGGCTTCCTGGTAACGATTTACTACTTGGCAACGGACCAGTTTCTGACTGGGGTGGAAGGTCGAGTCTTCGGGCATGGGTTCGATTGCCAAGGCGTTGGCTCCGCGGAATCCCTTTCCCAAGGGTAGCGGCTGAGCCATCTGGCACTTGAACCTCAGCGTGTGCCAAAAACGACGATGGTCTTGCCCTTGACGTGGATGAGTCCGCGCTCCTCGAGATCCTTCAGCACGCGGCCCGCCATTTCGCGGGAACAGCCGACAATGCGACCGATCTCCTGGCGAGTAATGCGGATCTGCATTCCGTCAGGATGGGTCATCGCATCTGGCTGCTTACACAGGTCGAGCAGGGTTCCGGCAATACGCCCGGTGACATCGAGGAACGCCAGATGGCTGACCTTCTGGCTGGTTGCGGCCAGGCGCTCGGTGAGCTGCCGTCCCAAGGCATACAGGATGTCCTTGGTGAAGGAACGCAGATCGCCTTCGAACAATTGCTCGAGTTTGCTGTACGAAATCTCCGCCAGTTCACAAGAGCTACGAGTGCGCACCATCACGGATCGTTTGGGGACCGGGATGAATAGACCCATCTCGCCGATAAAGTCGCCCTTGTTGAGATAAGTCAAGATGATCTCGCGGCCGTCTTCGTCCTCTATAAAAACAGTGACTTGACCGGAAACGAGATAGAACAGGCTATCCGCAGCGTCCCCAGGGTGGATGAACTCCGTTTTAGCCGGGTGCCGTCGACGATGGCAGTGCGCCAGAAAGGGCTTCAGCCACTCAGGGTCTCGCGGCGGTGGTTGCGCCACACGAAAGGATTCAGGTTGTTGCATAAGTCTCAGATCAGGTTTTTCAGCGAATTCTAGGCAGGCTGCTGACGCTTGTCGAACTATGCTAGCCTCGATGCCCGCAAATTGTGACACAGCGCCGAATGAAAGCACGCGTAAAGTGGGTTGACGGGGTGACCATGTTGGCCGAGTCGGGCAGTGGCCATGCACTGGTCATGGATGGCTCACCGGAGCACGGTGGGCGCAATCTCGGCGTGCGTCCCATGGAGATGTTGCTGATCGGCATGGGCGGCTGCACCGAGTTCGACGTGCTGCTGATCCTACGGCGGGGGCGTCACCATGTGGCTTTTTGCGAAGTCGAGCTCGAGGCGGAACGCGCCGAGACTGACCCTAAGGTGTTTACTCGAATCCACGTGCATTTTCGTGTCGGGGGGCGCGGGTTGACCGACAAGGCAGTCGAGCGCGCGGTGCAGTTGAGTGCTGAAAAATATTGTTCGGCGTCGATCATGCTTGGTGCAACAGCGGAAATCACCCACGATTTCGAGCGGGTCGAGGTCGAATGAAACGACCAGAACTGAGCAGATGCCGAAGCCTAAAAAGATCAAGTTGCACGGGTTCAACAACCTGACCAAGACGCTGAGCTTCAATATTTACGACATCAATTATGCCGCCACGCCGGAGCAGGAAACCCAATACATTCGCTATATAGACGAGGCCTACAGTGGCGAGCGTCTGACCGAGATTCTGCGTAACGTGACGCAGATCATAGGCGCCAATGTGCTAAACATTGCTCACCAGGACTATGTGCCACATGGTGCTAGCGTGACGATTCTTATTTCGGAGGAGTCCGTCGCGGCCGAGCAGCTATCCAATTCAGAGGCGCCGGGTCCGCTGCCCGAGTCCGTGGCAGCGCATTTGGACAAGAGCCATATCACGGTGCACACCTATCCGGAGAGCCACCCGGATAGCGGTATTTCCACCTTTCGTGCAGACATCGACGTGTCGACCTGCGGGCGCGTTTCGCCATTGCGCGCACTGAACTATCTGATCCATTCCTTCGAATCAGATATCGTGATTATGGACTACCGGGTGCGCGGCTTCACCCGAGACGTACACGGCAAGAAGCACTACATGGATCACAAAATCAATTCAATACAGAATTTTTTGTCCCGCGATACGCGAGAGCGTTACCAGGCGGTCGACGTCAATGTCTACCAGGAAAACATCTTTCACACCAAGATGATGTTGAAGCAATTCGATCTCGACAGCTATCTGTTCGGAGTCGATGTGGAAGATGTCTCACCGCGCGAGCAGCGAACAATTAGTGAAAAGATTAGGCGCGAGATGCTGGAGATTTTTTACGGACGCAATATGTCGCGCGCCATGAAACTGTCCTGATGGCGATGCGCCGCCGGTTTAGACGAAATGCCTTGGATCCTGCTGGCCAGCGCAGGGCATGGTGTAGGGATGCGGTGGTGTCTGATCTATCCGTAGCAGGGTGAGGGCCCCGCCCCAAAGGCAGCCGCTATCCAGTGCCCAAACATTGTGAGCGGTACGAAAGCCCAACGTGGACCAGTGGCCGAACAAGATCCGCATATCTTGGGTGGCCCGCTGCGGGTGTTCGAACCAGGGAAGGCGTCCAGCGGCTTGGCTGCCTGGCGGGCCCTTCTCCTTCAGTTCCAGCCGACCATCTCGGTCACAGAAGCGCAGTCGCGTTAGACAATTAGTGATGAAGCGTAAGCGTTCCATGCCGGTCAGCGCCGGGTCCCAGAGGTCGGGTCGATCGCCGTACATATGCATGAAAAACGTTTGACTGTCGGTGCTGCGTAGGACCTGTTCGAGCTCCTGTGCGCAGCCGATGGCGGTTGCCGGATCCCATTGTGGGGGCAGGCCAGCGTGCAGCATCAAGAAATCTAAGTCGGGATCGCGGTGAATCAATGGCCGTAGACGTAGCCAGTCGAGCAGCTCTTCGCGATCTGGGGCAGCCATTACCGCGGTCAGACTGGGTTCGTTTTGGTGCCGGGTATTCCCGGCCGCCAGAGCGAGCAGGTGCAGATCGTGGTTGCCGAGGACGCACACCGCTGCGGCGCCTAGTCCACGCACGAAGCGTAAGACCTCGAGCGATTTAGGGCCGCGGTTGACCAGGTCGCCAACAAACCACAGGCAGTCACTCACTGGGTCGAAGCGAATTGCATCGAGCGCCCTTCTGAGTTCGTCGTAGCAGCCTTGGATATCGCCGACGGCATATACGGCCACGGGTAGACCCTAGCCTTCGGATTCAGTGTAGGACGCGTGGCACCGCAAGCGAAAAACGATCAATAAGGGCTATGAAGGACTGACCATCGTCCGCAACCATCTCGTATTCTCCCTCCATTGTGCCAACGGGGGTCTCGATCACGGTGCCGCTGGTATAGCGGAATACTTCGCCTGGACGCAGATAGGGTTGCTCGCCGACCACGCCTTCGCCGCGCACCTCCTGAACCTTGCCGTTGGCATCGGTGATTAGCCAATGCCGATTCAACAATTTAGCAGGGGCTTCGCCGGTATTGCTTATCGTAATGGTGTACGCAAACACGTAGCGGTCCGAGTTCGGATCAGACTGCTCGTCGATGTACGAGGTCTCGACGCCGACCTCGATTCTATGGGTAGTTTGCTGGCTCATACGGCTTGTTCTCGACGGTTTGACTGGGAACCTACTGGCAGGCCGAACGAAAAGCAAGGGAATTACAGGCTTGGCTAAGCCTGCCGACATAGAGACGTGAACATAGCGGCGGATTTCTTGGGTTGGGGTGCTGGTGTAGGAATGGAGAAGTGGGCAGTGCGCAGTGTTTGGTGGCTTTTTCTAAGCCTCGGGTTACTTACTCAAGCCCTGGCGTCGGATGCAGAGATGCGTCTCGTTGCGGCAGCCGCGGCCGGCCGTGCCGCGGAGGTGCGAGATTTGTTGGTCCAAGGTGTGGACGCCAACACAAAAAACGGGTCGGGTCGCCCGGTGTTGGTCACCGCAGGTTTCAACGGCAATCGGCGGACCGCCTTGGTCCTGTTGGCGGCTGGCGCAGACGTCAACGCAGTCGACGCCGGTGGGACCAGTGCCTTGATGGCCGCAAGTGCGCTCGGCCACAAGGAGATGGTTGATCTTTTGTTGGTCGCCGGCGCTGACCCCAACTTGAAGGATGCTGCCGGCCGAACGGCATTGGCTCAGGCCTCATTGGGCGACCACAAGACGGTGATTGCTGGGCTGAAAGCCGCCGGCGCAGTCGAAGACTCGGGCGATGCCAACGAGAAGAAATAAAGCAAATGTGTTTTACTACGCACGCGAATTAAACGCATTGCGTAATCTACCAGGGCTAATCGTGGTGGTCAGGCTTGGCGCGGGCCCGACTGGTCTGTGGATCTTTGATCAAAACAAACACATACAGGTGACGCAATGCGCGTTTCTCTAACCTCTAGCGCCGGTAGGGCGGACCCGCTCGGGCTGCTCGCACTGGCGGTTATTTTGGCCTTGACAGTGACCATCGGGATCCAGGCCCAGGCCTCGGCTCCCAACGGGCAGGTAGAGCTTCGCGCTCAGATGGCCTGCTCTCAACCCTGCACCACAGGTGATCGGCGGCACTGATCGGCCATGCTAGGCAACCCGGCGCCCTTGTCGGAGCAAAAGGAAAGCAACTTTGCCTGAGCGAATCGCGGTCGGAGTAGTTGGGGTTGGGTACCTTGGCCGTTTCCATGCCCAGATCCACGCGCGACACTCAAACGTCGACCTAGTCGGAGTCGTTGATACCGACCGCGCAGCGGCCGAGGAGGTGGCCGCCGAGGCTCGCTGTGAGGCCTTCTGCGATGCCGCGGACCTGCTAGGCAAAGTCGATGCGGTCAGTATCGTTGTCCCGACTAGTGCCCACTTGCCGGTCGCCCGTCTGTTTCTCGAGCAGGGTGTCCATGTATTGTTGGAGAAGCCGATCGCCGACAGCCTAGCCGCGGCGGCAGAGATTGTCGCGGCGGCTGAGGCGGCAGGTGCGATACTGCAGATCGGTCATTTAGAACGCTTCAATGCCGGTGTCATGGCACTGGCCCAGCGCATCGCCAGCCCGCGGTTTATAGAAGCCCATCGCATGAGTCCGTTCGTCCCTCGGGCCACCGATGTCGACGTGATCTCTGACCTGATGATCCACGACATCGATATCGTACTTTCGCTGATCGACGCCGAGATCGCTCAGATCTCGGCGGCTGGCACACCGGTCTTGACCGATCACATCGATATCGCCAACGCACGAATTGAGTTCGCCAACGGGGCGGTTGCCAACGTGATTGCCAGCCGGGTGTCGCGCGAGAAAATGCGGCGCATCCGGGTATTCGAGCACTGCCGCTATCAGTCGTTGGACTTTGCTGAACAGCAGCTCGATGTTGCCTATCCGCAGCGTCGGCCCGACGAACCCTGGCCAGAGATCGTTACCGAGCGCGTTGCAATCGAGCCGGTCAAACCGCTGGATGCCGAGATCGATGCCTTCGTGCGTTGCGTACAGACCGGGACGTCGCCATTGGTCGGTGGCGCGGTTGGTCTTCGGGCGCTGGAGGTCGCGCTGCAGGTCAAAGAGCGGATAGTGGCTGGGCAGGCCTGAGAGGCCTCCTTGACTCAGTCTCCTTGCGCGGTGATTGCCAGCGCCTGCTCGATGGCGGCAGTTAGGCTGCCAGGGTCGGCATCCCCGCTGCCAGCCAGATCCAGCGCGGTGCCGTGATCAACCGAGGTGCGGACCAGCGAAAGCCCGAGCGTTATATTGACCGCCTCGCCGAAGCCAAGATGTTTCAATATCGGTAGGCCCTGATCGTGATACATGGCGAGCACCGCGTCGCCGTGCGCTAAATTGGCCTGAGTGAACAGGGTGTCCGCGGGAAGCGGCCCGGTTAGTAGCAGGCCCTCGGCGCGCAATCGTTCTATCACTGGGCCGATCACCTCGACTTCCTCGTGTCCCAGATAGCCGTTTTCGCCGGCGTGCGGATTCAAACCAGAGACCAAGATACGTGGCCTCTCGACACCGAACCGCACTCGGAGATCGTGTTCCAGGATTCGCAGCACCTGCTCCAACAGCCCCGGTGTGATGCTATCGGCCACAGCCCGAAGTGGGAGGTGCGTTGTGGCAAGGGCGACGCGTAGGCCCGGGCAACTCAGCAGCATTACCGGGTGGCCGGCGCTGCGCTCGGCGAGGAACTCGGTATGGCCGGTGAACGGGATGCCGGCGTCGTTGATCACGCCCTTGTGCACAGGGCCGGTGACCAGGGCTGCAAATCGGCCACTAAGGCAACCGTCGATCGCGGTGTCTAGGGCCTCCAGCACATAGGTTGCGTTGCGCGTATCGAGCTGGCCGGGCCGACAAGCCGCCCGCAGCTCGATGGGCGCCACATACAGGGTTTCGGCCATTGCTGCTTTGGTCGGTGGATCGGACAGGACAAGCTGTATCTGCAAGGGTAGACCGAGCAGGGCCGCGCGCGCCTCGAGTAGGCCGGGGTCGGCGACAGCGACCAAGGGTACAGGCCAGTGTCGCTGGGCCACTTGGACACACAGATCAGGGCCGATGCCGGCCGGTTCTCCGGGGGTGATGGCGAGTACCGGCGATGGCAACTCAGCTACTCATATCGTCGAGTCGCAGCTCGATGTATGCCTCGTCGCGTAGCTTGCGAAGGTAGGCTTCGAGCGCCTCCTCGGCCTTCTCGTCGCGCACCGCGCGGCGGGCTTGGTCGCGCCGCACCTCGTCGGAGGCATCATGCTCGCGGCGCTCTAGCACTTGGACGATGTGCCAACCGAACTCGGTCTTGAAGGGTTCGCTGATCTCGCCGAGTTCGAGCCCATCCATCTGCTCTTCGAAGGCCGGAACCAGATTGCCCGGTGTCGACCAGCCCAGGTCACCGCCCTTGATCGCCGAGGCCTTATCGTCGGAGTTGGAGCGCGCCAGGGTATCGAAATCGTCACCATGCACGATTCGTTCGCGTAGCTGTGTCAAACGCTGTCGTGCATCGTCGTCCGAGGTCACCTCATCGGTTCTGATCAGGATGTGCTGGGCACGGGTCTGGCGTATGAAGTTGCCGCCACCGTAGCGGACATCCTCGAGTTGAATAATGTGGAACCCTCGCCCTGCCGCGATGGGTCCGCGTGTTTCTCCTTTGTTCATCTTGGCGACGTGAGGTTGCAGCAGCGGCGGTACCTGGTTGGCTTCGATCCAGCCCAGGTCACCGCCCTGCAGGGCGTTGCGGCTGTTCGAGACTTGCTGCGCCAGGCCTCGAAAATCGGCTCCGCCGCGTAGTTTCTCGACTACCTGGTCGGCTTGGCTACGGGCCGCCTCCAGTTGTTCCGACGTCGCCCCGTCTGGGGGTTCGATCAGGATATAAAGCAGATGAACCGCGACCCGACCATCGGCGCCGATGCTGCGTTCGAGATAGTTGTCTATTTCGGATTTGGTGACCTGGACACGGCTCGTGACCTCGCGGTTATGCAGGCGACGGATCACGATTTCATCACGAATCGAGCGCCGGAAGGCCTCAAAGTCGAGCCCCTCGGCCGCGAGTGTTGTGCCCAACTCCTCGACTGACATCTGATTGTTCGCCGCGATTGACGAGATTGCGCGGGCCACAGTCTGTTCGTCGGTCTCGATCCCGAGGCGGCTGGCCTCAGCCAACTGCAGCTTATTCATCACCAGGGTGTCGAAGGCCTGCTTCTGGATCGCCGCGGTACTGGGCATCGGCGAGACGCCGGCCTGGCGCAGGCGTTGTGCTAGTTTAGTGGCCTCGGTACGCAGCTCACTGAGCATGACCACATCATCGCCGGCTACTGCGATGATCCGATCGATCAGGATGTGTCCTTCGTCGACCACAGCACTCGCGGTAGCCGTGGCGCACAGCAATAGTAGGGACGCAAGGCGTTGCAGACAGGGCAATCTTTTCATGTCACTCCGCTTGATAGCCATAGATACCGCGTTCCAAAACCTCGTCAATATTGTCTCCCAGACTGCCCAGACCGTTCAGCTCGAGTTGGAGAAAGAATCCGAGGTTGGTGTCATCGTCCGAGCTGTCAGTGTACTGGCGCACCAGACCACGGAAACGCCAGCAACAACGGCCGTATTCAATGCCGAACAAGGCCTCGAGCAGCCGGTCCTCCTGTAGCGAATAGTTGTGTCGACCAATCAGGCTGAAGTTGGCGTTGATCGGCCATAGCAATCCGAGGTCGGTTTGCTCGGCCACCTGGTCGCGCAGGCGATAGGCAGCGTTGAAGGTTAGCCGGTTGCGATTTCTGTAGTTAAGTTGCGCCAAGGCCTGGTCGGTATTGCCGTTACGTCCTTCATGTGGATCCCACTGCACGCCTGCGCGGGCGCGCCAGCCTGCGCCGAGTTCCGCCGCCAGCTCCGCAACCACCGCCGAACTGCTGTCATCGGCGAGGACTTCACCTGGCAGGCTCACCTCGCGGTCCTTGAAGTAATAGGTTTGACCGAGGCTCGCGCGCAGCAGTTCCGCGCCGTTTTGCTCGGCGAACAGGCGGCTGGTCAGTGCGGCTGTGAGCTGGTTTGCATCAGCAAAGCGATCGGGCCCGTTGAAACGGTTTTCCCGAAACAGGTTGTCGAAGTTGAAATCGAAAAACCCGGTGTCGAAAATCGGCTGGTCGTCCTGATCGGTTTCCGGCACATAGAGGTAGAACAGCCGCGGCTCCAGCGTATGGGTGACCTCATGGCCGAAATAGTTTGTGTCACGGTCGAAGTACAGGCCGCTGTCCAGACTGAACAGCCCGATCAGAGAGTCCGGTGCGTCGTCTAGGCCGACTTGCTGATCAGTTAGACGGTAACTTGCGTAGTGCGCGCCTACCCTAGGTTCGATAAACCCCCAACTGTTGCGCAGCGGCAGGCCGATCTTGGGGAATAGGGTCAAGCGATGGCCGCGCACCGAGTCGCGACGATAGAAGTTGACATACTCAGCATCCAGGTAGTAACTGGTCCCAGCGATGCCGTCTGGGTCCTCTAGATCGACCAACAGCTGCGGGAGGCGACTATACGGACGTGCTCCGGCCGGTATGTCGCGGTCGATGGTTTGGTAGTACTGGACCCGTCCCAGGAGGCCCCAGGTATCTGCCGCATAACGCAGTTCGCCCGCGCGTTCCAAATGCGTGGCACTGGTCGCTGCGAGGCTGTCGCCGAGATCCTCGAAATAGTCTTCGTCGGAGGCATAGTTGAAGCGCACGACACCGGTTGTGCGCGGGTTGAAGCGAGTAGTGGTGCGCACCGCCAAACTGCCACGGTCGCCGTCGAACTCTTGATCACTGGGTAGGTATTCGCCATTCAGGGTGCCGAAGGTGGATGCGGTAAGGAATCGGAATTCGCCACCGAGCATCAGCCCACGCTTGGTCATCAGGCGAGGTGTCAGGGTCAGGTCATAGTTTTCGGCCAAGTTGAAATAGTAGGGCACGCGAAGATCGAAGCCGGTATTCGAGCTTTGTCCGACCGTTGGCAATAGCACTCCGGATCGGCGTCGATCGTCGATTGGAAAGGTGAAGGTGGGTGCGTACAACATCGGAACGCCCATGAACCGTAAAGTCGCATGCTGGGCGGATCCGAATCCCTCGACTTGGTCCAGTTTGAGCGTCTTGGCCTTGAGCAGCCAGGCATCATCGCCCGGAGCGCATGTCGTGTAGCTGATGTCGGCGTAGCGGCTTTGGCCGTCGCCGAGGAACTCGGCCTGCTCGGCCTGGCCGCGCGCCCGAGCACCTGGCACCCGATATCTGACCTGTTCGATCGTTCCTTGCTGTGCCTCGAGTTGGTAACTCGCCGCACTGCCCGCAACCCGCAGGTCTGGGCGACTGATGAGGATGTCGCCATCCGCTTGGATCTGGCCCTTGCTGCGGTTCAACACGAGCTGGTCGGCCTGCACTTGCAGATCGCCTTGCACCAGCCTGACATTTCCGCTGAAGGTTACTTCTTCCGGGCCGAGATCAGCAATCACCGCGTCAGCGTCCACGTCGATCGGTAGGTCCGTGTCGTGTTCTTGGTCGAGTTTGAAAGCGGTCGGCGCCGCGCGCGGCCTGGTCGGGCAGTCGTCCCAGTTGATGCCGGTGTCGATGTCGAGTGCGTGGCTCAAGGCAGCCGACGTGGCGGCAGGTCGTTGCGGCTCGGGCCCAGGCGCGGCTTGAGACGGTGTCTGTTGGATTGATCGCGACCTTGGCTTGTGCGCCCGGTCGTCGTTGGCCGTTGCGGCGGATTCTTTCGGGGAACCTGGCTCCGGGGGGCGCTGGGCTGGGTCATCGGCGGGAGCGGCTACGCGGGGCGCTACCGCATCCTCGTTACCGGCCGCAGGATCGATCTTAGGCGCTGATACCGGGTCGCTGGAGACATCCTGACTAGCAGGCGGCGTGGCCTTTCTGCCGATCGCTGCCGGCGCTGTCTGTTCGTCGCCTTCCCTGGTTGTGGCGGGGTCTTCGGCTTCGGAGGCGGTGCCCGCACTCGATCGCTGGTCACAGGACCAGCTGCGCCCATCTGCGGTAGCGCGGCAGTCCCAGCTTGGTGCGCTCCAGACGATTGGACTGAAAGCGATCCAAAGCAAGAGTGCGCCAGCCAGCGATAGATGAAAGGTGCGTGGCCAGCAGCTTGAGAGAATCGGATGGATCGTCCGTTGGGTCGGTGGCACTTGGGTTTTTTCTGTGCGATTGTCGATCGGGCCGCCACCGTGACGCCAGCCCAGATAATCCAGTCGCGCGCCAGCCGGCTGATATCGGAAACGGTGCTCAGCGGGTCGACAAAATCTCATAGAATGCGGTTTTCTTCAATTCCTAACCGGCTACCCGCGGAACCGTCGGGTCGCCTATCGAGGGTAGTCATGCCGGACCGTATGCAGCAGCTCGAGCGCTGGCTCGACTCGTGTTGCCTGCCACCCTATCGGCTCGAGCCGGCCTCCTCCGATGCGAGCTTCAGACGCTATTTTCGGGTTGTTATGGCCGATGGCACGACGCAGATCGCGATGGACGCCCCGCCCGACAAGGAAGATTGCCGACCATTCGTTACAGTTGCCGCGCGCATGGCCGCCGCGGGTCTGCACGTACCAGAGATCCATGCGCAAAATATCGAGGAAGGTTTCCTACTTCTCGAGGATCTCGGCTCGGAGGCCTATTTGGCGGCCTTGGACGAGGACTCGGTAGATGCCTTGTACGGCGATGCGCTGGACCAGCTGCTGTGTCTGCAACGCGACGCCTCGATCGAAGGACTGCCGAGTTACAACCGAGCGTTGTTGTTGCGGGAAATGCGGCTGTTCCCCGATTGGCTGGTGGATAGCCACTTAGGCCTTGCGTTGGGCGAGCGCGAGCAGCAAGTGCTGAGTAGTGCCTTCGAGGCATTGATCGCCAATGCGCTGGCGCAGCCGGTTGTATTCGTGCATCGCGATTTTCACTCACGGAATCTGATGGTGGTGCCCCAGCGCAATCCAGGCGTCATCGATTTCCAGGATGCGGTGGCCGGACCCGTTACCTACGATCTAGTCTCTCTGCTGCGCGATTGCTATGTGCGATGGCCGATGGCACGGGTCGATGCTTGGGTCGCCCGTTACTATCGACGGGCCGCATCTGCCGGCCTGGTTGGTGACGCCGAACCCCAGGCTTTCCTTGCCTGGTTCGATTTGATGGGCGTGCAGCGTCACCTGAAGGCGGCGGGGATATTCGCCAGGTTATGCCATCGCGATGGCAAGCGAGGATATCTCGCCGACGTGCCGCGCACGCTCCGGTATGTGGTTGAGGTGGGGCAGCGCCGGGACCAGATGGCTCCATTGGCCGAACTGATCGCGACTCGGGTGCTGCCGGCCCTGTAAATCGCGCATCTTGTGCCACAGGCCCTTTGTCCTGCGCTACTGTGCAGGTAGACTGCGGCAGCTTCGGGAGATCGTGTTTGATCTCTCGACACCCTGCCTTCGCCAGTTGTCAGAAAAATTGACGATCGGCGAGACGCGGCATGGAAGAAGCGACGTCGCTGCTTTTGTAAACAAGGAGATAGCAGCCTGGCATAAATTTTGTATGCTTATATTGAATCGCGCGAATCGTTAGGAGAGCACAGGCAATGGCAGCTCATGATGACCAAATTTCCAAGAATCGGCGGAGGCTGTTCAAAGCTCTATCTGCCGCCCCAGTAGTCATGACTCTGCGTCCCGGGTCTGCACTGGCCCAGGGTAGCGCCTTCCAGTGCCTCGAGAACGATCCCCCAGCCACCCAGTTCATCTCCAGCACAGAGGAGATGCTCTGTGATGTCACGGACAACTGCTCTGCGTATGCCGACTTGTTCTTTTGGGAAATTCCAGACGTGCCTCCACAGGCCGCATGTGCGCTCCAAGGCGGCGAGACGCTGGTGCAAACCGACCCAGACACCTATGTCACATTCCCCGATGGCGTCGAAGTCGACGTGAACGTGGTCGCATCGCAGGGCCAACCCGGCTTGTGGGATATTTTCCCGGAGTCCTCGAGCGCGATTCCGTGCTACGAGGGCGTGTCACAGCAGAGAGGCAATTTCCGCGTAGTAGCGCCGTTGACATTGGATCAGCAGGGATACGATCTGACCTCAGTCCAACCCGATTTCATCCAGCCGCAGAATCCGGATGCCGTGGGCATTACCCAAACCTGCCTGATGTCGGTCGATCCGGATGCGACCATCGCTCCCAACAGGTTCGTGAAGGGGTGAGTTCAACCGGCCCGCTGGTGGCGGCCGAAATCGTTCCCAGAAGCTGGCGCCGAATAGGCCCGGCCTTGGTATGGGACGGTGAGCCTGGTGCCGGAGCAGTGTTTGACCCGCTGAGCGGTGAGACGCATTTCCTAGCCGAGTTGCCGGCCCTGTTCGCCGCGACAGTCGATGCCGATTGGGCCTCGGCACCTGAGCTGGTTGCACGATACGCCGGTCAAGTCGATTTGGACGATGTTGCGAAGGCGCAGATTCTCACGGCGCTGACCTCGCTAGAGGCCGCAGAGATTGTAGAATCACGGACTTCTTGATCCCGATAAGGCGGGTCTCTTAGGGACCCCCAACGCCTTTGGCTGAGCAACGTCTGATTCTTGATACAGGACCCTTTCGGGTCGGGGTGCGGTCGTCCGACGCCGCCCTGTCCGAGACCCTGAATTACTTCTACCGAGATAGCCTGTGCCAAGACGGGCCGCATTTCCTGGACTTTGATATCCGCCTCACAGGTGCCAGGGGAGTGCGCCGCTGGCTGCGCCCACAGGTTTACTTCGAGGTAGACGGCCGTCGTCCGTTCGAACCCCAACCCGCCGAGAACGCCTTCCCTAGCTACGAGTGGGGCCTCAATTGGTGCATCGCGACGAGCGCTCATCGTTACCTGATGTTGCATGCTGGTAGCGTCGCGTTTGGCGATTCGGCGATGTTGCTGCCCGGCGTGCCGGGGTCAGGCAAGAGTACGCTCTCCGCAGCCCTCAGTCTGCGTGGTGCGCGTTTGCTTTCCGATGAGTTTGGCCTGCTGCAGCCTGAGAACCTGACTTTGCGGGCGATGCCGCGCGGAATTCCATTGAAGAACACCTCGATCGAGGCGATCCTGGAGTTCCACGAGGCAGCGCAGTTAGGGCCGACTTACCCTAAGACCCGCAAGGGCAGGGTGCGTCACTTGCGCCCAGATGCGGATAGCCTGGCGCGGCAGCAGACGCCGGCCAAGCCGCGTTGGCTGGTGTTTCCAACTTATCGGGCGAGCGGTGAGCAGATGCTGCAGCCACTCGACCAGACCGAGGCATTTCGGCAATTGGCGTTCAACTGTTTCAACTACAAGCTGATGGGCGAAGTGGCATTTCGAGCCGTGGCCCAATTGGTTCGCGAGATGGACTGCTATCGGTTTACCTATAGTCGACTGGATGACGCGGTCGAGTGCCTGAGTACACTGGCGCGCGTCGAGCCGCCAACCGAGCGGCCGGGCCGTTGAGTCCCCTGATCCAGTTCTTACGGCAACCTGATGTAGTGCGCGACTGGGCACCAGGGGACTGGAACCGCTTTCTGCCCTTGGCTCGTGATGCCGGTTTGTTGGGTCGCTCTCTGTATCTGCTTCAGGCGCACGGGTTGTTGGCAGTGGCGCCGCCGCGATTAGTCGACCATTTGCATGGCGCCGTCAATCAAACCCGCTATGTTCAGGGTCAGGCGCGACGCGAATTGCGCCATGTGGCGCGCTTGATGCAGCGCGAACATATACCGCTGATTGCGCTGAAAGGGGTTGCCTATTTGGCGGCCGAGCTGCCCCCCAGTGACTGGCGCAGCCTGTGCGACATCGACCTCCTGGTGCCAAAGGCGAACATCGGGCGCGCCGAGGAGGTTTTGCGTGACGGAGGTTGGGGGCCATCAGGTGAGTTCGATGCCTATGATCAATCCTATTATCGCGATTGGATGCATGAGATCCCGCCGCTGGTGCACCACAGTCGCCAAGTCGAAGTTGATCTGCACCACAATCTGGCCCCGCCGGTAAGCCGAATTCGCATCGATGCCGAGTACCTATGGGAACACTCCGTGGCGGTTGATGATGCTTCGGAGCTGGGTGTGAGGACACTGGCGCCAGCCGATATGCTCCTGCACAACGCGGTCCATTTGTTCATGAACGACGAGCTGCGCGGCGGTCTACGCGATCTAGTCGATTTTCGTGACTTGTTCGAGCATTTCTGCGCTGCCGATACAGACTTCCCGTATCTGCTTCACGAACGTGCGGCGCACCTTGGTTGCACTCGCGCGTTGTTCTATGCGGCCTGCAGTGCGCGCCGCCTTCTCGGCTTGCGGGCGCCTGACACGTTCTTCACTGCCCTGAATGCAGATGCGCCTTTGGCCCCCGTCCGGCGGTCGATGGCCTGGCTTATCGATCAGGTCTTGGCGCCCAGTCGGTTGGGCCTGCGGCGCACCGCGCTTGCCCAATGGGCACTATTCGTTCGCTCGCACTGGGTGCGCATGCCGCCATTGATGTTGTTTCGTCATCTGGCGCGCAAGGCGTTTCGCTCGAACAAATCCGTGGTGCCGGTCACCGATCTGCCCGGCTAGCCACTGGCATGTTTCGGCACGTCCGCCTGATTTGCTTTGACCTGGACGAAACCTTGTGGCCGTGTCAGCCGGTCATTCAGGCTGCCGAGGCGGAGTGTTACGCATGGTTGGCGCGTTTCGCGCCGCGATTGACCGCCCGCCACAGCGCGCAGGATCTGCGTGACCATCGGTTGGCGCTGAGTCGTGCGCGGCCGGATATCGCCCACGATCTGGGCGAACTGCGTCTACGATCGCTGACCGAGTTGCTTGTGGCCGAGGGGTACGAGCCCGACGTTGCGCATCGCGCCAGTGCGGTGTTCAGTGCAGCTCGCAATAGGGTCACGCCATACGCCGAGGTGGTTGAGGCGCTGCAGGTGCTGCGTCGCAACTATGCCTTGATCGCTGTGACCAATGGTAATGCGCAGATCAAGCACACGCCGCTAAGGGATTGTTTTGATCATTCGCTGACCGCGGCCGAAATCGGTGCCGCGAAGCCTGACCCGGCCATGTTTCACGCTGCCAGCACAAGGAGCGGTGTACCGCTCGATGCATGTTTGCATGTCGGTGACGATCCGCTGCGCGATATCAAGCCGGCACGCCGACTCGGTATGAGCACCGTCTGGGTCAATCGAGACGACCGCGCTTGGCCAGCAACGCTACAACCTGCCGATCTACAGGTGTCGGCCATCGATCAACTGGTCCGGGTGCTGACGGCGGCGCGCTAGCGACCCGGCTCAGCGTCCGCCGAAGTAGAATTGCACACCGTACCCATAGTCGTTGTAGCGCCAACGCCGGCGTGGAATATCGCGGTAACACGACCGGTAGCGATGCCGGTGATGGTGGTGCCGTCTGTGACCCTGCCGATATCGGTAAGGGTGCCGCGGTCGGTAGCCGTCGTAGTAGCGATAACCAGCGTGGCCATAACCGCGCCAATGGCTGTCGTGTGCCAAGGCACTGCCGGACTGGCCTCCGAGCGCGAGTGCCGCGCCCAACAAGACTATCGATGCCTTCATCGTGTGCGCTCCCGTGATTGATCCTAACGGGAGCTTGGGCGATGCAGCCTGAACCTAGGCTGAACGCCTTATGTGACGGCTTGTTCAGATCTCACGTAATCCCTCGGAGGGCTCGATTCGCGCCGATCGCCAACCGGCCAGCGCGGCGGCCAGCATAGCGGCGCCTACAGTAAGTCCCAAGGCGAAGCCATAATGCTGCGGTAGGAGCACACACACCAGCTGGCCACTTGGCATCTGTGCCGCCAGCATATGATTGATCGCATAAGCGGCGCCGTAGTAGATCCCTGCTGCAAGGGCCCAGCCGAGCAGGCCCGTGTAGAACGCCTGGGTGACAGGAAACCAGACGATGTCTCCGGTCCGAAACCCGACCAAGCGCAGTACCGACAGCTCTTTGCGCTTGCGATCGACGTTGGCCCAAAGGCTGGCACCCAGCGAGAGTGAGAAACCGATCAGGCCGATGATTGCAATGGCCCAGTAGATGGCGGTCAGGTTGCGGTCCATGCTCATCACCAACTCGATATCGGCAGCCCTGGTGCGCACTTCGATACCCTGCGCGGTCAAGTCGTATTTAAGTGTTGCAACTTGATCGATTGAAGCGGCATACAGGCGGAAACCCGGATAGCTGCGGTCTTGGGGAGCGGGCGCTCCCTGCCAGCCGAGTGCCGGAACCGCGCGTCCGTCGCGAAAGTCCTCTACAGCCTCGACCAGGCGCAGGTCGGCAAATACCCCCTCGCGGGAGAAGGCCGCGACTGGCGCGATGTCTGCGACCTGCAACCTGATGGCTTCGCGTTCCTTCTTGCCAGCATAGCGTCGGGTCGCGCTGCCCATGGCGGTATCACCCGGCATGACCGCGAGCTTCTCCGCCGCGGCCTGTGATAAGACCACTTGGTCCATTCCAATGGGTAGCTTGGCCTCTGCTGGGAGCAGTGGGTCACCCGGCCCGGAAGGGATCAGCTCGGCACGTATGATTCGGGTCGACTTATCGCTGTCGAGTTCGATCGTGGCGGCAATACTGCGCGTGCGCGGTACCAGAAAGGCGACATCCCGGCGTTGCTGCATCCGGTCGAACCAGGCGGCATCGAAGCGGCCGCTGCTCATCGGACGGATCTCGCGATTCTCTGGGTTCTCGACCAGTTGTTCTACCATTCCGCCCACGATGCCGAATTTGAGACCGAACAGCACCAGCATTGGGCCGAGTACGGCGGCCAGCGCAAGGATGAAGCAGCTCGACATTCGCCACTCATGGCCATAGTCGCGCGAGGCGAGGCGCAGGGTCTTGAAGAGTCGCATCGTCTGCCTCAGCCGTTGACCACGGTTTCGGTTGTGCGGCCGTCTTGGGAGCGATGGGTGTGGTGGGCCAAGCGGCGCAGCCCGAGCCGTTTGATATGCCGCCATGCGTGACTAGCAACCACCACGGTGATGCTGCGTTCCTCGGCCAGCCCGATGAACAACGACATGATCTTCTCCGCCGCGAACGGGTCGACAGAGGCGGTCGGCTCGTCGGCGATGACGATCGACGGTTCGTGTGCCAAGGCGCGGCCGATTGCCACCCGCTGGCGTTCGCCGACCGACAGCGTCTCGGGCAGCTTATCCAGGTGGCGGGCAATACCCAGTTCGCGTGCTAGCGTTTCGACTGTGTCGCTCGCGTCGAGGCCCATCACACTGCGTGACAATGACATGTTGTCACGTACGGTGAGATAGGGCAGAAGTCCACCGGTCTGCATTACATAACCCATATGCCGCTTACGCAGGTCGCCGAGACGGTTCATATGCCGCTTCTTCCAAAGTCGTGCGACGTCGGTGGAGTCGTTGTCGATCTCGGGGCGAAACATAAATGCCCCGATGTTAGTCGGCGGGGCGATGAAGGCGAGCATGTCGAGCAGGGTCGACTTGCCGCAACCTGACTCCCCAATCAGCGCGATCTTCTCCCCTTGACTGATCTGCAAAGAGGGAACCCGCAGGCGGAAGGTGACACCTTCCGAGGCGCGATCGCGCACCACATCGCGCAGGTGGTATACCAGCGGCTTGGCCTTATTGCGGGCTTGAAAGACGTTTTCCACGGTTGTTTATGTCGCAGGGAGCCGGTTAGCGATGCGGGCCATCGGCCACCATTGACTTGTTGGCAGGCTCATCGAGCTAGGGAAGCATCTCCAGCGCAACAGGGAATACCGAATCCCCATCCACCGGTCCACCGTCCAGGCTTACCCAAAGGTCTGGGTGATCATGCAAGGCTCGGTAATAGGCGATCTTGCCTTCCAAGCCATGCAGAAACTCGATCTGCCGGCGTGCCGGCCAGGTCTCCCAGTCGTCTAGCGACAGGTTCATCACCTCACCAGTGTAGGGCAGGTCTTCGATGTATTCGCGCATGAAGCCGAGATCGGCGAGGCTGTTGCCTGTGCCTGCGGTAGTCGCCGTCGTGCTGCCCAACTGCTCCGGGTCACGTGAGACAGTCGCCGCCAGACTCTGCAATTCGTTGAGAAAGCCCTGCGGCGAAAGCAGGCCCTCTTCTGCGGTCTGCAATACATCTTTAAGTATGTCATGCAGGTCGGAGAGCTGATCGCGGGTTAACAGGACTTGTACATCAAGGGTACGTTGCTCGGGGTTACGAATGTCGCGGTCGAGCAGCCAGGCGTCGAACACACTCGGGATTCTGCCGCCCTCGGCACGCTGAAGATATTGCATGCGCAGCGCATAGCCGAGTTTGGCTACCTTACTCTGCAGATTGGCGAGACGCGGGTTGTCACTAGGTGTCGGCTGTAGCGATTCAGCTTGCAAGGGCTGTGCCCCGGCCGCCATTTGTACCTGCACGGTGATCTGACCGGCCAGGGTATCGAGCACCTGGCCAAATTCTCGAACGTCCCCTGTGGGAACCGCGTAATAAAGGCTGCCGATGCCGGGGAACTTCGCCAGCTCGCGATACGCAGCGGCCGCACTGCCATGATCGGCACTGTTCGCCTCGGTGAGCAAGTGCAAGACGAAGATGGCGACCCCCTTTTCGCGCGCGAGTTGGCGCAAGGCCCGGGCGTCTAGACCGGTGCTGGATAGCGGATCGCCAGCACGGCGCGGGCCGGCATCGGTGACTAAGACCAGATAGCGTGCTGCGTGCGGCCCCCACTGCATATCGTCCAGGGCCTGTTTCACTCCGGCATAGGCGTCCTCGATGAAATCCTGGCTCGAGGTCTGGGCCGCTGCGAGATCATTGACTCGGGTAACGAAGGTTCCCGGGTTGCGCCCCTGTTCAAGGTCGACAAAGGTACGGGCCAGAAACCCCAGGTCGGGGGCTGCTTGCAGCGAATCGCGGAATGCGACCAGACCGAAATTGACGTTGCCCAGGAGGCCGGCGTCGCCCAGCGAGTCATAGATCTTCATGACGGCTTCGCGGGTGCGGTCGATGTACGGGTCCATCGATAGGGTGGCATCGATCGCAAAAACGAGCCCGGCACGGTAATCACTGGCCGGTTCCACGCTTGGCGCGACGCTAGGGTTCTGCGCGATGGCCGGTGTCTGCTGCGATGCTGGCAGGGCCTTGTCGCTTTCCAGCGGGACGCTGGACACCTTCAGCAGGCGCGCCCGTTCGCTACCGAGATAGAGGTCCTCGTGCCCGAGGATCGGAACCAGGTAGAAATTCTCACGGATATCGAGTTTGCCGGGCGGTTGGATGGCGACAACCGGCGAGTCGGCACGTGTCTCGCCGGCCGCGGCGGCGCGATACAGCTCGGCATATCGCTCGATGTCGGGCCCGTTGGCCAGCTCGCGAACCGCTTGCGCGTTGTCGAATAGCAAGACGCGATCCCGGTCAACCGCCTCGCGAAACGCTACTGTGAGTCCCTGCGCCCACTCCAGGGTCTGATCGGCCGGCAGCCAGCCACTTGGATTGCCATGCCGGTCGGTACCTACCTGCAACCAAGACGTGCCGGCTGCCGATTCGCGCGTGTAGACGTAAAACGCCGTGAATGGTGTGACCGGTTCGCCGGCACCGGCCCCGGGTTCGGCATGCAATTGCGCCTCGGGGGTCGACAATACTCGCTGGTAGAGGGCCTGTTTACCGGGCATCAAAAGCGGTTGCTCAGGCGCCGCCTGCACTGCGGGCGCCAAGATTAATACTAGTAACGCTGCAATTAGCCGTCGCATGTTTACCGCCATGTTAGTGCAAGCTGTTGTGCCTGTGGGTCGCCCTGGGCCGCGAGTTGCGTGACCCTGGCCCGTAGGTCGGCCAATCGCTCTTGTGCCTCGTCGTTGCCACTCTGCGCGGCCATCTGGTACCACTTGTGGGCTTGGATAAGGTCGGCTGAGGCAAGCAGGCTCTTGGCCGGATCGTGGCCCGCCGGATCGGCTTGGTTGCCGAGCACCAGGGCCGATGCGGCATGGCCCTCACGAGCGGCAAAGAAATACAACAAATAGGCGTCGGCCAGATTGCCGGCGGACTCTGCTTCCACAGCCGCGGCGTGCAGGGCCTCGAGGTCCGTCTCACCCGAGGTACGCTGGCTAGCGATGAGCGCACGTGCCTGCGCACCCGGCTGGCTGAGCCCCGTACCGGACTCAATGCGCGACCGGTCGATGTTTGGGTCGCCGTCGGTTCGAGATTGGTTGGTCTGTTCGCCCAGCAGACTCGGCGCCTCGGTGCCGGCCGGTGTCTCTTCGGGTGCTTCACCCGGAACCAACAAGACACCAATTAACGTTAGTAGTACGACGACGCCGATCAGTATCTGCGGCACTAACCGGCGCTCCGGCCGATCTTCGTCGATGTCGCCGCTGTCGGCAATCTCGCTGTCACGCAGAGGCTCATTCATCCGCGGCACTCTCTTTTCATTTCATCTCGGTGGGGGGATTATCCCGAACTCGGTCTCGACAGGAAAGGAGACGGCGTGAAACACGTCATATTTGCGCTGATGCTAGTGTCAATGTCGGTGATTGCGGGTCCGCACGACTATCTGGACACAATCCCGGTGTTCTGGCGGACCCTTTATCCGGATGGAGGTGAGGGACTCTATTGTGGTAAGCGCTTTGTGGCCCGAGACCGCAGCTACAACATCGAGCACGTTTACCCAATGAGCTGGGCCGCGCGGGCATTGCGCTGCGGCGACCGCCATGCGTGCCGCCGCGAAAGCAGACGCTTCAACGAAATCGAGTCCGATATGCATAACATGTATCCGGCTCGTAGAGACCTCAACAAGGCGCGTGGCTCGTATCCATTTCGCGAGCTGCGTGGTGAGCGTCAGGTGGAGGCTGGCTGTGACCTGGAGATCGATCATCGTCGCCGCGCGGTCGAACCGCGACCGGCCGTGCGCGGCAATATTGCGCGGGCAATGCTGTACATGGCTGACCGCTATGACCTGAAGATTTACAAGCGCCAGCGCCGTACCTTGCTCGAATGGCATCGCGCCGATCCGGTAGACAAGGCGGAACGTCGACGCAACCGTCTCATCGCCAAGCTACAGGGTAGGCGAAACTCCTGGATAGGGCCTGCACCGGATTGAGGGCACCTCAAAAAATTGAGGTGCCCGAGCGGTACAGGGAAGTGCTGCCATTTTCGATCGCGACAAGTGATTGAAAATGAAGGAAAGGCGAAAACCGCGTTTTGGCCTTTCTGCAAAGAAAAATGCCATGGATGGCATTTTTCGAGGTCGCCTTGAGTCGATTTCGATCGGGCTGGGCGCTGCACTGGCCTGATCATAAACCGAGACGAGCTCGGATCAGTCATTAGCAAAGGGAAGGAAAAACTTGCAGCGCCGCGAGCCAAAGCCTGAACGAGCGTAAGCGGTTGGTTCAACTTGTTATCGCGTGGGTCACTTAAAAGGTCATGATATCGCGCCGGATCACGCGTACTGGTTTGTAACCGAATAGTGCACTGAGGTGATGGAAAAAGGCGTGATTCGCTTGCTCGAACCACAGCCGGTCGAGTGCCTTCTCGACTGCCTGATAGCGTGCATGCAGTGCCAGTTTTGAATGCTTGGTGGACTCGGACTGCACTAGCCCCAGCCACATCTGGCTCGCGCCCATGATGAACTTTGGCCATTCGTTCTGGACTGCCGGTGGCCACGATCGGTCGCTAGTGTCCGCGGGGTCGGTCGCTGGTTCTTTGCTTGGAGGTTCGGCACGCCACTCGATGAGGTGGCCGTCGTTGCGCAGTTGCTCCAGCAAGGGATTGGCCTGGACCTGTGTGACCAATCGCCGGGCCGTGGCCTCTGGGGCGTATAACAGGAGGCTGAACTGATGCCCCGTCGGGTCGTTCGGCCAACGGCGATGGAAACGCCAGAGTTTTAGGTGGCGTTGTTCTCGCACGAGCGTCGGGGCTAGGATGCGATCCGCTATCAGCGCGTCCAAATAGCTGTTGACCGCTTCCCCCTTCTGACGCGCCAGGCGAAACCGGATCGCGGTCCATCGGGGCAAGGCGTTGCCGTCCGGTGGCGCGATGTCGATGCTATGTGGCGGTTGTCGGATCGCTGTCGTGGATTCACAGCCCACCACCCCGGTAGCCAAGCTGAGGATCAAAAAGACTACGGACACCCAGCGGCTCATGTTTGCCGATACCCCTATCGGTAGCTCCCCAGAAACATCGGCCGAGCTGATCGACGACAGTCCAACACGGCGATAGGCATAACATAGCGTGCTTTGCGGGGCAGACAATGCCAGCATGCTGCGTCGCTGGCGAGCCCGCTAAGGTTTGCTGGTCGATAGACCGTTGTCGTGGGGTGCGTTTGGGTGGGGGTGCCCTTTACGACAGGTGCACCCAGCCCTGTGCTTTATCGGTTGACGCATGATCCAGTGCCCGTAGGGCTGAACGGGTCCCAATTTTTGTCGCCAAGGTAACCTAAATCGCCATAAGACCGAGCCACTGGCGTGGTTCAACTTTCTTATTGTACGGGCGATAACACGGGAATTGGGCATTGCTGCTGAGCGATTAGGGATGGGTAAAAATACTACAGCAGAACCCGTAGATCCTGGCACCAGGGTGGCATGAACGGGGCCGACAATCGCCGACGTTACACCCGCCATCAGATCGAGCTCGCCGGACAGGTGGAGCTGCCAAGCGGGCGCCGCTGCGCGGTTACTGTACGCGACTACTGTCGCGGCGGGATGCTGCTGCAGTGGTCTGCCGGTGGTGCAGAGGAGCTCGCTGAGGGCCTCGATTCGGCCGTCAAGTTACATGCCCGGCTGCTGACTCGTGCCGGGTCGCAGCCGATCGCTGTCCCGGCGAAAGTAGCCTGGGTATGCGATGATCATTTGGGAATCGCCTTCCATGTGGCATCCGAGGGCATCGTCAAGGCGCTCCAGACCCACCATCGTTTGGCCACTGGGGCGACTAACCAGCCGTCGAATTGGAGTGGCGAGGCCCGTTGTCTCGCTAAGCTGAGGCATTTGGCCCAGGGCGTGTTACCGGGACTGCAGCGCGATCTGTTGCGCCGGACCTCCGAGGGCCTGCATGCCGCTGCCGACAAGGTGGCGTCCAACAGCGAGCAGCAACAGGTATTCGGTGATATGAATACTTTGGAGAGCCTGGGCACCAGCGAGGTGTTGAGTGAAGCCGTGCTGTCCCGGGCCTTCGACGAGCCGCCCGACCGCGAAGCGGTGTCCCAGCCAAGCTCCAACGAACTGACCCTTATCGATCCCAACGACTTCGAGCGTTGGTTGGAGGCTTCGCGCACGGCAACCTTGTTGGAGCGCGACCTGGGCGATCAGTTGACGGCCATTGGTTCACGACTGTCGGCCTTGCGCGGACACCACCGGGATAGTCCCTGTGCGGTTCCGTTGGAGCCGGAGCATTTTACCGCGGCGCTCAACGACATCGCCTCGCGCTTTGAGTTAGGGGAGACCACGCGTCGCCTGTTGTTCGCGAGTGCCGCCACTGTTCTGAGCGAACGCTTGCCTATTCTGTACCGAGAGATCGAGGGTCTGCTCGATGCCTTTGGTGCACCTTCTATCCAGTCACTGCGTTGCAAGTCGGTGCGGCGGGCGCAGCCGGCCGAGCCGTCGACGGCTGAAACCGAGGCATCGCAGAGTGAGTCCAAAGCGGTGGCCGATACCCATGCAGCGGTGTCCGCGGGCGGGTCACCTGGTGCTACCCAGGGTGCGGCGTCGTCGATCGGTCCTGCGACCGCGAGCGGACCATTGGCGGAACAGGCCGAGCAGCGAGAAAGCCTCGCGCGCGAGCTCCTGGAGCTGGTTAGCAACGCACCCAGCATGACCGAAAGCCTGGCCGAGTGGGTTCAACAGTTGGGTGAACCCTTGATGCAGCAGGCGGTCTCCGATCAAACCTTTTTTCAAAATCGCCAGCATCCCCTGCGGGTGATCCTCGATGGCCTGTCGCATCTGCAATTGTTCCGAGCTCACCCCGACGAGTCTCCTGAGCAGGATGCCCTGCACCAGCACATATCCGCGCTGCTGGAGCCGGTAAGACGCGGTGAAGCCGAGTCCGCTGAGTTAGCGGCGATCGCCCAATCGATCACCGAGCTGACCAATGATCAGAGTCGGCTTTACCAGCGCCGGGTCGAACGCGTAGCCGAGGTCAGTGAAGGTCGAGACCGGGTACGCCGTGCTCGCCAAGCGATCGCTGTCGAGCTGAATCGGCGCTATGCGGGTAAGCAGGTGCCCGAGGTGTTCGTCGAGTTGTTGGATGTCGGTTGGCGGGCAGTGCTGGAACTCGCGTGGTTGAACCTTAACGACGACAGTCGGCGTTATCCGACACTTCTCCGGCTTCTCGATGACCTGGTGCGCGTCCTAGGTGGTGACGCCCATGACGAGGATGCAGCACTCATAGATCCCCCGGCGTTGTTGGCAGCGATCCAGACCGAGCTTGCCAGTACCGCATTTGATCCCTTCCGCCGGGCTGCGGTCGAGAGACGGTTGGAGAGCGAACTACTCGATCCATCGACACCATCCAGCAAGCTTGTTTCGCTTCCGGCCTTCAAACAAGGCGCAGAAGAGGACATGCCGCCGGCACCACCCGAGGGCATCAGCCCGAGTGCCTGGCAGCGCTGCTTGGAGCGTTGTGCGGCTATCAAGGTGGGCGATCTCTTGTGTCTGCTCAACGAGCCAGAAGGGCGCAGGAACCTGCGCGTTGCCTGGATTCGTTCCGATCGCGCCAAGTTCGCGCTGGTCGATCATCGTGGGCTTAAGTCGCGCGGCCTATCCCATGCCGAACTCGCATTGGGGCTGTACAACCGAAACATCGTGTTGCAGTCGGTGGATGGCCAGCCAATCAGCGATCGCGCCGTGGATGCAATGCTAGAGCGGATGGAGGAGCGTCTCGCTTACCAGGCGGCGCATGATTCATTAACCGGGTTGATCAACCGACGCCAGTTCAACGCGGCCCTGGAGAAGGCGTTGGCGGTCCCCAATCGACCGGCCGACTCGGGTGTCTTGCTGCTGTTCGACATCGACCAATTCCGATTAGTCAACGACGTCCACGGCTACGATACCGGCGACCGTCTATTGGTCGCGATCGCACGCCTGCTGGAAAAGGCCCGTGGTGCGAAGGTATTGGGGCACCTTGGAGGCGATCGATTTGCCGCAATACTGCCTGACATGGGGGCCGATGATGCCCTGGCATGGGCTAACGAGCTATGTGAGGCCGTTCGCGGCATGTCTTTCGATTGGCAGGGCCAGGCACTTGGGCTGAGTGTGTCGGTGGGTGTCGCGAGTTTCGAGGCCGAAGAGGCCGACACGGCCGATTTGCTGCGTTCCAGCGAGAATGCTGTAGCCGCGGCCAAGCATGCCGGCGGTGATCAAGTCTATCTGTATCGCGTCGACGATCCGAGCATTGCGCGGCGCCAAGAATCAGTTCAGTGGGTGGTGCAGGTCGACGAGGCGCTCGATCAGGGTCGCCTGCATCTACGTTGCCAGCCGATCGTCCCGGTGCGTCCCGAACACGGGCTGACATCGCACTATGAGGTGTTGCTCGGAGTGTGCAATGGGACCGATGCCCAGTTGCCGATCGCCGAGTTCATCGAGGCTGCCGAGCGCTACAATCGCATGCGCGCAGTCGATCGGTGGGTGACCAAGAGCGTGGTCGATTGGATCGCGGCCAAACGTGACCACATGCCGGAGCTGCATGGATTCGCAGTCAATCTGTCAGGCCAAACGGCCAGCGACCCTGGCTTCGTGGAATTCGTACGCGACCAATTCCAGCGCACCGGCATCGATCCATCGTGGGTCAGCTTCGAGGTCACGGAAACCGC
Organism: Chromatiales bacterium; assembly: GCA_028284585.1. Classification (GTDB taxonomy): domain Bacteria; phylum Pseudomonadota; class Gammaproteobacteria; order Chromatiales; family Chromatiaceae; genus Thiosocius. Next base: position 111,497 of record JANQRK010000088.1, read on the forward strand.
CGCCATAGCCGATCTGTCGAACAGTGCCGGGATTGTGCGCGAGCTCAAGGCGTTGGGTTGCAAGGTGGCGTTAGACGATTTCGGCAGTGGCCTGGCGTCATACTCCTACCTCAAGGAGCTGCCAGTAGACTGGCTCAAGATCGATGGCGTTTTCGTGCGCAAGATCGCTGCAGATCAGGAAGACATGGCAGTGGTCAAATCGATCAACGAAATCGGGCATTTCCTCGGCAAGCAGACGATCGCTGAGTATGTGGCCGATGCCGAGATCCTCCAGCGCGTGAAAGAACTCGGGGTCGACTATGCCCAGGGCTTTTTCGTCTCGCCCCCGCTGCTACTGGATGACCTCCTGCAGACACCTCACCAGGGGATTCTCTCCCAGGCCCAGTAGAGACCCGTTGCGGCGATGGCCAGCGATCCGGGCGTTGCGATCCACTGGCGATAGTATTGTTGCTTACCGAACCACCGGCCCAGGGTCGCAAATGCTGCGCCGATCACGGCGAGCTGGCCGAGTTCGACACCGACATTGAAACTGATCAGCGCAATCGCGAAACGGTCGTCCGGCATCCCGAAGTCCGACAACATACTGGCAAAGCCGAGTCCGTGTAATAGGCCAAATGCAAATACCAGCCAAAGTCGGCTTCCGCGCAGTCGGCGACGCCAGATGTTCTCTACCCCGACATAGACGATCGACAGCGCGATCAAGGGCTCTACCAGATGTGCAGGCAAGGATGCTAGTTCGATCATGGCCAGGGTCAGGGTGATCGAATGCGCAATCGTAAACATGGTGACTTGCCACAGCAGTGGCCGCAGCTGGGTGCTAAACAGGAATAGGCCGAGCACGAACAGGATGTGATCGGTGCCGTTTGGGATGATGTGATCGAAACCGGCGAGCATGTAGGTGCCAATGGTCTCGGTCAGCGAGGGTCGGTGAAACACCTGATCGAGCGAAAACGGCTGGCTTGGACGGTCTTCACGGATCCATTGCCACGTCGACCAGTGCCAACGTTGTTCGCCAGTATCGACTTGGCGCACCCGCACCGCGTGGTCGCCGAAGCTGCTGGGGTAATACCAAACCAGTTCACGGGTATCGCTCGGTATCTGTGTCTCGAGGACGATCAGGCTGGTGCGCGGCACCTTGGTATAGCCGGGTGGCGGAATACGGACTTCGGAGATCGCCAACTCGGCGGGTTCTCCGTCTAGCCAGAGGCCGAGTTCGTCCAGCAGCCGGCTGCGGAAGGGCGCAAATGCTCGCTCAAGCTCCGCGGCCTGCAGGACACGAAAGCGGTCGTAGGCCTCGGCAGTAGGCGCCTGGGTAGTGTCTAGATAACGCCCGTCGATGCCGGTGAGCAGTGCCTCGATACTGGCGCGGATTTCAATCCGCACAAACCCTTCGGCGAACACATTGATCTCGATCAACGCCGGTTTGACGATATCGGCACCGGCAGGCCGGACAACCAAGAGCGCAATGAGCAACGCGAGCAACAACCGGGCTGGGACAAGCATCGCGCAGTGGCGCTACCGGGGACGCAAGGGTTTGGACATCGTCCGCATTTAAACACAGACGCGGGATCGCACCGGCCGCGCGGCCTGACCGCGGGAGGGCAGGGTCTGGCGGACTTGTTGCATTCCTCGCACGCAACCAAGCACGACCGGCCCGGCTGCACTACCCGAGCGTGAAAGCCCTTGTTTTTGCCCGTAGCCCACCCTTGTGCTCGAACGTGCGAGACTAGCCCCATGCTCAAGATCAATCGCCGTGATTTCATCAAGGTGGTGGGTGTCGGTGCCGCTGCTGGTGCGACCTCGCTGCTGGCCAGTCGCGCCTTCAGCGGTGCAAAGATGCCCGAGGGTTTCTATGACCTGCCGATGCATGGGAATGTGCGCCTGTTGCACGTTACCGACGTCCACGGGCAGCTAAGGCCAGTGTACTTCCGCGAGCCGAACGTGAACCTGGGCATCGGCGAGGCGGTGGGCCGACCGCCGCATCTGGTTGGCAAGCATCTCCTCGATGCGCTGGATCTCGAACCGGGGACACCAGAAGCCTATGCTTACACTTACCTGGACTTCACCGGGGCCGCGGCCAGGTTCGGGCGGACCGGCGGATTTGCCCAGCTGAAGTCCTTGCTTGACCGCCTGCGGGCCCAAGCCGGTGGACACGAGAATACCCTGACGGTCGATGGCGGCGACCTGTGGCAGGGTTCAGGGACATCGCTGTGGACGCGCGGCGTCGACATGGTCGAGGCCTCCAACATCCTGGGTCTGGACGTGATGGTCGGGCACTGGGAGTTCACCTATCGGGAAGATGAAGTGCTCTCCAACGTGGCCCTATTCAAGGGCGACTTCATCGGTCAGAACGTGCGAGTGAAACCGGATTCCCTGTTCGGCGACGATTATCCGGCCCTGGTCGAGAAATATGACGGCCGAGGTCTGTTCGACGAAGATTCCGGGCACGCCTTTCAACCCTATGTGATCAAGGAGGTGAACGGCGCGCGTATCGCGATCGTTGGTCAGGCCTTCCCGCGCACCGCCAATGCCAACCCGCAGGAGTTCTTTCCCGATTGGTCGTTCGGGCTGCGTGAGGATGACATGATCGCCTTGGTCGAGCAGATCCGCGCCGAGCACTCGCCTGCTGCGGTGATCTTGCTGTCGCACAATGGCATGGATGTGGACATCAAGATGGCTTGGCGGGTACCTGGGCTCAACGCGGTACTCGGCGGGCATACCCATGACGGCATCCCGGCGCCGCTCAAGGTCAAGAATGTGGCCGGCAACCTGTGTTGGGTCACCAATGCCGGGTCGAACGGCAAGTTCGTCGGGGTGCTAGATCTGGATGTCGGCGATGGCGTACTCAAGGGCCTGCGCTACCGGATGCTCCCGGTCATCAGCGACTGGTTGCCGGCCGATAAGGAGATGGAGGCCTACATTACCCAGATGCGCCAGACGCGCTATGACGAGAGCATCGTCGAGTCACGCAACAAAGCGCTGTTCTTCAACAAGGCACGCCTCGGCAAGACTTACCAGGAGATCTTGTCCGAGAGGCTCGGGATAGCCGACCGAACACTGTACCGCCGCGGCAACTTCATGGGGACTTGGGACCAGGTGCTGTGCAATGCGTTGAGGCACGAATACCAGGCCGATATCGCCCTGTCACCGGGTGTACGCTGGGGCACCAGTACGCTTAAGGGCGATTGGATCACGATGGAAGACGTGATGGCCCAATGCGCGATGACCTATGCCGAGACCTATGTCACCGAGATGGACGGAGCGGCACTGCTCGGCATGCTCGAGCAGGTGGCCGATAATCTGTTCGATCCTGACCCCTATCTGCAGTCCGGCGGCGACATGGTGCGGGTCGGTGGCCTGGACTACAGCATCGACCCGTTCAAGCCGCTCGGCCAGCGGATCTCGGGTCTCAAACTCGACACCGGGCAAGCAATCGAGGCCGACCGCAAGTATCGAGTCGCCGGTTGGGCGACCGTCAATCGAACCCCCGAGGGTCGCCTGATGTGGGATGTGGTGCGCGACTACATCTTGGCCAAGCGGGGTCCGGACAAGGTTCTAAAGCTGGCCAAGATCAATCACCCCAAGCTGATAAATGTCAAAGGCAATCCAGGCATTGCCGACTATCCCGGCGAGTGGCATTGAGCGGTGTCGCAAACGATGGTCTGGGGGCCAGCGTCAATCGCTACCGCCTGGGTCACTCGCGGTGGAGCCCAACAGGGGCGTGAGCCCGGTCCAAACATTCTCGAGGATAAGCGGTTGCGCAGCGGCCGCAGGATGGATGCCGTCCGGCTGCATCAGATCTCGGGTCTCGGCGACACCGGCGAGGAAGAACGGCACTAGCGCCACCTGCCGATCACGGCCCAAATCCAGATACACGCGGTGGAACTTCTCGCCGAAGGCCTTGCCATAATTGGCCGGTAACTTAACGCCGAGCAGCAGTATGCGGGCGCCGGCCGCGCGGCCCAGTTCGATCATTCGGCGAATATTGTCACGGGTCTGCTGCGGGGCGAAACCGCGCAGGCCGTCGTTGCCACCCAGGGCGATGATCAATATTGCCGGTTGCTCACGCTCCAAGGTGGACGGCAGGCGCGATAGCCCGCCGCGTGTGGTGTCGCCTGTGATGCTCGCGTTGACTACTTCATAATCGAGGCCCTGCTCGCGCAGTCGCTGTCGCAGTAGGGCCACCCAGCCGTGGCGTTGGTCGATGCCGTAGGCAGCGCTCAGGCTGTCGCCGAGTACGACGATCCTAGGCGTGGCGTTGGCCGCGGCCGGGGCCAGTAGCACGAGGATCAGAACAGCAATGCAGGAAAGGGTTCGCATAGCGGCAGAGCAATTAACCAAACAGGTGACGATGCCCGACGGCACTGTGCTCGACATCCTGTCGCCGATCGATTTGCAGGTCAACGCCGGTGAGGTGGTTGCGATCCTGGGTCCTTCGGGCTCAGGAAAGTCGACCTTGCTCGGGCTACTGGCCGGCCTCGACCAGCCCACCGCAGGCCGCGTCACTTTGCTCGGTCACGATCTGGGTCAGATGGACGAGGATGCGCGTGCAGCATTGCGTGCTGGCCGCGTTGGTTTCGTTTTTCAGTCATTTCAGTTGTTACCCGGGATGACGGCTTTGGAGAACGTCGCCTTGCCGCTGCAGATCGGGCGTCGCCCCGGTGCCCGCGAAGAGGCTGCGGCTCTGCTGCGCGAAGTGGGGCTGGGTGAGCGCCTGTCGCATCTACCGCGCCAACTGTCCGGCGGTGAGCAGCAGCGCGTTGCCTTGGCGCGCGCCTTCGCCGGCGACCCGGCGGTATTGTTTGCCGACGAACCGACCGGGAACCTGGATGCCGACAGCGGTCGGCGCATCACCGATCTGCTGTTCGCGCTGCGCGACCGCGTCGGCAGCAGCCTGCTGTTGGTCACCCATGACCAGCAACTCGCACGACGCTGCGACCGTGTGCTGCAAATCGATGCCGGGCGCTTGCAGGAGGCCGCGTGACGCAGGCTTGGCTGTCGCTGCTGCATTGGCGCGCGGCCTTGCGCGATCCCGGGCTGCGCTTGCTGATTGCGGCGGTGCTGGTAGCGGTGGCGGCGCTGAGCTCGGTGGCCTTCTTCGCCGATCGCGTCGAGCGCGCCTTGGTAGAGCAGGGGGCGGCCTTGCTCGCCGCCGATCTGGTTGTCGAACACCCTGAGCCAATCCCGCAGGCCTGGCGTGATCAGGCCGAACGGCTGGGGTTGCGCCAGGCGCGCAGCCTGGGCTTCCCGAGCGTGATCATCATCGACGAGCGGCCACTGCTGGTGCAGGTCAAGGCGGTTGAACCCCCCTATCCGCTGCACGGCCGCCTGCAGGTCGATACGCCGGCTGGTCGAGTCGAGCGGCCCCCGGCGCTCGGTACGGCCTGGTTGGAGGGGCGCCTGCGCGACCGCCTCGCTGCGACCATTGGCGTGTCCGAGGTCGAGCTGGGTGAGCTGAGACTGCGTGCCGCCGGTACCCTGATCGACGAGCCCGATCGTGGTGGCAACCTGTTCCGGCTAGCGCCGCGCCTGATGGTTCACTATGACGACGCCGTGCGCAGTGGCTTGCTGGGCCCGGCCAGCCGGGTCAGGTACGGTCTGATGCTGGCCGGTGATGCCAAGCAAGTCGACCGAATGCGGGCCTGGTTGGCCGATCGCTTATCCCCTGGCAGCGGTTTGGTCGGTTTTGAGAATGCGCGCCCGGAGTTGCGGGTGGCGCTGGATCGCGCACGGCGCTTCCTGAGCTTGGCCGCCCTATGCGCCAGCCTGCTGGCCGGGGTTGCGATCTTGCTGGCGACGCGACGCTATGTCGATCGGGCATTGGATGGTGCGGCGGTGTTGCGCACGTTGGGTATGAGTGCAAGGGCAGTGCTGCACTGGCATCTGGGTCAGTTGTTGGCGGTGGTGTTGGTGGCGACCTTGCTGGGTAGCCTGCTGGGTCTGCTGGGACAGCAGGGCTTGGTCGCGTTACTCGGCAATTGGTTCGGCGACACGCTACCCGCACCCGGACCCCGCCCGATGCTGGTGGGACTGCTGTTCGGATTGAGCCTGGCGGTCGGTTTTGCCTTGCCGACCCTGCTGCGCATCGGCCGGGTGCCGCCGCTGCGCGTACTGCGCCGCGAGATGGCGGCGCCCGGACTGAAGACCTGGCTGGTCTGGCTGCTGGCCGGCGCGGTGTTCTTTGGGCTAATGGTATGGCAGGTCCAGGATTTGCGCCTCGCCGCCTGGATGGCTTTGGCCCTTTTGGTTGCGCTGGTGGTACTGACGCTGGCGGGTTGGCTGCTGTTGCGCCTCCTGTCGCCGATGCGCCGCGCCGGCGGTTCGGCGGCCCTGGGGTTGGCGGCACTGGTGCGCTATCCGCATCTCACACTGCTGCAGCTCAGCGGTTTTGGTTTAGGCATTACCCTATTGTTACTACTGACGGTGGTGCGTATCGACATCGTCGACACCTGGCAGCGCAGTCTGCCAGAGACAGCACCCAATCACTTTCTGATCAATCTGCAACCCGAGGAGCGCACGGATTTCGCCGCTATGCTCGAGGCGCGCGATGTTCCTAACTCTGGGCTGCACGCGATGACGCGCGCCCGACTAGTTGCGATCGGTGATCGTGCCGTGTTGCCTGAGGCCTATACCAACACGCGTGCCCGGCGGTTGGCGGCGCGCGAGTTCAACCTCGGCTTCGGTGCCGAGATGCAAGCCGACAATCAAATCGAAGCCGGTCGATGGTGGAGCGATACGGCGCCAGCGGCACCCGAGTTTTCCGTCGAGCAGGGGATCGCGGACACACTCGGCATCCAGCTCGGCGACACCCTGACCTTTGACGTGGCCGGGCAGCGGGTCGAGGCCCCGGTCACCAGTCTGCGTAGTGTGGCCTGGGATTCGTTCAATGTGAACTTTTTCGTCGTGGGTTCTCCGGCGGCGGCGGCCGATCTGCCGGTCACCTATTTAACGAGCTTCTACCTCGAGCAAGCGACCCAAGGCCTGACGGTCGATATCGTGCGGGCGTTTCCGGCGGTCTCGGTGATCGATGTGCGGCCTATCATGCATCAAGTGCGTGAGATCATGGAGCGCGGTGCGCGGGCGGTCGAGATGGTGTTCTTGTTCACCCTGATTGCGGCCGGCTTGGTCACGATCGCGGCGGCCCAGGTCAGCCGCGACGAACGGGCCCGTGAGGTGGCGGTCATGCGCACACTGGGTGCGTCGCGGCGCCGCTTGTTGGCCGCGGTGCTGGCTGAGTTTGGCCTGCTCGGCCTGCTCGGTGGAGGCCTCGCGGCACTGTTGGCGAGCGCCAGTGGCTATTTGATCGCGGTTGAGCTGTTTGGTCTGCCGGGACGGGTCAGTGCGGAGACCTGGTGGTTTGGGGTGGTCGCCGGAACCTTGGTTGTCGCTCTGGTCGGCTGGCTGGCGACGCGCCGTCTGCTCAATGTGCCGCCGATTCGGGTGCTGAACGCCGGCTGAGCACCGCCTGGCAAGCGCTTTACTCGGACGCTCAGCGGCGTCGAACGGGGGATGGTTTTGCACAAGCCCGAGGCTGGGCCAGGGACGCGGAGACTGCTGCTGGTCCACGGAGATGCTGCCTGGGCCGAGCGCTGGGTGCTGGATCAGCTCGGTGCAGCCGAACGCGCCGCCACCCTGTGGGTCGCTGAGCGGGTCGCCGGCGAATTGCAGCCCACACCGGCTGCGCAGCTTGGCCAACGACTGGGCGGTGAGTATCGCCTGCTGGTCTTCAACGCTCATCAGGGCCTGCATCCGGATGCCTTCGCGGCCGCTGTCGGCACCCTGTGTGGCGGCGGAGACTTTGCGTTGTTGCTTCCCAGGTTGCCCGACTGGGCGACTTACCCGGATCCGGATCGGGCACGCTTGGCGGCCTATCCGCATACCCCGGAGCAAATGGGTTGTGCCTTCCTGAAACGCTTGCGGCGGTGCTGGAATGATCACCCGGCGGTTCGCGTGGTCACGCCGGAGACGCCGCTTGCGCTGCGCCTTGCCCCAGCGTCGTCGCAGCCCTTGGCCCTGAGCGACGAGCAGACGGCGGCGCTTGCAGCGGTCGAACGTGTTGCGCGTGGCCATGCGCGGCGCCCACTGGTGCTGACTGCAGATCGTGGGCGCGGCAAGTCCACGGTGCTGGGGATCGCCGCAGCGCGTCTATTGCTCGGCGGCTGGTCACGGGTCACCGTGGTCGCGCCACACCGGGCCGCGGCCGAGACGCTGCTACGTCACGCGCTCGCCGAGGCCGGCGTGTCGGGTCCATTCGCCGATGCATTGGATATTGGTGGCGGTCAGCTGATGTTTCGCCTACCTGCCGATTGCCTTGAGCTGGAGTCCCCGGGCCTGGTCCTGGTCGATGAGGCGGCGGCGATTCCGGTCGCGGTGCTCGCCGGTCTATTGCTGCACAGCAACCGCCTGGTATTCGCGTCGACCGTGCACGGCTATGAGGGCAGTGGGCGCGGTTTCGAGCTGCGCTTCCGTGACCTCTTGACGCGCCGTATGCCGCGGTGGCGTGCGCTGCGCTTGATCGCACCAGTGCGTTGGTCGGTCGACGATCCGCTCGAGGATTTGGTCAATCGGTCGTTGTTGCTGGATGTCCAGCTGCCCGAGCTGGACCAACGCGCACAAGGCACGACACCCGTGATCATCAAGATCGATCGGGCAGACTTGTCGAATGGCGAGCCGCTGTTGCGGGCGTTGTTTGGCCTACTGGTCAATGCCCACTATCAGACCCGACCATCTGACCTGCGCGCGCTGCTCGACTGCCCGGACCGGCACCTGTGGTTGGCCTTGGCCGACGATGCGGTGGTCGGCGTGTTGTTGACGGTCGTAGAGGGCGGCTTCGATACGGACATGGCGCACGAGATCATGCAGGCTCGCCGGCGCCCGCGTGGCCATCTGTTGCCGCAGTCGCTTGCGGTTCACGCCGATCTCGAAGACATCCTGCAGCGGCGTGTGCTGCGCGTGCAACGCATCGCAGTGCACCCGGCACTGCGCCGCCGCGGCCTGGGCACGCACTTGGTGGCGCAGTGCGCCGGCTGGGCCGAGGACCAGGGTTTCGATGTGCTGGGTTGTGCCTTCGCTGCTGACCGAGCACTGCTCGGCTTCTGGCGCGCGCTGGACTTTGTGTCCGTGCATATGGGTGCTCGGATCGACCCGGCAAGCGCTGCCCACTCGCTGTTTATGTTGCGCGGCCTGTCGGGGGCCGGCGCCGCCCTGAGCAGTGTCGCGAACGCGGGCTTTCTCACAGGCCTGCCTTGGTCCTTGGGAGTGAGCTTGCAGAACTTGGACAGCGAGCTGGCGGTGGTCTTGCTGCACGGCCGGCCGTGTCGTGATTTGGCGCTTGGCGATGGCGAACGCCAGGGGCTGCAACGCATCGCCAGCGCGCTGCGCCGGCCTGCCGGTGTCGAGGCGGCAGTTTGGAAAGCCTTGGTCCGGCTCGCGGCGCATGATGCAGCACCGCCCGAGCAACTCGCGCCATTGATCGCCCGCTGGCTGCAGCATCTGACGCCCGACCAAGTGGGCCGTCGCTACGGCATTGTTGGCCGTCGAGGGATGGAGTCACGGCTGTGCGAACTGCTACGTGACCAGGCCGCCTTGCTCGGGTTCGGCCAATGACGGGTTCGGGGCCGCGTCTTATCCGATGTCGTTGATCGCGCACTATGAGGATTGTCTGAGCCGGGACGGCTTGAGCGCGGATCCCGATCAGCGTCAGGTAGTCCAGGCCCTGGAGCGGGTGGCCGCCGACCTGCGGCGGCCGAAGCCAACCGGCTGGAAGCGCTGGTTGGGCCAGCGTGCATTGCCGGTGCGGGGGCTGTATATCTGGGGTGGGGTCGGTCGTGGCAAGACCTGGTTGATGGACCTGTTCCATGACCATCTCGGTGATGATGTCGCCCGGACCCGGCTGCATTTCCATCACTTCATGCAGTTGGTGCACCGGGAGCTTGGTCTGGTCAAGGGCCAGGCCGACCCATTGCAACCCATTGCGGCCCGCATGGCGCGCGACTGGGGTCTGCTGTGTCTGGACGAATTCAATGTAGTGGATATCGGGGATGCGGTGATCCTCGCGAGCCTGTTGCGCGGCCTGTTCGAACAGGGTGTCGTGTTGGTGGCGACTTCGAATGTCGTTCCAGACCGGCTGTACCTGGATGGTATCCAACGCGCCAGCTTCCTGCCCGCGATCGAGCTGCTCCGTCGCCATACCCAGGTCGTGGAACTCGGTGGCGACCATGACTACCGCAAGATGATCATGGAGCAGGCAAGGATCTACCACACCCCGCTTGGCGCAGCGACCGAGGCTTTGTTGCAACGCGAGTTTGAACACCTGGCCAACACCCGTGTCGATGGACCAGGAGAGCTGATCGTCAACGGCCGTGCGATGCCCTATCGCTGCCGCGCTCAGGACATGGTGTGGTTCGATTTCGAGGCCCTATGTGGTCCGCCGCGCAGTCAGAACGACTATATCGAGTTGGCGCGTTGCCATCAGACGGTCTTTTTGTCAGACATCCCGATCATGGGCGGGTCGCGCGATGACCGCACCCGGCGCTTCATCTTTCTGATCGACGAGTTTTACGACCGGCGGGTGAAACTGGTGGCGAGCGCCGAAGCGCTACCCGATCGTTTGTATATCGGTGAGCGCTTGGCGTTCGAGTTTCGGCGCACCGTTAGCCGTTTGAGCGAGATGCAGACGTCGGCGTTCCTTGGTAGACCGCACCTAGGGTAAACGATGCCGCACGGTTGGCCTTGGGCAGCGCGGTGGGCGCTGCCTTGACCCCGTTCCAGCCGCAAGCCCCCATGGCATGATGCGCCGCGGGCCACTTGCTTGGTCTACTGCTTGAACAAAAAATATAAAAGTAGTATATTATTAAATAATAAATTAAAGAGGTCCCTACGGATGTGGTTTGCCGCCCGTCATTTGGCCTGGCTGATGCTTTGCTTGCTGTTGGCCTGGCCGGTTTCGGCCGCCGATCAACTAGTGACGGTGGCTGTTGAGCGCGCCGAACTGCCGCGTACCTACCGTATCGATGGCGTGGTCGAGGCGGTCGCCACGGGCACGCTGTCGGCGCAGACCTCGGGCAGCGTGCTCGAGGTAAATTTCGATGTCGATGATTTCGTCGCGGCTGGCGATTTGATCCTGCGCATCGACGAAACTCGGCAGCGGGCTGCCGTCCGGGAGGCGGAGGCGAATCTTGAGGCGGCCGCCGCACAGCGTCGGGAGGCCGCACTGGAATACCGCCGGGTTCGTGGTGTGTTCGAGCGTCAGGCGGTCTCCAAGGCGCAGATGGATCGGGCCACGGCGGCGCTGGAGCGCGCCAAGGCGAACGAGCAGGCGGCCGAAGCGGCCTTGCAGAAGGCGCGCAAAGAACTGGAGTTCACCCGGGTTCGGGCGCCGTATAGCGGGATAGTGACCAGACGCTTAATCGAGGTCGGGGAGACCGCACAACCCGGCAAGCCGCTGATGTCGGGTTTGTCGCTGGATGACCTGCGGATCACGGTGCAAGTGCCGCAGACATTGGTCGCTTCGATCCGCTCACAGCGTCGGGCCGAGGCCCTGATCGCCGGGCGTTGGATAGAGGCGCAGGGGGTCACGGTATTCCCGGTGGCCGACCCGCGGTCTGGTACCTTCGAGGTACGGTTGCGCCTGCCCGATGGTGTCGAGGGCGTGTTCCCCGGGATGTATGTGAAGGTCGGTTTCGTCGTCGGAACCGAGTCCGGTCTGGTTATCCCGCGCTCCGCGGTGGTGAAACGCTCTGAGGTGATTGCGGTGTACCTGGTCGATCCCGGGGGCCGGGTGTCACTGCGTCATATCCGGCTAGGTCGGGCGGCCGGGGCGGACCAGGTGGGGGTGTTAACCGGTCTGTCTGAGGGCGAACAGGTCGCCACCGACCCGATCGCTGCCGGCATCCTCCTAAGAGCGCAGCGGACGGCGCAGGTGGAGCATGAGTAGGCGCGGTCTTTCCGGCTCGATCGCTGCCCGTTTTCAGACTACCCAGATCACCCCATTGCTCGCCCTGGTCGGCGTATTGATGGGCGTGTTCGCGGTGTTGGTCACGCCGCGTGAAGAAGAACCGCAGATCAACGTCACCTTCGCCAATGTGTTCATTCCGTTTCCGGGTGCCTCGGCGCGCGAGGTCGAAAGCCTGGTGGCCGCGCCGGCCGAGCAGGTGCTGGATGAGATCGATGGTATCGAACACGTCTACTCGACCTCGAAGCCGGGTATGGCGGTCCTGACTGTGCAGTTCCTGGTCGGTGAGGACCGCACCGATGCGATCGTGCGGCTCTACAACAAGATCTTGTCCAATCAGGATTGGCTACCGGCCGGGCTCGGCGTCGGCACACCGATCATCAAGCCCAAGGGTATCGATGATGTTCCGATCGTCAGCGTGACCCTGTGGGCCAAGGATGCTGCGCACGGTGCCTTCGAGCTGGGTCAGGTCGCGCATGCGATCGAGGCGGAGCTTAAACGCGTTTCCGGAACCCGTGATATCTACACCATCGGGGCGTCCGAGCAGGTAGTGGCAGTCGAGTTGGACCCGCAGGCCCTGGCTTCGCGTGGCCTGGACCCGCTTGATCTGCGGCGCGCGCTGCAAGCGGCAAACACCACGCGCAACGATATCCGGATACTCGCCGACGACAGCGAGCTGCTGGTCCAGGCCGGCGCATTTCTCGGCAATACCGAAGAGATCGCCGAACTGGTGGTCGGCGTGCACGATACCAAGCCGGTCTTTCTGCGCGATGTGGCGACCTTGCGCACCGGGCCGGACGTACCCAAGCACTATGTCTGGACCGGCGCCGGAGTCGGCAGTGGCGACCCGGCTTTGCGCGCCGCCAACGAGGCGCCGGCGGTGACCCTGGCGGTGGCCAAGAAGCCCGGCACCAATGCGGTCGAGGTCGCCCAGCGCGTGATCGATCGCCTCGATAAGCTCGCCGGGATCTATATCCCGGACGGGGTCGGGGTCCAGGTCACCCGCAACTATGGCGCGACTGCCGACGCCAAGGCGCAGAAGCTGATCAGCAAGCTGGTGTTCGCGACCGCCTCCGTGGTCTTGGTGGTCTTGTTCGCGCTCGGTTGGCGCGAGGCCTTGATTGTCGGTGCGGCGGTGGTTGTTACCCTGGCGGCTACGCTGTTCGCGTCCTGGGCCTGGGGCTTCACATTGAACCGCGTCTCGCTGTTCGCGTTGATTTTCTCGATCGGTATCCTGGTCGACGATGCCATAGTCGTGGTCGAGAACATCCATCGCCATCTCGCGATGACTACCAAGCAGCTGCGCGAAGCGATCCCGGCAGCGGTCGATGAAGTCGGTGGTCCGACGATCCTGGCGACCTTCACGGTGATCGCCGCGCTGCTGCCGATGGCCTTCGTGACGGGTCTGATGGGGCCGTACATGAGCCCGATCCCGATCAATGCTTCACTTGGCATGCTGATCTCCCTGGTGGTGGCCTTCGTCTTCACACCCTGGATGAGTCACCGCATGCTGGCACCGGTGGCGGATAAGTTGCGAGCCCATGGCGGCGAGCCGGCCTCCGCAGGCCGCCTGGAAAACGTCTTCGACCGGATCATGTCACCGTTCTTGCTGGGCAACCCAGGTCGGCGCAATCGTTGGTTGTTGCTAGGCGGCGTCCTGTTGCTGATTGGGCTGTCGATGCTACTGGTGGTCAATAGGGCAGTGGTCTTGAAGATGCTGCCGTTCGACAACAAGTCGGAGTTCCAGGTGGTGCTGGATATGCCCGAGGGCACCAGCCTAGAGCGCACTACCCAGGCGCTCAGCGAGATTGCCGCCTACCTTTCGGGTGTGCCCGAGGTCACCGACTACCAGGTGTATTCGGGCACTGCGGCACCGATCAATTTCAACGGGCTGGTGCGCCAGTACTATCTGCGCGAAGGTGCCCATCTCGGCGACATCCAGGTCAACCTAGTCGATGCCAAGCAGCGTGACCGCCAGAGTCATGAGATTGCGCTGGCCGTACGTGAATCGGTCCAAGCGATTGCTAAGCGCCATGCCGGCAACGCCAAGATCGTCGAGGTCCCGCCGGGTCCACCGGTCATGTCGCCGTTGGTCGCCGAGGTCTACGGGCCGGACTATGCGGGCCAGATTGCAGCTGCCAAGGCGCTGCGGCAAACTTTTGAGAACACGCCTGACATCGTCGATGTCGACGACTCGGTGGAATATCCCTCTGAGAAGCGGGTGCTGCTCGTCGATCGCGCCAAGGCTGCACGCCTCGGCGTGACTCAAGGCGCTGTGGTCGAGGCCCTGAGCATTGCCTTGGATGGTGAAGACATGAGTTATCTTCATACCGGCCATGTCAAGTATGCGGTACCTATTCGGGTCCGCTATCACGAGCGTGACCGGGCCGATCTGTTGCAGGCGTTGACACTCAAGGTGCGCAGCCAGAGCGGGGCCATGGTGCCTTTGTCCGAGCTGGTTACGGCAGTACCCGCGGTGCGCGAGTTCAGTATCCACCACAAGGATTTACTGCCGGTGGTCTATGTCACCGCCGATACGGCCGGGGCGACCGATAGCCCGCTGTATGGGATGTTCGACATCGCCGGGGGTGTCCCGCAGGAAGATCTGGTCGAGCAGTGGCTGCTGTCGCCGCCGCCCAATCCCTATGTCTACAGCCTCAAGTGGGACGGCGAGTGGCAGGTCACCTATGAAACCTTCCGTGACATGGGTATCGCCTATTCGGTCGGTCTGTTGTTGATCTATTTACTCGTGGTTGCGCAGTTCCGTTCTTACATCGCACCCTTGGTCATCATGGCGCCGATCCCACTCACGATAATCGGTATCCTGCCCGGTCATGCCATTGTGCATTGGTTGACTGGGGGCGGGCAGTTCACTGCAACCTCGATGATCGGCATGATCGCTTTGGCCGGGATCATCGTGCGTAACTCGATCCTGTTGGTGGATTTCATCAACCAAGAGGTACGTGCCGGAGTGGCGTTCGACCGTGCAGTGGTGCGCTCAGCTGCGGTGCGGGCCAAGCCAATCGCGTTGACCGGCTTGGCGGCCACTGCCGGGGCCTTCTTCATTCTCGACGATCCGATTTTCTCGGGTCTCGCGGTGTCGCTGATCTTTGGTCTGTCCGTTTCCACGGTGCTGACCCTGGTCGTGATTCCGGTGGCTTACTATGGCGTGATGTGCCGGCGCGAGGACCAGATGCGCGCGCTTGCCTGACTTGCGAGCTGTCCTCATAGCGGTTCTGGCCAGTCATTGAAGTGTTTTATTAGAATCCCTTCGAGTTCCACATCGGCCAAGATTTGCACGATGCGGTGGGCTGCACCTGGAGCCCCGTAGGGATTCTCCTTGCGCGCCGCGATACCACGGACCTCGCCGCTCATCGCCTGCGCCAGCGCATCGCTGATGGCCGGCTGGGTGTTATCGCAGTCGATCACCGACGGTGCACGCAGGCGATTTTGCTGGCGCTCGCCGATATTGACCGTCGGTACCCCCAACGCCGGTATTTCGATCAGACCGCTGGACGAGTTGCCCACAACGGCTGCGGATAGTTGCGCCATGCTGAGGTAGCGCAATTGACCCAGGGATGCGGTGAAATACACATTGGGACGGGTTGCCGCAAATGCCTGCAGATGATCGTTGAAGGCGCGCCCGCCGGTATCGGCATTGGCGCCGGTGATGGTCACCGTGCTTTCGGAACAGGCGTCGAGCGCGCCCAGCAGCCCTTGCAGTGCGTCCTGTGGGGTCTGGTTGCGCAACGTGACCGGGTGATACGTAACCAGCAGATGTTGGTCACTGATCGAGTAGCCGAGCTCGCGTTGTAGGGCCTCGCGGTCGAGCAGCGGCAGCTCGGCGATTGCATCCAGTCCGGCCGCTCCCACGACGAACACCGTTTGTGGGGACTCGCCGAGTTGGCGCACGCGTCGCGCATGGGGCTCGGCAGCGACACAATGGATATGCGACATCTTGGTAATCGCATGGCGGATGGCTTCGTCGATTACGCCCTCGGTCACTTCTCCGCCATGCACATGGCAAATCGGGATCCGCGCCACCATGGCCGCCTGAGCGGCTGCCAACATCTCGTAGCGGTCACCGAGGATCAGCAGGATATCCGGGCCTAGCTGGTGCAGTACGTCGCTGAGTCCACGTGTCGCATCGGCCAGCGCGTGGCCGATCGCCTGGCTGTTTCCGCCAATCGTGCCTAGCGGCGCTGTGGCGGCGATATCGAAACCCAGGACTTCGATCTCTGCGCATGTATCGCCATAACCAGAATCGAGATGCGCGCCAGTCACAACCAGTCGCAACATCAAATCAGGGTGTCTTAGGATCGCGTCGAGGGTCCATCTGAGGAGACCGAAATCGGCGCGTGTACCGGTCACGGCGCAAACCGTTCGGCTGTCAGACATCGGCGGAGATGCTCAGGCTACTGGGGTCGCGCATGGGTTCGTGTCTGGCGAGGGTCTGTTCACACTACGCGAGGCGCAGCGACGGCGGCCGTTTTTTCGGCCAACGAGACGCTGGGAGCGTGATGTACTCACTGTACATGAGCGAGCAGCAACAAAGTTGGGCGGAAAGACGGCCCCGTCCCTTCGGGTTGCGCCCCAAAACGCGCCACGCAGCGTTGCTCGTCGTTCATTTAGGCTCACTAAACCTCTCTCCTCGCGCCTTGCCTGACACGTTTTGGGGCAGCAACGCTGCGCCTCGCGTAGTGTGAACAGGCCCTAG
>JANQRK010000089.1 GCA_028284585.1 Chromatiales bacterium
TACCTCCACAGCCGCTCCGATTGCTACCGGCTGGAGCGATAGTTGCCGGGTGGGAATCTCACCCACTGAGAGAACGCGCCTTTTCACGGCGCACTGACACGTTCGGGCTAGCTGAGTTTGGCCTGGCTGGCCGATCCGCCACCGCCCAAGTCTGTGATTATCCGCTCAGCCGGCCTGGCGATGTCCCTCCTCGAGACCCAGCTCCTTGATCTTGCGGGTCAGGGTGTTGCGTCCCCAACCCAGCAAACGGGCCGCATCCTGCTTGCGCCCACCGGTAAACTCCAAGGCGGTCTCGATCATGATGGTCTCGAACGCCGGCAAGGCGTCATCGAGCAGGCCGACATTGCCCTCCGCAAGACTATCGCGGACCCAAGCACGCAAGGTCTGGCGCCAGTCACCCAGCGGGGCCGCTGCGTCGCGTTCCCCATGTAGCTCCGGCGGCAAATCCTCGCAATGAATCTCCCGCCCCGAGCCCATCACGGTCAACCAACGGGCAGTATTCTCAAGCTGGCGGACATTCCCGCGCCACTCCAGTGACTGCAACTCACGGATCGTCTCGGGCAGCAGGATCTTGGTCTCTACTCCCAATTCTTGCGCCGCTTGTTTGAGAAAGTGCTCCATCAACAAGGGTATGTCGTCACGGCGCTCGCGCAACGCGGGTAGGTGCACTCGGATGACGTTCAGACGATGAAACAAATCCTCGCGAAAACGCCCGTCGAGTACTCGTTGCTCGAGGTCTTGGTGGGTCGCCGCAATGATGCGCACATCGGCCTGGACCGGCTCGTGTCCGCCGACACGATAAAACTGGCCATCGGCCAGCACTCGCAGCAACCGGGTCTGTAGCTCGGCCGGCATATCACCGATCTCGTCAAGAAACAGCGTGCCTTGGCTGGCCTGCTCAAAACGGCCGGTGCGGCGTGTCTGGGCACCGGTGAAGGCGCCTTTTTCGTGTCCGAACAGCTCGGACTCGAGCAGATCATGCGGGATGGCGGCCATATTGAGTGCGATGAACGGACCGGCCGCGAGTGGGCTATGTTTGTGCAAGGCGTGTGCGACCAATTCTTTACCTGTTCCCGATTCGCCGTTGATCAATACGGTGATGTTAGAGCGCGCCAAGCGCCCTATCGCGCGAAAAACCTCTTGCATCGCCGGCGCGGCACCAATGATCTCGGCCGCAGCCACCGTCCCAGGGTCAACGCTGGCCCGTGCCTCGCGACGCAGCCTGCAGGCCCGTTGTACCTGATCGACTGCGACGTCGATATCGAACGGCTTGGGCAGGTACTCAAAGGCCCCGCTGTGATAGGCGGAGACGGTACTGTCTAAGTCCGAGTGGGCGGTCATGATGATCACCGGAAGCTCTGGATAGATTTGGCGAATACGCTCGAGTAAGGTAATCCCGTCCATGCCCGGCATCCGCACGTCGGAAACGATAACTTCGGGCTGTTCCCGATCCAGCGCCTCCATTACGCCGTTTGCATTCGAGAAGCTTGTGACTTGCATGCCGGTCTTGGTCAAAGCCTTTTCCAGCACCCAGCGGATCGAGCGATCATCATCGATCACCCAAACTTGGCTCAGCTCAGTCACGGTGGCTGTTCTCCTGGGTAGGGTCGGAAATCGACTCTTTACCGACCGGTAGATAGATGCTGAATACGGTCTCACCGCGCCGACTGGTGCACTCGATCAGGCCACCGTGCTGATTGATCAACGACTGTGCGATCGACAAGCCCAATCCGGTACCCCCGGTGCCACTCGTAACCATCGGTAGAAACAGGGTGTCAGCGATCTCTGTTGGAATCCCCCGGCCATCGTCGATGATGTCGATCCTTGCCGCCAGGCGAGGGCATTCGCTACCAATAGTGAACTGGCGCTGCACGCGGGTACGCAAGGTGACCGAGCCACGGTTTTGGATCGCCCGCGCGGCATTGCGCACCACGTTAAGCACGGCCTGGATCAGTTGATCGCTGTCGGCGGTCAACTCCGGGATGCTCGGGTCGTAGTCACACCGGATATTGATGCGATCACCGGTCTCGGCTAGCACTAGGGTGCGTACCCGCTCCAGCACATGATGGATGTTCGTCGCTGCCAAGCTGAGCAGCCGGCTCGGGCCGAGCATTCGATCGACGAGTTGTTGCAGGCGGTCGGCCTCCTGCATGATGACCTGAGTGTATTCCTTGAGCTCGTTACCGTGGAGTTCACCTTCCAGCAACTGTGCCGCACCGCGCAGGCCACCCAGGGGATTCTTGATCTCGTGCGCCATACCGCGCACTACATCTCGGGTCAGGGCCTGTTGGGTTACCAGCCGCTCTTCGCGACTGATCCGCAGGTGGTGGTCGATATGCTGCAATTCCACGATCGTGACCTGCTGTCGTTCCGCGTCGAGGACGGGCGACACCGTGCAGTCCACGGTCACCTCGCTGCGCTCGTTGCGCAATACCACCCCGCGCGTGGTGATCGGTGAACCGATCTGGGCCGCCCGAACCAGGTCGAGCAGCACCGCGCCGCGCCACGTCGACAAGGTGTCCGATGGCACGCCGACGGCGTGCCTGGCGCTGATTGCGAGCAGCATCTCGGCCGTCTGATTGAGGTAGAGCACACGCAGCTCAGCGTCGAACACGACTACTGCCGAGGCCAAATTATCGAGCACGGCGTCGATCGGCAGCGCAGTGTTGGTCAGGGAGACTTGCATGTCTCCTTTCCCCAGCAAGGTTCAGGCCATTTGGATTGCCAGCCAGCCTCGGAGCCGGTGCCAGTTATTCTCGTGAAATCATGCGATTAGCGGCAATCTGTAGACAACGATACTGGCTCGCGGCACAGTCAAAGTCGCCCTTGCACCAGTATAGTGCAAGGAGCAGTTGCTAGGCCCCGGTTCGGCACAATTTAGGGGTTGAAGTTGATTTAGGGGTTGAAGTTGGGCGTGTAGGCCGGATTGGTAGTACCTGGCGTAGACGGGACACCGCCCCCGGCGGGCGGCGCGAAAGGGTTGTTGCCCGACGGTTGGTCCGGTTCGGGTGCGGCAGGTGGCGGCTCAAACGGGTTGTCCGGGGCATCTGGCGGGTTGGGTTGGGGGTCCGGCGATGCATCGGGTTCGTTTCGGGCACGATCGAAACGGGTAGTGCGACGCAGCGTAAAGCGCACCGAGGGAGAGTCGCCGAGGCGTTTGCCCGAGGCACTAGAAACCACCGCCCGCAGGCTGTGGGTACCACGATCCACATCGCTCAGCTCTACCGACGGCGTATTGAATTCACCAGGCACGGCGCCGCCATCGAGATACAGTTTGATCCGATGGCCTTCTTGCAAGCTCGGGTCGAAGGCAATGGCCACCTGCACAGTGCCTTGGTTGTTACGCACCGTGCCGTTGGCCTCCGGTTGCACGATCTGGATCGATCGGTAGCCAGTGAATGCCTGTGGCTCGGCCGCACCGCCTTGGGCAGTGGGCTGGGCCGGTGCCGACGACGGGATCTCACGCGGCGCATAGCGCGAGTAGTCAGGTAGCTTTATCGCCTGCGGGCATTCAGCGGCCGGCACATCGGCATAACTGACGACACCCTCGGCATCGACCGTCTTGCAAATCACCGCCTGCGCCAATCCCGGCGCGAGTAATACAACACACAGCGTCGTTCTGATCATCCCGCTAGCATAGTGCAGCGATCCGGCGCTGGCGACCGCGAAAGGCCGCCCCAGGCGACAACACGCCCTGGCGAGCGAAAAAACCCCGTCAATCCCTAGCGGGGTCTTGCAGTCGGGTCGACGTAGGGCTTAAAGGCTGAAGTACAGGTCGAACTCCACCGGGTGCGTCGTCATGCGCATAGTCGTGACCTCTTCCATCTTGAGGGCGATATAGCCATCGATCAGGTCATTGCTGAACACGCTGCCCGCGGTGAGGAACTCGCGGTCGCCGTCGAGCGCCTCGAGCGCTTGGTCGAAACTGTGGCAAACGGTCGGGATGTTGGCCGCCTCTTCCGGTTCCAGGTCGTACAGGTCCTTATCGGCCGCGTCCCCAGGGTGAATTTTGTTCTGAATGCCGTCGAGTCCAGCCATCATCATGGCCGAGAACGCAAGATAGGGGTTCGCCGTGTTGTCCGGGAAACGTACCTCGATGCGACGCGCCTTGGGACTGGAGACCCAAGGAATGCGGATCGACGCCGAGCGGTTGCGTGCCGAGTAAGCAAGCATCACCGGGGCCTCGAAGCCGGGCACCAGGCGCTTGTATGAGTTGGTCGAGGCATTGGTGAAGGCGTTCAGCGCGCGTGCGTGCCTTATAATCCCGCCGATGTAGTAGAGCGCCGCCTCGGATAGGCCGCCGTATTGATCTCCGGCGAAGATGTTGGTGCCGCCCTTGGCCAGAGACTGGTGGACATGCATGCCGGAGCCATTGTCACCGACGATGGGTTTCGGCATGTAGGTGGCAGTTTTGCCATAGGCATGCGCGACGTTCCAGGTGCAATACTTTTGGATCTGTACCCAGTCGGCACGTTTGACCAGGGTGCTAAACATGGTGCCGATCTCGCATTGGCCGCCTGTTGCAACCTCGTGGTGGTGGACCTCGACGGGCACACCCATTTCTTCCATCGCGTTACACATAGCGCCACGCAGGTCGTGCAGTGAGTCGACCGGGGGGACCGGGAAATAACCCCCCTTTAACCTTGGGCGGTGACCGATGTTGCCGTCCTCGTACACCTTCTCGGAGTTCCACTCGGCCTCGGTGGAATCGATCTTGACCATCGAGCCGGACATGTCGATGCTCCAGCGAACGTCATCGAGCACGAAAAATTCGGGCTCTGGGCCGAAGTAGGCGGCGTCTGCGATACCCGTGGACGCGAGATAGGCCTCAGCACGCTTCGCCACCGAACGCGGATCACGCTCGTAACCCTCCATCGTCGACGGTTCGAGGATGTCACAGCGCAGGTTCACCGTGGCTTCGTCGGTGAAGGGGTCAAGCACAGCGGTCTCGGCCTCGGGCATCAAGATCATGTCCGACTCGTTGATCCCCTTCCAACCGGCGATCGACGAACCGTCGAACATCTTGCCCTCTTCGAAGAGTTCTTCTTCGACGACTGAGGAAGGCACGGTGACATGCTGCTCCTTGCCGCGGGTATCGGTGAAGCGGAAGTCGACGTATTTAACTTCTTTGTCTTTTATCATCTTCAAGACGTCTTTTGCGGACATTCTTGATATCTCCTGAAATCAGCGGTGACTGCGACTGTCAATGAGACAGCGGTGAGTAAGGCTTGCCGGCGGGGCCGTAGCCCGGGGTTCGGCGTGGTGTCGAGCGCAGCATGATCCATGCCACCGATAGGTGTCTCCGGACGGATGCTGGGCGTGCGCCATCCAGCGAAGCCTCGCGGCTTTTATATCTTTTAAAAACATGCGCTTGATCAGGCTCTCGATTTTCGCCTGAGCGCCTGCTCGGGCCATAGCAAGCGCGCCAAGAGGGGAATCTAGACTCTGCGCGCACTGTTTTGGTGCGATTTGGGTTGCCAGGCGCCTCAATAAGGTGCTGGGTCGTAGAGTATATTAAGGCCCCGCACCCAAGGCAAGCCCTCGGCCGCCTCGGCGAGTGCACGATGCAACTGTGCGCCGTGCTCCGGGTCCTGGTACGCAACCAGCGGCAGGATCAACTCCACATCGATCCCCCCGGCGAGGTAATGCAGCCGGATCTCGCGCGGCGCGGATGCTTCAGGCACCGACCGCCATTCCGCCGCCAGGGCCGCTAGCACCTCTGCGCGCAACGGGAGCCCAGCGCAGCGCGGCGTATCTTCGTCATCCTCTGGATCTATGTGCACCATGACATCGGTGATCGCACCGGCCTGTTCTATGATTCGATCCTCCACCGCCTGACTGATCATGTGTCCCTCCGACACCGAGAGGCGCGGGGCTACCTGGACATGCACATCGGCGCTGGCCTCGGCACCGTGACGGCGGGTGCGCAGCATATGCACTGAGCGCACACCATCGATCGTCATGATCATGCGCTTCACCTCGTTCACCTGCTCCGGATCCAACGCAGTGTCTACCAGCTCGGTCATCGCGCCCCACCCGAGATCCCAGCCAATCTTTCCGACCATCAGGCCGACGACGATCGCCGCCAGGGCATCCATGTAGCTGAAGCCGAGCACCGCGCCGCCAACACCGATCAGGACCACAACCGAGGAGATCGCGTCAGACCGGTGGTGCCAGGCGTTGGCACGCAGCATCTCCGACTGAAGGCGATTCGCCACCGCGATCGTGTAGCGGTAGAGACCTTCCTTGGCGAGAATGCCGATCGCAGCGACCCACAGCGCCAACTGCCCGGGTATTGGCCGCTCACTGTCGAGCAGACGTTCGATCCCATTCCAGACGATACCGGCCCCGACCAGCGCCAGCAAAATGCCCAAGCCAAGCGTCGCCGCCGTCTCGAAGCGACCGTGGCCATAAGGGTGATCCGCATCCGGGGCAACGGCCGAATGGCGTGCCGCCACCCATACCAGACCGTCCGAGAGTAGGTCGGACGCAGCGTGAATACCATCTGCGATCAGCGCCGCCGAGTTGGCAATCACCCCGATCACGATTTGCGCCAACGACAGCAACAGGTTGACCGTGGCGCTGACCACGGCCACGCCGCGCGTTTCGCGGGCACGCTCGCTACGGCGCGCCTGCGCCGCTTCGCGCGGTTGCAGTTGATCGGATGACGACGGCTGGCTCAACGCCGCGTCTCGGTGACACGTAGCCTGACCCGAAACTCCCCATCAACGGTTTCGGTGGAAAGCACCTGATGGCCATTGATGCGACACCAGGCGGGGATGTCTTGCAGCGCGCCCGGGTCGGTGCACACCGCGGTCAGGGTGTCACCACCGGCCAACGCAGACACTCGGTCCTGCACCCGGATAACCGGCAGCGGACACAGAAGACGCCGGCAATCGAGGATCTCATCTGAGTCTGTCATGGCGACGCATGATAGCCGAGGCAACAGGCTCGCCGGCAGCCGATGCTCTCACAACAGCCAATCCCGCGGCATCTCATCGGCGGCCATAGGCGCCACGCGGAGCGAACTCACCGAGCCATCTGCACGGCGGTATTCGAACTCGATCTCGGCCGCTGACCGGCCCTGACTGTAGCGACCGACGATGCGGGCGGCAAGCCGAGCATCGGCGTCACCGACGCAGCCGTCGAGCAACGCCAGTGGCCCACCGTGGCTGACAATTCGAAGGCTCGGGTATTGTTTGCGATAACCGGCTAGGAAATTGTTTTCGCCTTCTTCGCGCGCGACGATCACTTTGAACTGCGCCGAGGGGCGTATGTGCCGACCGACCTTCAGCAGCATGATGTCATCGAGTTCATAGCGTCGGTCGCCGCGCGCCGCCCACAGGTCCTTGAGCTTGACCGTGTAGTTTGGGTCGGTCAAGAAGCAGCAACCGCCCGCCGGTTGTGCATAGTCTTCGAAACCAAACTGCTCCGCCAGCGCCATCTGCGGCTTACGGCTTCGCCCGGAGAACCCGAACAGGCGCTCACGATCCACCCAGCCGGCGCGCTCCGGCAGGGTTTTTGGCAGATTGCGGGCGCTCAGCGGACGCAGCAGGCGGTCGTGGATCCCGGCATCGCGCTGCACGATCGGCATCGTTGCCTTACGTTGCGACTTCGGCCGCTGACCCACTACTTCGCCGGTCACGACGAAATCGAAGCCATTGCGCTCAATCCATTCACGCGCCTTGCGCAGCATGAAGATCTTGCAGTCCAGGCAGGGGTTGAGGTTAGCGCCATAGCCGTAGCGAGGGTTGAAGACGACTTCTTTGTACTCCTCGACAATGTCGACGATGTGTAGGCGGATGCCGAGTTGTTCGGCAGCCCATAAGGCATTGTTGCGTTTCGGGCGGGTGCGGTCTTTTTTTCGAATCGCGTGCGTGTGCCCCTCGACGCAAAACCCGGTGAAATAATTGATACCCTCGACGTGCACGCCCTGCTCCAGCATCACCTTCGCAGCGAGCAAAGAATCCAGGCCACCGGAGATCAATGCCAAGGCCTTGCGTTGTGTCGTCATGGTTAGCGCCGCCGCCTAGCGAACACAAGCTGATAAAGATCACTGCCAATGGCCGCTGTATACTTGCGTGTTTTAAAGATCATGAATCAATAGTTAGACGACTGACCATGAGTGACGCGCCCAATGTATCCACCTTTCAGGGGCTCATTCTTGCCCTACAGCAGTACTGGGCCAAGCAGGGCTGCGCCATTTTACAACCGTACGACATTGAGATGGGCGCCGGGACCTTCCACACCGCTACCTTTCTAAGGTCGATCGGCCCGGAGCCCTGGAACGCGGCCTATGTGCAACCGTCACGCCGACCCACCGACGGCCGCTACGGTGAAAACCCAAACCGCCTCCAGCACTACTACCAGTTCCAGGTGGTAATGAAACCCTCACCGATGTCGATCCAGGAGCTGTATCTCGACTCGCTACGCTCGCTGGGCATCGACCCGCTGGTGCACGATATCCGCTTCGTCGAGGATAACTGGGAGTCGCCGACACTCGGCGCCTGGGGTCTCGGCTGGGAAGTCTGGCTCAACGGCATGGAAGTCACGCAGTTTACCTATTTTCAGCAGGTCGGCGGCCTCGACTGCCGACCGGTGACCGGCGAGATCACGTACGGGCTGGAACGCATCGCGATGTATCTGCAGGGGACCGAATCCGTATTCGATCTAGTCTGGACCCACGGACCCCAGGGTCCCGTGAGCTACCGTGATGTGTTTCACCAGAGCGAGGTAGAGCAGTCCACCTACAACTTCGAGCTGGCCGATGTCGACTTCCTACTCACACTATTCGACCAGTGCGAGCGCGATTCGAGCCGATTAATCGGAGCTGGTCTTGCATTGCCGGCCTATGAGCAGGTGCTGAAGGCCTCACATGCCTTTAATCTACTGGACGCCCGGCACGCCATCTCGGTAACCGAGCGCCAACGTTATATCCTGCGCGTCCGGACCCTGGCCCGTGAGGTAGCCCAGGCGTACAGCGCGTCACGCGAAGCCTTGGGTTTTCCAATGCTCGCGACGTCCGCCGAGGTGGTCCATGGGTAACTCCAGTGTAGGCACCGCCCATGTGTTGTTTGAGTTGGGCACCGAGGAATTACCACCGCGGGCACTCCAGCAGTTGTCCGGCGCGCTCAGCAGGGGCTTCGTCGACGGCTTGACAGCCGCCGACCTAGGCCATGGAGAAGCAACCAGCTACGCAACCCCAAGGCGGCTTGCGGTGCTGATTCGAGACTGCGAAACCAAGCAAGCAGACCGCAGCATCGAGCGCCGCGGCCCGGCCGTCGAGGCAGCCTTCGATTCGGACGGCAAGCCAACCAAGGCGGCCGAGGGCTTTGCCCGCTCCTGCGGCACCTCGGTTGACCAACTGCAAAAAATGGAGACCGAGCAAGGTCGCTGGCTGGTCTACCGGCAACAGCAGATCGGGCGACCTGCCAGCGAACTACTGCCGCAGATTGCGCAACGGGCGCTCGACGGACTGCCGATCCCCAAGCGCATGCGCTGGGGCGACTCAGAGGCAGAATTCGTGCGCCCCGTGCATTGGCTGGTCTTTCTGCTCGGCGACAAAGTCGTACCCTGCACCCTACTCGACGCCGAGGCGAGCAATCAGACCCATGGGCATCGCTTTCATCATCCGCACGCGATTTCTCTCTACGACCCCGAGGACTATGCTGACGTACTGGGCTCATTGGGAAGAGTAGTTGCTCACTTTCATGTCAGGCGTCAAAAAATCAAGGGTCAGGTAGAGACACTTGCCGAAAAGCTAAAAGGCAAGGCCGACCTGAGCGATGATCTACTCGATGAGGTCACCGCCCTCAACGAGTGGCCGGTAGCGATCGCCGGCGGCTTCGAGGAGCGCTTCTTGGACATCCCGCAAGAGGCCTTGGTGGCCACGATGAAGGGTAACCAACGATATTTTCCAGTGTTTGGCGCAGATGGGCGGCTGATGAATCATTTCATTACCGTTGCGAACATCGACAGTGAGCGCCCCGAGGTTATCCGCAAGGGTAACGAGCGGGTGATCCGCCCACGCTTGTCCGATGCCATGTTTTTTTGGCAGCAAGACAGCAAGAAGCGGCTCGAGGAGCACAAAGACCAGCTCGCGCACGTCGTGTTTCAGAAAGATCTCGGCACGCTGCACGAAAAATCGGCCCGGGTTGCAACGCTGGCGGCGCTCATAGCGGACCAAATTGGTGGCGACCCGACCTTGGCGCGGCGTGCCGGTGAGCTGAGCCGTTGTGACTTGATGACCCATATGGTCAACGAGTTTCCCGAGATGCAGGGCGTCATGGGTCGTTACCAAGCACAGCGCGACGATGAGGCCGACGAACTGGCACAAGCCATGGAAGAGTTCTACATGCCGCGGTTTTCCGGCGACCGGCTGCCAGAGTCGTCGACCGGTATCGCGGTATCCCTGGCCGAGCGAGTCGACACCCTGGTCGGCATCTTCGGCGTCGGTCAGCGACCAACCGGCGACAAAGATCCATTCGCGCTGCGCCGGGCCGCCTTGGGCGCCCTACGCATCCTGCGTGAGCACGCATTGCCGCTGAATCTCAAGACCTTATTGGCCAACGCCGAACAGCAGCTGAACGGCAAGCTGCAGGAAGCCGACACCAGCGAAGCCGTCTACGCGTTCTTGCTCGAGCGCCTCAAAGGTCTCTACGCCGAGGGGGGCACCGCACACGACGTGTTCGAGGCGGTGGCTGCTGTGCAACCAGATTCCGTCGCCGATTTCGAACATCGCGTGCGCGCCGTCTCCGACTTTCGCGCGTTGCCCGCGGCCGAAGCACTGGCCGCTGCCAACAAGCGTATCGCCAACATCTTGAAGAAGGCCACCGCATCAGTGCCGGACCAGGCTGATCCCGACTTATTCGAGCTGACGGCTGAAAAAGAGCTGTTTGACCAAATCAATGCCGTCACTGATCAGATCGGCCCGATGGCCGCGGAGACCAACTACGGCGCCATGCTGCAGGCCCTCAGCCGGCTGCATGCCCCGGTAGACCGCTTCTTCGACGACGTGATGGTGATGGCAGAAAAGCCCGAGGTACGCGCCAACCGACTGGCCCTATTACAATCGCTGGGTCGGCAGTTTTTGCGAGTCGCCGATGTCTCGCAATTGCAAACCTGACCATGGCCATTCATCCAGGCCGCTGATGATCCAAACAGGCCGCTGCCGAGGGCCGGTTGCTCATCCCAAGCCAACCCTGTCCGCTGCGACACGCATCGCGCATTGGCGACAGTCGGATTAAGGTATCGAGAAATCCGCCAAGCCGCGCCTCGACCAGGAAACCTACATGAATCAATTACCCAGACTGGTGGTGCTCGACCGCGACGGTGTGATCAACGAAGATTCCGACGACTTCATCAAGTCGCCCGAGGAATGGGAGGCCATCCCGGGCAGCCTGGAGGCCATCGCACGCCTCAATCATGCTGGCGTCGCGGTCGCGGTCGCGACCAATCAGTCGGGTATTGGCCGCGGTCTGCTAACGATCGACGACTTAAACCGAATCCATGCCAAGTTCCAGCATGCCTTGGCGCGGGTCGGCGGGCATGTTCAAGGGATCTTCTTTTGCCCGCATGCGCCAGAGGCAGGCTGCGCCTGCCGAAAACCGGCGCCTGGCCTGTTGCGATCTATTGAGCAACGTTTCTCGCTGGCACTGAACGATGTGCCTTTCATAGGCGACAGTGAACGCGACGCCGGCGCTGCACTTGCCGTCAAGGCCAGGCCCATCATGGTCCGTACCGGCAAAGGGGCGCGCGACCTACAGAAACACCCAGAGCTTTCCCGGCACCCTTGGTACGACGACCTAGCCGACGCAGTCGATGCCCTGCTTGGCGGGAACCTATGATCCTGCTGCGTTCGCTGCTGTACTACGCCGGACTGACCGTTACCATCCTGGCCTTCGGGATACCCATCGTGCTGCTGGGAGGACTTCTGCCCTCTCGTTTCTCAGATTATCTCGCCACCCGGTGGGGTCGAGTAAATCTCTGGTTGCAACGCACCATCTGTGGCCTGAAATACCAACTCGAAGGCAAAGATAACTTGCCAGATGGTCCTTGTATCGTGATGTCCAAGCACCAATCGGCTTGGGAGACCATTGGGCTGCGTGGCATCCTGAGTCCACGGCAGTCATGGGTGTTGAAAGAGGAACTGACCAAGATTCCTGTGTTTGGCTGGGGACTGCGCTACGCTGGGTCGATACCCATTGATCGCAGCGCCGGCCGGCGCGCGGTATTGAAGATCATCGAGCTTGGCAGTCAATGCCTCGCCGAGGGCCGAACCGTCGTCATTTTCCCAGAGGGCACCCGCACCGCGCCGGGACAACGCAAGAAATACGGCATAGGTGGTGGCTTACTGGCTGAGCGGACCGGCGCGGTGGTGATACCAATCGCGCACAATGCCGGCCTGTACTGGCGCCGGCGGGGTGTGAAGAAGTACCCCGGGACAGTTCGAATAGTGGTCGGACCAGCCATCCAATCAAACGGCCTGAAGGCCACCGAAATCATGCAGCAGGTCGAGAACTGGATCGAAGAAAAACAATTAGAGCTCTGCCCTTTTCGGCATAAATCCGAAGTGACTACTCACTGACCGGTTTTGCCTAGATTTCGCTTGGTTGTTCCCTTGAAGGCCCATCCATTCAGGGTAGTGTCTGTGGATAACCTGGTGGATAAAATCTCCCAACAAAGGGGAAGCGCTGTGTTGCCGGTTGCTTGTTACCAATGAGAACCGTCAAACATCGAGGTTTTCCACGGTCAACGCATTGCGTTCGATGAAGTCGCGGCGTGGCTCTACCTGATCACCCATCAAGGTGCTAAAGATCTGATCAGATCCGACGACGTCTTCGATGTCGACTCTGAGTAGGCGGCGAGTGTCCGGGTCCATGGTTGTCTCCCACAGCTGATCGGGATTCATTTCACCCAGCCCCTTATAGCGCTGGATGTGCTGCCCGCGCTTGGCTTCGTCCATCAACCATTGCAAGGCCCCATCGAAACTAGTGGTCGGCCGACCTTTGTCACCCCGCCTAACCTCTGCATCATCGCCGAGTAGGCCATCGAGATGCTCGCCCATCTCGACTATCTTCTGGTAGTCCGAGGCATGGAAAAACTCCAGCGGCAAGCGGCGGCGAGTCGCTATGCCATGTGTCCAATGCTCGATCAGAATTCCCGCGGAATCGGACTCATCCGACGAGGCAATATGGTAGCGATCGGAAACCCCTGTATCCGCGTTCAAACGACTCTGGAGCTCGTCTAGCCAGGCCCGCCATTGCACGGGTTCATCGAGCAATGCATCGGTCACTCTGGGCATGTACAGTAAGTGTTGCATCAATCCGCTGTCGTAGCGCCTAGCCAGACGCTGTTGGATCGCCTTGACCAACACCATCTTCTGCGCCAATTCCTCCAAGGCCGTGCCGGACAGCGGCGGCGCTCCGGCACTCACGATCAAACTGGCACCCTCGAGCGCTGTGCGCAACAGATATGCGTTTAGCTCGGCGTCGTCTTTGAGATAGTTTTCCTGCTTACCTTTCTTGACCTTGTACAAGGGTGGTTGCGCAATGTAGATATGGCCACGTTCGATCAGTTCCGGCATTTGCCGGTAAAAAAAGGTCAACAGCAAGGTTCGGATATGGGCCCCATCGACGTCCGCGTCCGTCATGATAATGATGCGGTGATAGCGCAGCTTGTCCGGGTCGAACTCCTCGCGGCCAATACCACAACCCAAAGCAGTAATTAGGGTACCTACCTCGGCGGAAGACAGCATTTTGTCGAAACGAGCCTTTTCTACATTGAGGATCTTGCCTTTTAGCGGGAGGATTGCCTGAGTCCGACGGTCCCTACCCTGTTTGGCCGAACCACCGGCCGAATCACCCTCCACTAGGTAGAGTTCCGAAAGGGCCGGATCCTTTTCTTGGCAGTCGGCGAGCTTTCCGGGCAAACCGGCAACATCCAGCACCCCTTTGCGCCGCGTCATCTCACGCGCCTTGCGGGCAGCCTCGCGGGCACGCGCCGCCTCGATCATCTTGCCCGAGATCACCTTGGCCTCAGCGGGATTTTCGGCTAAGAACTCGGCCAGCCTCTCGGCCAGCAACGCCTCTACGATCCCCTTGACCTCCGATGAGACCAGTTTGTCTTTGGTTTGAGAGGAGAACTTGGGATCTGGGACTTTGACCGACAACACGGCAGTCAGGCCCTCACGAGCATCGTCACCCGTGGTACTCACCTTTTGTTTCTTGGCCAACCCTTCTTTATCGATATAGCCGTTCAATGTGCGGGTCAGAGCCGCTCGCATGCCAGCCAAGTGCGTACCGCCATCGCGCTGAGGAATGTTATTGGTGAAACAAAAGATGCTCTCCTGATACGACTCGTTCCACTGCAGCGCGACCTCGACAGCGATGTCATTGCGTTCCGCAACAAAGTGAAAAACTGTTCGATGCAGCGGAGTTTTATTGCGATTGAGGTGTTCCACGAAGGCGCGAATCCCACCTTCGTACTCAAACACATCTTCTTTGTCGGAACGCTCGTCGCGCAAATGGATGCGCACTCCGGAATTCAAGAAAGAGAGTTCGCGCAGCCGCTTGGCAAGTATGTCGTAGTGAAAATCTATGCCAGAGAAAATGGTCGGGCTAGGATGGAAATGCACTTCCGTGCCGGTTTTCTCGCTGCTGCCCACCACATGCAATGGGCTACTGGGTACGCCGAGATGATAGATTTGACGATGGTGATTACCTTCACGCCACACGTTCAGCTCGAGGTTATCTGACAGCGCATTGACTACCGAAACGCCAACGCCGTGCAGGCCGCCTGAAACCTTGTACGAGTTGTCA
Organism: Chromatiales bacterium; assembly: GCA_028284585.1. Taxonomy (GTDB): domain Bacteria; phylum Pseudomonadota; class Gammaproteobacteria; order Chromatiales; family Chromatiaceae; genus Thiosocius. Next base: position 14,820 of record JANQRK010000089.1, read on the forward strand.
TCGAACTTCCCACCAGCATGCAACACCGTCATGATAACTTCGGCTGCAGAGATACCCTCTTCTTCGTGGATACCGACAGGGATGCCGCGCCCGTCGTCATGGACACTAACCGAATTATCGGTGTGGATAACGACCCGTATGTTTTTGCAATAACCGGCTAGTGCCTCATCGATCGCATTATCGACGACCTCGAAGACCATGTGATGCAGCCCGGTACCATCATCGGTGTCGCCGATGTACATGCCAGGGCGTTTTCTAACCGCATCTAAGCCCTTCAGCACTTTGATAGAAGATGTGTCGTAGCTATTGCGATCTTCAGATTCGGTCATACAGATGCTGGCTATCGAAGACGTAAATCTTAAGTGGCCGATTATACACGGTCATTCATAGAAAAAGGTTGGTTCAGTAAGTACGCACTCTGCTCCTTGGATACCGACTCAAACTCAAATTACTCCGCGCATCGCGATAGCACACCATGTTCCACGTGGAACACCTTGGTATTCTCAGCCCTTTCGCCACTCAGGTTGTTCTCGATCGTAGCGATAAACACCTGTGCTCTACGGTTTAGGATCTCCGTGAGCGCGCGCTTCCGATTTCCGTGGTCGAGCTCTGCACCCAAGTCATCCACTAAAAAGATTGGCGTAAGCCCTCGGCGCTGAGTTAGCACATCTAGTAAGGCAATGTTCAATGCCAACACCAAGAGTTTTTGCTGACCAAGAGACAATTGACGCTCCGCCAATAGGCCACTGTCAGTCACTATCTCAAGCTCGGCACGCTGGGGCCCGACCGTGGTGAAACCCATACGCATATCTAATTCTGTCTTGCGTCCCAGTTGTTCGACCAGAGACACATCGTCCGCCCAGCCGCGTCGATAGCGGAAATCGACCTTGAATCCGGGATCCCAGTCACGAATCAGCGCCATGGTGCGTCGCATCAGCGCTTCAACCAGGCCTTCTCGGCAGGCCGAAAGCTGCTCTGAGGCATCAGCGAAAACTGGATCCCAGTGGCGAACCTCATCCGCAAGGCCCTCTCTGATCGCTGCATTTCGCTGCCGATACGCGCGTTGAAATGCCTTCAAAACGGTAAAGAAGCTTGGTTCCACGTGGAACAATCCCATGTCGATGAAGCGACGGCGGATATCCGGCCCCATGGACAAGAGCTGCTGTGGTTGAGAACCGACCCATTGCACCGGCAAGGCCGCTGCGAGGCCCGATCGCTGGACGACTTCTTGACCATCGAGGCGACAAACTAGGCGTTTCCTTTCGCGCTGCACCCCAAGAACCGACTGACGACCTTGGGCTGCATTCTCGAACTTCACGACAACCCGAGTAGAGTCCGCACCCTGTCGGATCATAGGGCCCGCTTCGGCATGTCGAAAAGTCCGTCCACGACCGGCCAAGTAGATCGCCTCGAGCAGCGAGGTCTTACCTGCCCCATTGGCACCAGTTATCAGATTCAGCCCGCCGCACGGCTCTATCTGAACACCCTCGATCACCCGCAGATTCTCAACCTGCAATGACAGGATTCGCATTCTCCAAGCACCTGCGCCGACGACAACCAGGGACTAACAAAAAAGGGCCATCTGGCCCCATCTACTCACCTATCCTCTTAGTGCTGCTTTGTGTCACAGCCGCATAGGCATAACGACATACCGGCAGTCAGTCGCGCCACTCTGAGTCAGCAGAGTACTCGAATTGGAATCAATAACTGCCATCTGCACTTGATCACCGTCCAAGATTCCCAACACATCCAACAGATAACCGACGTTAAAACCGATGGTCAGATCATCGCCCTCGTAATCGACCTCGAGCTCCTCCTCGGCTTCATCTTGTTCAGGGTTGTGTGCGCTCAGCTGCACCAATCCTTTGCTCAATTGGAAACGTATCCCGCGATACTTCTCGTTAGATAAAATTGCAGTCCTTGCGAGCGCTTGCCTGAGCATTTCCTTGTCGGAAAGCACCAAGGTCGCCTCCCCGCTAGGCATTACCCGCTCGTAGTCTGGAAACCGTCCATCAATCAGCTTGGTGGTAAAACTCCCGTTGCCCAGATCAACACGCAGATGGCTATTGCTAATTTGCAATTGCGCAGTCTCCTCTGTTGCATGGCCCAGTAAACGTCCCAATTCAATCACTGCCTTGCGCGGCAGGATGACCTGTATATCCAGTGCGCATTCCTGATCGAAAGGCGCATCGCATAGCGCCAGACGGTGGCCATCGGTGGCCACGGTACGCACCCGACCAGGGCGGACCTCCAATAGCAGGCCGTTCAGGTAATAGCGCACATCTTGCTGCGCCATCGCGAATTGCGTCTTATCGATCAGGCGTTTGAGCACACTCACCGGGAGGGCTAAGGCATCTCCAGCCTTAGCGGATTCGATACTCGGATAATCTTGAGCCGGCAAAGTACCTAAAGTGTATCTCCCACGACCAGAACGCAATGTCACTTTGTCACCTTCCACGTCGATCGCCAGTGACGCTTCTTCAGGCAACGCCTTGCAGATGTCCAGGAGCTTCCGCGCCGGCAAGGTGAACTCGCTATCGCCTGTGGCGTCATCAACAGAGGCTGTCGTGCTTAACTCGACCTCAAGATCGGTAGCATTCAAGGTTAAAACACCATCTTTGAGAACCAGAAGTACATTGGCCAAAATTGGCAGTGTCTGCCTGCGCTCTACCACGCCAACGATTTGCTGCAATGGCTTGAGCAAATCGTCCCGGTTTGCGCATATTTTCATCCCGTTCGATCTCCGGTATATAAAAATTAGAATGTTTATTTTTAAGAATTATTATTACTATTAAGGCGCTGCTCTTCTGTGAGTAAATAGAATAATAAAGTTTTCATTCATATACTTAACTTGCAATTGGCGCATACGAAACTTACTGTCTCAAACTTTGCGTGTCCTGTTTGGGCTATGTGGAAAAGTGTATCGCGTTTGCGACTAGCCGATTCTTTTGAGGCTAGAGAACACATCAATTGCTCAGGGTTCTCAACAGGTTGTTGTAGTCCTCACAAACCCGTTGATCGCTGTCTTTCAGTTCAGCGATCTTTCGAGTGGCATATAAGACAGTTGTATGATCACGGCCACCAAAGGCTTCGCCGATTTCCGGCAGGCTGTGATTGGTTAGCTCCTTAGCGAGCGTCATGGCTATCTGGCGCGGCCGTGCAATGGTGCGGCTGCGTTTGCTAGAAAGTAGGTCGGATGTCCGGATTTTAAAGTACTCGGCCACGGTACGTTGAATATTGGGAATCGTGATCAGCTTGTCTTGTGCTGCGATCATGTCACGCAAGGCGTCTTTGGCAAACTCCATGGTGATTGGCCGGCCGGTGAACTGTGAGTTGGCGACAATTCGCCGCAAGGCTCCCTCGAGTTCTCGGATATTCGAGCGCACCCGTTTACCGACGAAGAATGCGACCTCATTCGGCAGCTCCACATCGAACAGTTGTTGTCCCTTTGACTTCAGAATGGCCACACGGGTCTCTAGATCTGGGGGTTCCACAGCCACCGTTAGCCCCCAACCGAAGCGTGACTTCAGGCGGTCTTCCAAACCGTCGACCTCCTTGGGAAAGCGGTCGCTGGTCAAGATGATCTGCTGTTGCGATTCGAACAGCGCGTTGAAGGTATGAAAAAACTCCTCTTGGGAGCGTTCTTTGCCGGCGAAAAACTGCACATCGTCGATGAGTAGCGCATTGACGGAGCGCATTTTGCGTTTGAAATCGTCAATCGTGCCGTGCTGTAAGGCCTTGACCATCTCGGCGACGAAACCCTCGGAATGCATATACAACACTTGTGCTTTCGGGCTGTTGCGTAAGATCCGGTTGCCCACCGCATGCATTAGGTGGGTCTTGCCCAAGCCGACACCGCCGTAGATGAATAAAGGATTGTAGACGCGACCAGGGTTGTCACCGATCTGCATTCCTGCAGCCCTTGCGAGCTGGTTAGACTTGCCTTCGACAAAGCTGTCAAAGGTGAAATCCGGGTTGGTTCTGGCCTTCAACGAGATCCGGATGGGTTCCGGTTGGGTGGCGTCAGGGGGTGACCCGGAGCGTTGCGACGGGCCCGTCGAAGGCCGGCCTACCGCCTCGAGGGTTCGAGGAGCGCTACCAATCTCTAGACTGATCGCCATGTCGGCCTCGCCTTGGCCGAGATCACATACGTAACTTTGAAGGCGTTCCAAGTAGTGTTTCTTTACCCAATCGAGGACGAAGGCGTTGGGCGCCATTAGTCTTAGCCGCTGTGCTTCCTGAACACAATGTAGCGGGCGGATCCAAGTGTTGAACTGTTGATTGGGGATTTCATTGCCGAGTCGGTCGAGGCAGTGCTGCCAAAGATTGATATTCATAGTTTTCAGGTTTCGCCGGACGTACCGCGTCCCCCGATCGAAGTGGGTAGCGGTGTGGTAACAAAGTCATCGTGTGCGAACACAAGCAGGCATCCGACCCCCCTGCAAACCCGCAGGTGGCCTAGGGTTTATGCTTCGTTGTTCTAGTTCAGGCGACGGTGATTCCTTGGTGTGACCACTCGGCAGGCTGTCTGATATTCTCTGTTATAAGCCACAGGGACAGAATCACGCGAACCTAGGGCCTAGTTTAATCCGACAAGCGACCCTTTATCCACAACCTATATCGAATAAGTTGTGCCTTGATATCAGTTATTTGATAAGAAGTGAGTGTTTACATACAGTCGAACCTCTGCGACTTGGTTACGCATCACTGCTGCGTCCATCACGATTTTGAACTGCCGCCCGGCATCATTGACGTCGTAACGCGTATCCCTTAAAATTTTGCCCCCTTCTGTCCAAGGATTCGGGCGTAGCTATGCCCACGCCGAGGTACACCCTTAGGCAAATGAAGATTATTTACCGCAGACGACGGAGCTATCGGGAAACGTCATGAAACGCACCTTTCAACCTAGCCGACTCAAGCGGGCGCGAACCCACGGTTTCCGTGCTCGAATGGCCACGCGCGGTGGCCGTAAGGTGTTGAATGCACGCCGCGCAAAAGGCCGGGCGCGCTTGATACCCTGAATTCGCTCGGGTCACACCGATCCGCGACCATAGATTCCCCAAAACTGCACGCCTAATCGCGTCTGCGGATTTCACGCGCGTCTTCGCAGACCCGGTGCGCTCCGCTGACCGTTATTTCACCGTGCTCGCCGTCGGAGGGCGTGTTGGCAGGGCACGTCTTGGTCTGGCGATTTCTAAAAAGCAGGTACGTCGAGCAGTCGACCGTAACCGGCTCAAACGCCTGATACGCGAAACCTTCCGGTGTCACAAGGATCAGCTGGTAAGTGTCGACCTGGTCGTCATGGCGCGGGGGGCTGCGGTGTCTGCAGATAGATTGCGCCTACGCAGCTCGCTGATTCGGCATCTGGATAGACTGGCAGCTCGCCAGGGGCGTCCCTCGCAAGGCACTCAAGCAGACCACTGAAAACGCCTTGGATGGCATCGTTGCATCTGCTCACTTTCGGTTGCTAATTGGGGTCAGAAAGGCGGCACGTCCATGCGCCGCACAGAGACTCAGATCGTTTAGAACTTTCCTTTATGCGGCTGGCGCCGATGCGGTGCGTCGGCAGCACAATCCGGGTAAACTCCCGGCCTTTCCGCGGCAAGCTCGCGCCTCAAATCACAAGAAAATCTGATGGATAACATTCGCCCGATACTGGTTGTAATCCTTATTTTCATCGGTGTACTGCTGTACCAGACGTGGCAAGCAGACTACGGTCCGGCACAGCAAGAACTCAATCGGGAGACCCAAGTCGGCCCGGCAGTGGATGTTGCTGGCGATACCCCGGTGGCACCTGCACGAGCTGAAATCGATATGCCAGCGGCCGATCTTCAAATCGTGGAGGAGGCTACCGGCGAAGCCGATTTGATCGAAGTGCTCACCGACACCCTGGATCTGACAATCGACCCGCGCGGCGGCACCGTCGTCGATGCCCGCCTGGTCAATTACCCGGTTGCGGTCGACCAACCGCAAGATAAGTTCCGGTTGATGAGTCGGCGGCCATCTGACTTTTTCATCCTGCAATCAGGGCTTCTGGGCCCGGATCCCGAGCGAACACCCACGCATAAGGCGCTGTTTAGCGCCGCCGCTGATCGCTTCGAGCTACAGCCTGGTGACGATAGCTTGCAGGTCGATTTGGTCTGGCGTTCTCCCGATGGGGTGACGGTAACCAAGCGCTACACCTTTCGTCGAGGGACGCATGCAGTTGAACTCGAGCACTTGGTGAGTAACGGCTCCGAAGCACAATGGTCGGGGCGCGCGTATAGCCAGTTTCAACGGGGAGAACAGGCCGATTCCGGCAATCTCTTTATGGTGACTTACACCGGCGGCGCGATCTATAGCCAGGAAGACAAGTATCAAAAGTATGATATCGGCGATCTAGGCGCAGGCAAGCTCGATCGCGACGTGGTCGATGGCTGGGTCGCGATGATCCAGCATTACTTTCTCGGTGCGATTGTTCCGCCGCGTGGTGAGCAGCAACATTTTTATGGCAAGCGCCTGCCCAACGGTAGGGGAGTTATCGGTGCCTATTCGCCATTGCGGAAGGTGGAGCCTGGGGCCTCCGAACGTTTTTCCAGCACGCTGTTTATCGGACCTAAGCTGCAAGCTGAGCTGGAGCAACTCGCCGAGGGTCTGGACCTGACTGTGGATTACGGTTGGCTAGTGTTCCTGTCCAAACCGATGTACTGGATCTTGGAACAGATCCAAGCGCTGGTCCAAAATTGGGGCTGGACCATCATTATATTCACCATCCTCATCAAGCTCTTGTTCTTCAAGCTATCCGAGGCCAGTTACCGATCCATGGCCAATATGCGTCGGCTCGCACCACGTGTCCAGGCCATCAAGGATCGCTATGGTGACGATAAGCAACGCATGCAGCATGCGATGGTGGAGTTGTACAAAACGGAGAAGATCAACCCGCTCGGCGGCTGTCTGCCGATGCTGATCCAGATTCCTTTCTTCATTGCCTTGTACTGGGTGTTGCTGGAGAGTGTCGAACTACGTCAGGCACCTTGGATTCTCTGGATCGAAGATTTGTCGATCAAAGATCCCTATTTCGTGTTGCCGGCAATCATGGGCGCATCGATGATTGTCCAGCAAAGGCTCAACCCGCCACCGCCCGACCCAGTGCAAGCCAAGATCTTCATGCTGCTCCCAATCGTCTTCACGGCATTGTTCGCGTTTTTCCCCGCGGGGCTCGTGCTGTACTGGGTGGTCAACAATCTGCTTTCGATTGCCCAACAATGGGTAATCACAAAACGAGTTGAGCAAGGAGCCAAGGCCTGACGAACCCGTCCAGTGACCCCTCAAAGGATACGATCGCGGCGATCGCTACGCCTCCTGGACGGGGTGGGGTGGGCATTGTGCGCGTGTCGGGCCCCGGGACCTGCGACATAGCGCGATCCATGCTCGGTAGTTTGCCGTTGCCACGCCAGGCGCGGTATGCGCGCTTTCTCGATGCGGCCGGCGAATCCTTGGATCAAGGCATCGCGCTGTATTTTCCCGCACCGGCCTCGTTCACCAGCGAAGATGTGTTAGAGCTGCACGGCCATGGTGGGCCTGTGGTGATGGATCTATTGCTGCGGCGTACCCTTGCGCTTGGGGCGCGACTGGCCGAACCGGGCGAATTCTCCCGCCGCGCCTTCCTCAACGACAAACTCGATCTGGCCCAGGCCGAGGCGGTAGCGGATCTGATCGACAGCCAGACCCAGGCCGCGGCACGTTCGGCAATGCGCTCGCTGAGTGGTGAATTTTCCGCACGCATTCATGGCTTGGTAGCGGAGCTGGTACGCCTGCGTACTTACGTCGAAGCGGCGATCGACTTTCCCGAGGAGGATATCGATTTTCTTGCCGATGACCGTATCCATGAACATTTGGAGGAAATTATCGACGATGTGGGGGGGCTGCTCCGTCAGGCGCACACGGGTCGCTTACTGCGCGACGGCCTGACCTTGGTGATAGCGGGCCTGCCAAATGCCGGGAAGTCCAGCCTCATGAACGCCCTAACTGGACAGAACAGCGCGATTGTCACTCAGGTCCCAGGAACCACGCGCGATGTCCTGCGCGAACAGATTGAGATCGACGGGCTGCCGCTGCACATCGTCGATACTGCCGGCCTGCGCGAGTCAGGCGATGTCGTGGAACGCGCAGGTGTGCAACGCGCGCGCGAACAAATCGCGCGTGCCGATCATGCGCTCTGGGTGTTCGATGGTGCCGATGATCCCGAGGCGACTGGCCTGGCCGTGGCCGATCTGCCACCGGGACTGGCGTTTACGCGGGTCCGCAACAAGGGCGACTTGATCGGTATACCGCCCAGCCTGCGTGATCACCAGGGCACTCCCGAGATTTGTCTATCGGCGAAGCAGGGGGAGGGGATCGCGTTGCTGCGCGAGCATTTGAAGGGTCTAGTTGCCTACCAAGGATCGGGCGAGGGTGACTTCAGCGCCCGGCGCCGTCACCTGACAGCGATCGATCACGCCCAAGGCGCACTCCTGGCGGGCCGCAAGGCACTGCGCGACGGTCGCGCCGGTGAGCTGTTGGCCGAGGATCTGCGCCAGGCCCAGGTGGCGCTGGCGACCATCACCGGCGAATTCGCTGCCGACGACCTGCTCGGTGAGATCTTCACGAGTTTTTGTATCGGCAAGTAGGCTCAGCGGGGCTGCGCTGCGACCGACTTAGTGCTAGAGATGGTGCATGAATTCGCCTTCGCTCTATCTGATCGCCGCCGACGGCGTGCTGCTGGTCCATTTGCTGTTCGTGATATTTGTTGTGTTCGGCCTTTTTATCGTGCTGCTCGGTGGCACCTGTGGCTGGTGCTGGGTGCGTAATCCTTGGTTCCGGACCACACACCTTGTCTGCATCGGCGTCGTCGTGATCCAGTCCTGGCTGGGCATCCTATGTCCGCTGACGGTTTGGGAGATGGCCCTTCGCGACAAGGCCGGTGCAGCTAGCTACACCGGGTCGTTTATCGCGCATTGGGTCGAGAGGCTGCTGTACTACCAGGCGCCGGCATGGGTGTTCGTAACCCTATACACGGTCTTTGGTGCCGCGGTAGTGGCAAGTTGGTTTTGGGTGAAGCCGCGGCCGTTTTCACGGTCTGCGGGGCGACGTTCAGGTGATTCATGATAGGTCGATATCTGCGAAGCAACCTGGGTAGGGGACTGTCGACGTCGCCGCTGCCAACGCCGCTTCGCGCCTGGATCTTGGTACCGCTGTTCGTGGTCGTTGCGATGACGGTGGGTTTCGGTACAGACCTACTGCGATTTGCACCGTTACAATCAGAGATCGCGCCGCTATTGCCGTTCACATTGTTCATCTTTCCGTCCCTGCTCGAGGAGATGTTCTTCAGGGGCGTGCTCATCCCTCGCGAGACACTGAGCGCTGGTCGTCGAGGGGCGACGCGGGCGGTTGTGCTTAGTTCCCTGGCGTTTGTCGCTTGGCATCCAATCAATGCCCTGGCGTTCAATCATTCAGCTATCCCAGTCTTCCTCGACCCTTGGTTTCTGGTGATTGTCGTTGCGTTGGGAGTGACTTGCGGCCATGCATACGTGGTGTCGCGTTCGGTTTGGGTCCCGGTGATTATCCACTGGGCGACGGTTTCGGTATGGGTGTTGTTTCTTGGCGGTAGGAACCTGGTCTTGGAGCTTTGATCGTGAAGGACTGAACAAAGGCTCCAACAAGCCAAGCAGAAAAGCGCGGCCACTGCTGGCCGCGCCCTGTAGGTGAAAGGAAGCCGGGGCGTTGCCCCGGCGAGCGGGATTGCTCAGTCGACAGAACCGGCGCTCATCTTCT